>JBBIQR010000113.1:4757-13704 GCA_037442245.1 Candidatus Solibacter sp. | reverse complement strand
GGGGGCGCGGATCGGGGCGGGCGCGCGGGACAAAGCCGTTGGCCTGCATGACGAAGCGGGTATGGGCTTCGAGACTGTCGGCGGGAGGCAGGGGGAAGATCGAGACGGAGCCTTGCCGGATGGGGCCGGTACGCTCGTCGGGTCCCTGGCCGAAGCCGCGCCCGTTGGCGACGAAAACGGTGTCCCCGTGGACCGCGACGCGGGTGGGGAACCACGCCGCCGGGATGTGGCCGAGCACGGTCCGGCGCCGGGGATCGATCACGGCGACCGCGTTGATGCCGGCTTCGGCGGCGAGGAGCCATCCGCTGCGCTCGTGCCAGGCGAGACCGATGGGGAGCACGCCGCGCAGCGGGTCGAGCCCGGCGATGCGGAGCGGGATTTCACCGGAGACCTGGTTGGTGCGCGCGTCGATCACGGTGATGGAGTCGTCGTTGGTGTTGGCCACGAAGACGTACTCCGCGGTGGCCAGGATGCCGCAGGGGCTGCTGCCGCCGTGGACTCCGGCGCCGAAGGGCAAGCCGGTGCGAACGAAGGTTAACAACTTCGGGGTGGCAGGAGCAGCGACGTCGAAGACCGCGACCGAATTCGCCTCGCGGACATTCGGGTCGCCCAAGCCGGGGACTTCGACCTGGCCGCGGGCAGTGGGGCGGCGCGCGCCGGAGACCGCCTCGGCGCCGGGGAATCCGAAGGCGGGGAAGAAAAGTCCGGTCTCCGCCGCGTGCTTGGGATCGGCGCCGGGGATGGCCCGATACTGGAACATCCCGATGTTGGTGGCGTAGAGGCGGCGGTGGTCCGGGGAGAGCGCCACGGCGAACGGCAAGCGTCCGGTCTTCACCGAGGCAAGCACCTGGCGGGTGCGCCCGTCGATGACGGCGATGCGGAAATTGGCCTGATCGACCACGTAGAGGATGTTCCGGTCCGCGTCGTAAGCCAGGTCGCCGGAGTAAGAGTCGCGGAATCCGGCGGTGTCGAGGGTGACGGCGCGGCGGCGTTCGGCGGTCCAGTCGAAGAGGCTGACTTTGCCGGAGTTGCCTTCGCTAACCCAGGCGCTGTGGTTGTTGACGATGGCGGCGCCCATGAAGACGCCGCGCCACCCGGCGAGGTCGCCATCGTCGGGGTCGGCGGAGCGGGCGGGCGCGTTCCAGTGGGTTGCCTGCCATGTGCCCTCGCGGCCCAATTGGAAGATGCTGAGGGAGTTACGCCCCGGCCCGGTGTTTGCCGTAAGGGCAGTGCGTCCGTCGGCGCTCAGGGCGAGACCGAAGGGACCGGCGCCGGTGATGTGTTGTTCGCCGAGCGGCACGACGATGCGTCCGCCGGGGAGAAGGGAAGCGTCGCGGTGGCGGTGTGCCGGGCGGTCGCCGGCGGGCGAGCCGAGGCTCTGGCTCCAGACGAGCACAGCGGAATACAGGGAATACACGATTGCGCGAAGCCACCGGAACACGCTTCCATAATAGAACCAACCTCAACGAAACTACCGGACGCCCGCCGCGTCCAAGATACCTAACAGGCATCCCTGGGGCAGGATTTGCACGACGAGTAAAGAATGCCACGGATATTTTTTACGAGTGGATTCCCTATATCAATTCAGGATAGAGCGACTCTTCATTAATAGTGTTGCGCAGCACAGAGTTAGCAGTGGGCCGGGGGGAGGACCTGGTACCGGGTCCATTGGTACTCGAACTGCTCGGAGAAAGCCTCGGATAGCAACTCGCAGGATTGGGATTTCCCCGCAAGGGGTTCCCCGGCGAAGGATTTACAAAATAGATGGGCCGCAAAGCAACTGTCCGCGGGATTGGGAATGCGGGCAGCGCTTCAAGGCGCTTTCAGGAGCGTGCTGGTAAACGGCATAACGACCGCCGCACGCGCCCAGACAGCCAGCCCGGGAAAGCAGTTCACTCAATTGGAGGAGACAATGGCTTCGAGCCCCAGCGTAGTTCCGGCCGCAAAACCCCTAGAGGATCCCCTGGCTCACCTGCCGTGCTCCAGCATACTGGAGTATCGCAGAGGCCAGATCATCTACAACCAGGATCAGCCGTGCACCAGTCTTTACCTGGTGATTGACGGCAAAGTGAAGGTCTCGCGCCTGGCCGATGACGGCAGACAGGTGATCGTGGACATCTACCAGCGCGACGAATTCTTCGGCGAATCCGCGTTTCTCAACCTGCCGCACCGCTCCGAGCAGGCGACCGCGCAGGACAGCACCAAAGTGATGATGTGGACCGCGGCGGAACTGGAGGAGATCATGCTCCGCCGGCCGCGACTGGCGGTGGCGCTGCTCCAGATTCTGGTGCAGCGCACGGTGGAGTTCACGCACCGGATCGAAAGCTTCAGCGTGGACAACATCGCGCGGCGGCTGGCGCGGTCGCTGATCCGTTTCTCCGAACGGATGGGCGAACTCTCCGCCGAGGGGTCGGTGCAGATGCCGCCGTTCACGCACGAACTGCTGTCGCAGTACGTGGGGACTTCGCGCGAGATCGTGACCCACTATATGAATCAGTTCCGGCGCGACGGGTTCCTGCGCTACTCGCGGAAAGGCGTGGTGCTGTACCGCGACGCGTTCCGCGAGTGGGTGCGGCAGAACGCCTGAAGCGGGTGTTGGTTATTGGAGCGGGGTGCGGGCGGATTTGACGGCGCCGCCCAAACCGGTCAGCGAGACCTCCACAGAGGAGAGTTGCGCGGTATCTCCGGTCACCGGAAAATCGGCGCGGAGCGTGAACGCTCCGCCCGAGTCGGTGGCGGCGAAGAAGCGCGCGAAATCCTGGGTCGCGTCCACGCGTAACGCGCCGGGCGCGACCGCATTCCCAGCCGCATCGTAAAACGTAAAGACCAACTGCGAGACCGCGTGGGTATTGTCCCAACCGGTGAGGCGCACCTGAGCGCCTCCGGAAACGCGGGAGGCGGAGATCTGCGCGATGGCAGGCGGCGCCGCGGGAATTTGGATGGAGACCGAGCCGGTGGCATCGCCCAAGGCCACGGTGAAGACGATGGTTCCGGCGGTGGTGCCGGTCTGAAACGGCAGACTCACGCGGGTGTCGCCGGCGGCGATAGCGAAGGCGGCGGTGCGTCCACCGGCGGCGAAAGCGACGGAGGGATCGTAGGAGCCGCGGAAGTCCAGGGTGGCGGTGCCGGAGGCGCCAATCGGGGCGGGCGAAGGGAAAGCCAGAATGAGCGAGCCCTGCTGGGCGCTGGCGGCGGACGGCAAATCCACCGAAAGGGTGGGTTTGGGCAGCGGCGGAGCGATCCCCATGCCGGTGAGGACGGTGACGCGATCGCCGAGGGTAAGCAGCGCGGCGGCGGCGCCCGGCGTGGCGGGAGTGAAGGCAACGGTGAAGGTGGCCGATTGCTGGGTTTGCAGGGCGATGCCGCTGGGGGGAGTTCCTTCCAGGGCGAAGCCGGCGCCGGCGACGGTAATCGCCGGGACGATGAGGATTCCCGGCGTCGAGTTGACCACGGTGAAGGTGCGGCGCACGGTGGCGCCGGTCTGGGTGGCGCCGAAATCGAGGGTGGCGCCCACGTCGGCGCCATCGACGCGCCAGGTCAGGCTGGGAGCGACGGTGGCGGTGAGCAGGATGGTCTGGTTGGCGGCGGAGAGCACGGCGCTGTAGCTGCCCAGATCCGGCGAACTGAAGGCGATGGTGAACTCGAGTGCGGTCTGGGGATCGACCGCGGCCGGGAGGGCGGGCGCGGCGAGGGTGAATCCGACGCCGGCGGCTTTGATGGTGGAGACGGTGGCGGTGGCGGCGCCGGTATTGAGCAGGCGGAAGCGGGCGGAGAGCGGTGCACCGGCGTAGGTGGAGCCGAGGTCGAAGACGGCGGGCGCGGGGCGAGGGCCGGCGGGATCGACCACCTGAAGGGTGAACTGCGCGGCGGCGGGCGCGGCAGCGGCGAGCAGCCACAGGGGCAGGTATCGGGCGGTCATGGGTGCCCCACCGTGATGGTTGGCGCGCCGATGGTCAGGACCACCGCGGGGGTGGAAGCGGCGGGGGTCGAAGCGGCAGGCGCGGCGGTGGAGGAGGAGCCGTGGGAGGACAGAGCGGCGGCGAGTACGCCGGTTCCCGCGGCGGCAGCGACGATCCACCAGCGGCGGCTGGAGGAAGGGGAAGCAGCGCGCGCCGCCGGCGACGGACCGGTTCCGCCGATGTACTGGAAGACTACGGTGCCGGCGCGGGCCTGCTCCTTGGAGGCCACGATGCGGATTTGGAAACGCCCAGGCAGGCGGTTGGCCTGAAAGGCGCGCAGGGTGGCGCGGCCCTTGGCATCGGTGGTGGCGACGTCGGTACGCAGTCCGTTGGCGAAGCTTCCGCCGGGACCATCCTCGGGCAGATGGAAACTGACGGCGGCGCCGGAGACGGGCTTTCCGGTTTCATCCGTGACCGCGACGGTGAGGGGGTGGCTGCCGCGCGAGCCTGGCGCGTGGACCGTGCCGTCTCCTTCGGCCACCTGGATTCGCAGGATGGCCACCTGGGCCGGGGTTGCGGCAGCCAGCAGGACCGCGAGCGCGGCCCATCGCAGCGTGAGATATAACCCCTTCACTTGAATAGGGGTAGTGCCGGTCGGAGTGCGAAATTATCAGTTTTTCCGCATCAGGACGGTGGTCACGTTGTCGGGACCACCGGCTTCCTTGGCGGCTTCGATGAGGCGGACGCAGCTTTCTTCGAGGGAGCGGCCGTTACGGGCGGGTTGCAGGATGGCCTCGATGTGGGCCGCGTCGAGGACGCCGTGCAGTCCGTCGCTGCAGATGAGCACGAGTTCGCCGGGGTGCATGGGCAGGCGGTAGTGATTGATGGTGAGGGGCGTACTCGCGCCGATGGCCATGGTGAGGACGTGGCGCATGGGGTGGTTGCGGAGGCTCTCCTCGTCGAGTCCGAGGGGGCGGCCGACTTCGTTGACCCAGGTCTGATCGTCGGTGACGGGGTGAAGTCCGCCGGAATCGAGCATGTAGGCACGGCTGTCGCCGACGCTGGTGATGGCCAGTTCACCGTCGACTTCGAGGGCGGCGACCAGAGTGGTGCCCATGCCTTCCAGGCTGGGATCGTTATGCGCGGCTTCGAGGACGCGGCGGTTGGCCTCCTCGGTGGCGTGGATGAGCACCTGGGAATCGGGCGGACCGGCGGAGCGGACGACTTCGGCCACGGTCTCGACGGCGATGCGGGAGGCGCACTCTCCGGCGCGGGCGCCGCCCATGCCGTCGGCAAGCACGTAGAGGCCGCGCTCCCCGTCGATCAGACAGTAGTCCTCGTTGTTGGACCTGACGCAACCCTTATCGGAGAGAGCAAAAGCTTCCAGCATGAGTCGTCCACCCGGTTCCGTACCGCCTCACTGTACCACGGCCCAATCCAGCGGGTAAAATAGGAACTTAACTCAATTGCAATGTCTTTTCGACGCCTTCGCCTCACGCTGGAGATGATTAAATTCGAGCACTCGGTGTTCGCGCTGCCGTTCGCCCTGACGGGCGCGCTGCTGGCGTATCGGGACGCCGGGTACCAACTGCCGGGGATGTGGCGGACGGTGGGATGGATCGTGGTGGCGATGGTCGGGGCGCGGAGCGCGGCGATGGCGTTCAACCGGCTGGTGGACCACGGGATCGACGGATTGAATCCGCGGACGAAGATGCGGCAACTGCCCGCCGGAGTGCTTTCCCGCGGCTTCGCGTGGGGGTTTGTGGCGGCGACGAGCGTGGTGTTTGTGGCGGCGGCGTGGGCGCTGAATCCGCTGTGTTTCAAGCTGGCGCCGGCGGCGCTGGGGATCGTCTTCTTTTACTCCTTCACCAAGCGGTTCACGGCGTTTTCGCACCTGGTGCTGGGGTTCTGCCTGGGGATTGCGCCGGCGGCGGCGTGGATCGCGGTGCGCGGCGCGCTGGATGCGCGCATCCTGTGGCTGACCTTCGCGGTGACCTGCTGGACCGGCGGCTTCGATGTGATCTACTCGTGCCAGGACTACCAGTTCGACGCGGCGCAGGGGTTGTTCAGCATCCCGCGGGCGGTGGGGATCGCGCGGGCGCTGCGGCTGGCGCAGGGGCTGCACCTGTTGATGGTGTGCTGCCTGCTGGCGCTGGTGTGGTCGCTGCACCTGGGGGTGCTGGCGCTGGCCGGGGTGGCGGCGGTGGTGGCGCTGCTGGTCTACGAGCACAGCCTGGTGAAGCCGGACGACCTCTCGCGGGTCAACGCCGCCTTCTTCACCATGAACGGCTGGGTGAGCGTGTTATTCTTGGTTTTCTGGGCCGCTGATATCTTCCTGCTGAAACCCGGCATTTAACCCGTCATGCAAGCCACCTTCGAAGATTCCCGCCTGAATTCGATCCGCTCCAAGGTGGAAGCCGGCGAGCGGCTTGGCTTCGAGGACGGGGTGACGCTGTATGCGAGTCCCGATCTGCTCGGGGTGGGGTACCTGGCCAACCTGGTGCGCGAGCGGCTGCACGGCAACCGCACGTACTTCAACGTGAACCGGCACATCAACCCGACGGACGTTTGCGTGGCGAGTTGCCGGCTGTGCGCGTTCGGCAAGCGGGTGCGCGATCCCAAGGCGTACACCATGTCGCTGGACGAGGTGTGGCACCGCGCGGGCGAAGGCTACTCCGAAGCGGTGACCGAGTTCCACATCGTGGGCGGGCTGCATCCCGAGCTGACGCTGGACTGGTATTGCGAGATGCTGCGCGGGCTCAAGCAGCGTTTTCCGAAGGTGCACCTGAAGGCGTTCACCATGGTGGAGATCGCGTACCTGGCGCGGCGGACGAAGATTTCGATCCGCGAGACGCTGGAGCGGCTGCGCGACGCGGGAATGGATTCGATGCCGGGCGGCGGGGCCGAAATTTTCAACGAGAGGGTGCGGCGGATCATCTGCGATCACAAGATCGACGGGCAGGAGTGGCTGGAGACGGCGCGCATCGCGCACGGGCTCGGGCTACGCTCGAATTGCACGATGCTGTACGGGCACCTGGAGAACGACGAGGACCGGGTGGATCACCTGGTGCGGCTGCGCGAAGTGCAGGATGAGACGGGCGGGTTCGTAACCTTTATCCCGCTGGCGTTCCACCCGGACAACACGCCGCTGCAGCATATTCCGAAGACCACCGGCTTCACGGATATCCGCAATATCGCGGTGGCGCGGCTGATGCTGGACAATATTCCGCACATCAAGGCGTACTGGGTGATGATGACGCCGCGGATCGCGCAGATCGCGCTGCGTTTCGGGGCGGACGATATCGACGGCACGATCGTGGAGGAGCGCATCTACCACGACGCCGGGGCGACGACGCAGCAAGGGCTGCGCCGCAACGAACTGCTGCGGCTGATTCGCGCGGCGGGTCGCGAGCCGGTGGAGCGGGACACGCTCTACCGTCCGGTGGAGCGGAGCGAAGCTACCTTCACCGTGCTGGTGTAGGGGCCGCGATCCGGCGGCCTGCGAGGCGCCAGCAAATTTTTTCGCCATTTTTTTCGCCTTGGTTAGTAAACTCCCGCGGGTTTCCCGCCTTCCGGTGTGAGAGCGATCGGCGCCTGCCGATCCTCAGGAGGGCGATATGAAGACGATCACAGTTTACAAGGCTGCCGCAGCGATTTTCAGCCTGGCAACCATGACTTACGGGCAGACCGGGTCCAGCGGGCTGTTGGGAACGGGCAGAGCCTTTACCTGGAGCGTGCAAACCAACACGGCGCAGTGGAACCGGGCGCTGGGAGTCCAGTACTCGAGGCAGGGGTGCAGCGATCCCCCGGCCGCGTGCATGACCTTCATCGGCGGAGTGGCCCGGAACGAGAACGTAACGGTTAGCCTGGCGATTCCGTTGAACGATATGACGACCGTGGAGTACGCGCGGGCGTACAGCCAGGCCAGCGTGACGGCGCCGTACCTGGGGGAGGTCACGATCGACGACTTTGTGGGGCAGTACAAGGCGCTGTTTTCCAATGTCACGATCGAGCCGGCGGCGGTGGTGCAGGCGGTGATTTCCAATCTGAAGTCGGCGAATCGCAACCTGAAATTCGGCGCCACGATCTACGAGGACGAGTTGACGAACCCCTACCTGCAAGATGCGCGGCTTCCGGCGGCGTTGCGCGCGGAGTTCGATTTCGTCCATCTGTTTGTGCACTACCGGGCGGACGGGCCGAACTATCCGGCCTACGTGCAGAGGGCCAAGCAGGTATTCCCGAATGCGCGGATCATCGCCGGTTCGTATGCCTACGACCGGCGGGCGTACCTGCCGTGCGCTCCGAAGGGGCAGCCGTGCACGGAGCAGGAGGACTTCAACCTCTTCCTGCAATCGTTATCGATCCAGGAGTCTGAGGTAAGGCGAGGAGTTGTCGATGCGATCGAGTTCTACCCGGGTTACTTTGGTACGGAAGAGCAATGGAAGGGGTGGAGCGAACCGCGCGAGTGCGCGCCAGGGGACGTCACGGCGTGCGTGGCCAACACGAAGGCGATGCGGGACGCCGCCGTTCGCGTGCTGACGGGGGGGACTCCGCCGCCGTCGTGGAATCAACTATCTCCCGCCGGCGGACCGCCGGCAGCCAGGTACGGGCAGTCGGCGGCGATGGACCCGCAGAGCCACCGCATGATCGTATTCGGGGGAAATTCCTGGAGCGCCGCGCTCAACGATACGTGGATCCTGACGAACGCGGATGGACACCACGGGCAGCCGGTGTGGATTCCGGTGACGGCGGCCAGCGCGCCACCGCCGGCGGCATATTCGAACGGGATGTACGACCCGGGCAGCAACCGGATGATGCTTTACGGCGGCGCGTCGGGGACCGATGTCTGGGTGTTGACGAATGCCAACGGGCTGGGGACCGGGGCGCCGGAATGGGTTGAGTTGAACCCTTCGTACTCGATCGGCGATCTTCCAACGGTGTTCAACGACTGGGTGTCGGCGGTATACGATCCGCTGCGTAACACGATGATCGTGTACGACTCGACGGCGGGCGTCTGGGCGTTATCGCACGCAAACGGACTGGGTGGG
>JBBIQR010000113.1:0-4720 GCA_037442245.1 Candidatus Solibacter sp. | reverse complement strand
CGCCGGTCTGGAAACTGGTGACGGCGGCCACGAACGGGCCCTCGGGGCGGTCGGCCTTCACGGCAGTCTATAACCCGGGGAGCAACCGCATGATGGTTTTCGGGGGCAGCGGCGGAGGCGTGGATTTCAACGACCTGTGGGTTCTGGCCAATGCCAACGGGGAAGGGGGAGCGCCGGTGTGGATTCCGCTTCCGACGGGTACCGCGACGGTTCCGTCCGGGCGAAGCGGACATATGGCGGTCTACGATCCGGCGAGCGACACGATGGCGATATTCGGGGGCATCGGGCAACCGGCGGAGACCTGGACGGCGGCACACGCGAGCGGGCTCACGCAGCCTCCGGTCTGGACGCTGGCCAACGCCGGGGTGCCGTCGCCGGACCCGCGGGTGCTCTGCTCGGCCGTGATCGACACGAACAGCATGAGCATGATCGTATTCGGGGGGATGACCACGGATATCGTGAATACGGTGATCGTGCTGTCGCCATTGCCCTAGACCAGACCAGACCGAGACGGGATGTAGCGGCGCCCGGGGACCTCATAGGAGGAACCGGGCGCCGTTTTTGTTTCCGGCGGCGCGGTGAGGGGCGGTGGAAGGCGGGGGGACCCGTGGTAGAATCTCCCCGACGGAGGGACGTTTGGCCTCGGGCACCGAACTCGGGGTTACCGCACTGCTTCAAGCCTGGAGCGGCGGGGATGCGAGCGCACTGGAGCGGATCGTGGTGCTCGTGTACCCCGAGCTTCATCGCATGGCCCACCGGTGTCTGGCGGGGGAGCGTGCGGGCCACACCCTGCAATCCACGGCGCTGGTGAACGAGGCGTACCTGCGGCTGGTGAAGGTTCACCAGATGCAGTGGCGGGACCGGGCCCATTTTTTTGCCGTGGGCGCGAGAATCATGCGCCGCATTCTGGTGGACCACGCCCGGTCGAAGGGTTACATGAAACGCGGAGGGGGAGCGGCCCGGGTGGACTTCGACGAGGCGCTGGTCGTCGGCGCGGAACCGGAGCCGGCGCTGGTGCGGATGGATGCCGCGCTGACGGATCTGGCCAGATTCGACCCGCGCAAGGCACGGATTGTGGAGATGCGCTATTTCGGCGGACTGAACGCGGAGGAAATCGCCTCGGTGCTGGCAGTATCGGCGCAGACGGTCAACCGGGACTGGAGCCTGGCGAAAGCGTGGCTGGCTCGGGAGATGAGGGGCGGGGCGCGGGACGCGGGCCCGGCAGGCGAAGGGAGCTAGATCATGGACCCGGGGCGGTGGCGCCAAATCGAGCAGATCTATCATCTCGCGTCGGGCAAAGCGGGGGAGGAGCGCGCCGCATTTCTGGCCGGGGCTTGCGCGGGCGACGAGGCGCTTCGCCGGGAGGTCGAGTCGCTGCTGGAGGTTTCCGATGACGCCGACGGTTACTTGAATGCAGCCGTGCGCGGGAGCGGTGGGGAGGGATCGGAGGCGGGGACCGGCGCGCGCATGGACGCCGCACCGGCCGTGAGGAAGTTGGGACGGTACGACATTCTGGAGCAGGTAGGCAAGGGGGGCATGGGTGTGGTGTACCGGGCGGCCGATCCGGCGATTGGCCGGACGGTCGCGATCAAGACGATATCGTTCGACGACGCCGGGGAGGAGCAGAGATCGGAGTTGCGGGCGCGGCTGATGCGCGAATCGCAGGCGGGAGGGCAACTCACGCACCCGAATATCGTCGCCGTCTACGATGTGAGCGAAGAGGGCGCCGTCGCCTATATCGTGATGGAGTACGTGGCCGGCTGGACCCTGGACCGGGCGATGGCCGGCGAGGGACCGGTCCGTCCGGCGGGAGAGGCGCTGCGGATCGTCGAGGAGTGCGCACGCGCTCTCGATTACGCGCACAGCCACGGGGTGGTCCACCGCGACATCAAGCCGGCCAACATCATGCTGCAGGCCGACGGGGCGGTGAAGATCGCCGATTTCGGGATTGCGAAGGCGTCCCGGTTGACGCCGCTGACGCAGAGCGGCATCATCGTAGGCTCGCCGCACTACATGGCGCCGGAACAATGGAAGGGCGAGGCGGTGACGGGCCGCACCGATCAGTGGGCGCTGGCCGCGGTAGCCTATACGCTGCTGACGGGGCGCCGTCCGTTTGCCAGCGAGACGGTAGCGTCGGTCGCGGCCCGGACGCTGTACGAGGAACCGCCGGCGGCGACGAGCGTGAATCCGGGTCTGCCCGCGGCGGTTGACGGCGTGTTCCGCAAGGCCCTATCGAAGACGGGCGAGGGAAGATACGAGACGTGCGGGGCGTTCGCCGGCGCCCTGCGCTTGGCTTGCGAGACGATGCCCGCGCGGGCGGCCGTCCATCCACCGGCTCCGGTCCGCAAGCGGTTCAGCGCGGCGGCGATAATCCTGGTTCCCGCGTTTCTGGCGGCGGCGGGCGGAGCGTGGCTGTACGAGCGGAACAGCGCCACGCAAGTCGAGATGGCGTATTGGGCATCGATCAAGGACAGTAAAAGCGGCGCGCCGTTCGACGCCTACCTGAAGCGTTATCCCGAGGGTCAATTCGCGGAGTTGGCGCGGGCGCAGTCGGCTGTCTGGAAGGAGCAGCGGCCGGTCGCACAGAATCCGCCGGACCCTACGGCCGAGAAAGGGGCGGACGCGCCGAAGAGACCGGCCAGAGCGCCGGAACAGGCGTCACACGAACCGGCGCGGGTGCCGCTGCCCAAGGAAGCGAAGCGGGACGCGCCTTCCGCGGACGAATGGTACACCAAGGGCGACAGTTCGCTAAAACGCGCGGACTATGCCGAAGCGGTATCGTACTTCAGCCGGGCGATTCAGGCGATGCCGGAGTATCGATCGTACTTCGGACGGGCGGGCGCTTACCAGCGCCTGGAGCGGATGGAGCCGGCGATCGCGGATTACTCCGACGCCATCCGGATAAACCCCGGCAGCGCGATGGCGTATCACGAGCGCGCGGTATGTCTGGCGCGTCTCAACCAGGACGACCGGGCCCTCGCCGACTATAATCGCGCGATCGAACTGGCTCCCGGCTATCCGCTGTCGTGGAACGGCCGGGGTGCGATCTACCTTCACCGCAAGTTATACCGGGAAGCCGTGGCGGACTTCACGGAGGCGATCCGGCTTAAGCCGGCTCTGGACCAGGCGTTCAAGAACCGTGCGGCGGCGAGGAAGGCGCTGGGAGACACGGCCGGAGCCGCCGCGGATCTGGACCATGCCAGGGCGCTGAAACAATAGCGGGACTCGCAGCGGGCAAAATCCGCTGTCAGGCAGGATCAGGCAAACAACCGGCAGGATTGGGAAATCGCGGGGCGGACCCGGGGCGCGATACTGTTTCGCAGGAGGCGGAATGAGGAGCGTACTGCTGGTGTGCGCGGTGTCCCTCGCGGCCGGCTTGACCGGCGCGCAGGAGCGGGACATCCGGGACCGGTTTGCCGGTGCATGGCGGCTGGCGTGGCTGGAGCGTCCGGGCGCGGACGGCGTGGTGCGGCGGGTGAAGTGCACCGGGCTGCTGGTGTACACGCGCGACGGGCACATGTCGGTGCAGGTGATGGAGCGCAATCCGGAAGCGCCGGCGGCGGGCGCGCCGGAGCAGTATTCGCAAGGCGGGTACGAGGCGTCGTGGGGCACTTTCCGGGTGGACGAGCGCGCGCATACGTTCACGTTCCACGTCGAAGGCGCGCTGGTGCGGACGCTGGCCGGGAAGGATCTGGCGCGGGCGTACGAGTTCACCGGGGAGCGGCTGATTGTGAAATCGACGCGGCCGGAGGAGCACTGGCGGGTCGCCTGGGAGCGGCGCTGAACGATGCGGACACGAGTGCTGGGAGAAGGGCTGGAAGTCGCGGCGCTGGGGCTCGGCTGCATGGGGATGAGCTGGTCCTACGGCTCGATACCGGACCGCGGGCAGTCGATCGCGGTGTTGCGGGGAGCGGTGGAGCGCGGGATCACGTTCTTCGATACGGCCGAGGTCTACGGTCCGTACCTCAACGAGGAACTGGTGGGCGAAGCGCTCGCGCCGTTTCGCGGGCGGGTGGCGATTGCGACCAAGTTCGGATGGGCGCCGGGCGCGGAGGGCGAGGCGAGATGGAGCCGGCTGGACAGCAGGCCGGCGCATATCCGGCGGGCGGCCGAGGGCTCGCTGCGGCGGCTGCGGGTGGAGGCGATCGACCTCTACTATCAGCACCGGGTGGACCCGGAGGTGCCGATCGAAGAAGTGGCGGGCGCGGTGCGGGACCTGATCCAGGAGGGCAAGGTGAAGCACTTCGGCCTGTCGGAGGCGGCGCCGGGGACGGTCCGGCGGGCGCACGCGGTGCAACCGGTCACGGCGGTGCAGAGCGAGTATTCGCTCTGGTACCGGGAGCCGGAAAAGGAGTTGCTGCCGGCGCTGGAGGAACTGGGTATCGGGTTCGTTCCGTTCAGCCCGCTGGGAAAGGGTTTTCTGACGGGCAGCATCGATGAGAGCACGCGGTTCGAAACCTCGGACTTCCGCAACACGGTGCCGCGCTTCGAAGCGGAGAACCGGAAGGCGAATCGCGCGCTGGTGGACCTGTTAGAGAAGGTCGCGGCGCGGAAACAGGCGGTGCCGGGACAGATCGCATTGGCGTGGCTGCTGGCGCAGCGTCCGTGGATCGTCCCGATTCCGGGCACGACGAAGCTGCACCGGCTGGAAGAGAATATCGCGGCGGCGGCGGTGGAGTTCACGCTGGACGATCTGGCGGAGATGGAGCGCGCGGTTTCG
>JBBIQR010000112.1:0-13754 GCA_037442245.1 Candidatus Solibacter sp. | reverse complement strand
CTTGATGATGAACATGTGGGCCGTGGACGGCGTCGCGTCCATCGGGATGCGCTTGGACCAGCTCTCCAGTTTGGTCAGGCCGTTCACCAGCGGATACGGCGAACCCACGTACTTCGCGCTCGCCGCATCGGCATCGTACTCCCGCGAGCGCGAAATCGCCATCTGGATCAGCAGCGCCGCCACCGGCGCCAGGATCATCATGGCCAGCGCCGCCAGCGGACTGCCGCGGTTGTCCTCGTCGCGCGAGCCGCCGAACCAGAACGCCATCCGGGCCATAAACGTAATCGTCCCCGCCAGCATCGCGGCGATCGAGCTGATCAGGATGTCGCGGTGCAGCACGTGCCCCAGTTCGTGAGCCACCACGCCCTCCAGTTCGTTGTCCCCCATCAGCGAGAGGATCCCCTGGGTGAACGCCACCGAAGCGTGCTTCGGGTTGCGTCCCGTCGCGAAGGCGTTGGGCGAGGGGTCCGGAATGATCCACAGTTTCGGCATGGGCAGCCCCATGCGTTCCGCCAGGTGCCGCACCAGCGGACCCACCCGCCGGTAAACCTCGGGGTTTTCGGTCTCGCTCACCGGCTGCGCGCTGTAAGTCGCCAGCGCGATCTTATCGGCGAAGAAGTAACTGGCGAAGTTCATCAGAAACGACATCACCAGCCCGATATACAGGCCCTGGCGGCCCGCGATCGCTTCTCCTCCCACCAGGAGCAGCGCCGTCAGGCCGCCCAGCAGCAATACCGTCTTGACTGCGTTCATACCTGCACCTTTTCCGCGGGCGCGAGCCGCTCGAACCGCAGCTCGTTCCCGCTGCCGGCAACATCCACCTGGATGGTGTCGCCTTCCAGGAAATCGCCCTGGATCAGCCGCAGCGAAAGCGGGTCGGCGATCAGCCGCTGGAGGGCGCGCTTCATCGGCCGGGCTCCGTACTGCGGGTCGTAGCCTTCGTTGATGATCGCGTCCTTGGCCGCCGCCGTCACTTCCAGATTCACCTTCCGCTCCTTCAGCCGTTTGGCGACACTGGCGATCTGGATATCCACGATCTGGCCCAGATGCTCCCGGCTGAGCGAGTTGAACACGATGATGTCGTCGATGCGGTTGAGAAACTCGGGCCGGAACTGCGCGCGCAGCGCTTCCAGCAGGCGCTGCCGCGTGCCGTCGTTGCGGCTGTCCTTGCCGTGGACGCTGAACCCGATCGCGTTCTTCTCCACCATGCCGGTGCCGATGTTGCTCGTCATCACGATCACGGTGTTCTTGAAGTTGACCGTGCGCCCCTGTCCGTCGGTCAGGCGGCCGTCGTCGAGAATCTGCAGCAGCGCGTGGAACACGTCCGGGTGCGCCTTCTCGATCTCGTCGAACAACACCACCGAATAGGGCCGGCGGCGGATCTGCTCGGTCAACTGCCCGCCTTCATCGTAGCCCACGTAGCCCGGCGGCGAACCGATCATGCGCGCCACCGCGTGCTTCTCCTGGTACTCGCTCATGTCCACCCGCACCATCGCTTTATCGTCGTCGAAGAGGTATTCGGCCAGCGCGCGCACCAGTTCCGTCTTGCCGACGCCGGTAGGCCCCAGGAAAATGAAGCTGCCGATCGGCCGCTGCGGGTCGCTCAGCCCCGCGCGGTTGCGCAGGATCGCGTTGCTCACCAGCCGCACCGCTTCGTCCTGACCCACCACCCGGTCCTTGAGCCGCTCCGGCATCTGGACCAGCTTCTGAATCTCGCCCTCCATCATGCGGGTCACCGGGATGCCGGTCCACTTGGCCACGATGCGGGCGATTTCGTCTTCGCCGATTTCTTCCTTGAGCAGCGCGTCTTCCTTGACCGCTTCGAGCTCCTGCTCGGCCGCCTGGATCTCTTTCTCGATCTGGGTCAAACGCCCGTAGCGCAGTTGCGCGGCCTTCTCCCAATCGCCGGCGCGGCTGGCCTTCTCTTCCTCCAGGCGCGCCGCGTCCTGCTCTTCCTTGAGCTGCCGCACGCGCTGGATGGCGCTCTTCTCGCGGTTCCACCGCTCCTTGAGGATCGCGCCCTCGGCGCGCAGTGTTTCGAGCTCGCTTTCCACGTGCCGCAGACGCTCGTGGCTGGAAGCGTCGCGCTCCTTGCCCAGCGCCTGCCGCTCGATTTCCAGATGCGAGATGCGCCGGTCCAGATCGTCGATCTCGATCGGCATCGAGCCGATCTGCAGACGCAGCGCGCTGCCGGCTTCGTCGATCAGGTCGATCGCCTTATCCGGCAGGAAGCGGTCGCTGATGTAGCGGTGGCTGAGCACCGCCGCGGCGATAATGGCCGAGTCCTTGATCCGCACCCCGTGATGGATCTCGAACTTCTCCTTGAGGCCGCGCAGGATGGCGATGGTGTCGTCCACGCTCGGCTCCCCAACCATCACGGTCTGGAAACGGCGCGCCAGGGCGGCATCTTTCTCCACGTGCTTTTTATACTCGTTCAGCGTGGTGGCGCCGATGCAGCGCAGTTCGCCGCGGGCCAGCGCGGGTTTCAACAGGTTGGCGGCGTCGATGGCGCCCTCGGCTCCGCCGGCGCCGACCAGCGTGTGCAATTCGTCGATGAAGCAGAGGATCTCGCCGTTCGAATCGATGATCTCTTTCACCACCGCCTTGAGGCGGTCCTCGAACTCGCCGCGGAACTTCGTGCCCGCGATCATGCTGCCCAGGTCGATCGCCACCAGGCGCTTATTCTTGAGCTGATCGGGGACGTCGCCGCGCACGATGCGCTGCGCCAGCCCCTCGACGATCGCCGTCTTGCCCACCCCCGGCTCGCCAATCAGCACCGGGTTGTTCTTCGTGCGGCGGCTGAGCACCTGCATCACCCGCCGGATTTCGTCCTCGCGCCCGATCACCGGGTCCAGTTTGCCCGCCCGCGCGCTTTCCGTGAGGTCGTGCGCATACCGCTCCAATGCCTGATACTTGGTCTCGGGATTCTGGTCGGTGACCCGCTGGCTCCCGCGCACGCTGACCAGCGCTTTGAGGATGGCGTCGTGCGTCGCGCCGGCCCGGTCCAGCAGCGCTCCCGCGGCATCGCCCCGTTGCTCGGCCAGGCTCAACAGCAGGTGCTCCGTGGAAACGAATTCGTCCTTGAACCGGACCGCTTCGTCGAAGGCGCGCTCCAGGACCTGGTTGAGCGCCGGCGCCAGGTACATGCCCTGCTGCCCGCCGCCGGTCTTCGGCAGACTCGTCATTTGCCGGCGCGCTTCGGTGGCAATCGCGTCGGGGTGTACCCCGGCCTTTTCGAGGATCGGACGGACGATGCCCTCGCGCTCCTCCACCAGCGACACCAGCAGATGCAGCGGGTGCATCACCTGGCTCTGCTGGCCTTCGGCAAGGGCCTGCGTCTGTTGCAAGGCTTCCTGCGCTTTCTGAGTCAGTTTGTCGAGACGGAACATGGGTTTCCTATAGACAAAAAAGGGCAGGTCCTGCCACCTGCCCTGTCCTTCTTTTCCGCCGCCTTCCCGGCGGTCCACCTAATTAGATGCTAACGCCGCACGCCAGAGTCAGGCGTGGATTTCGACCTTGATCTGGCGCGGCTTGGCGGCTTCCTTCTTGGGCAGCGTCACGCTGAGGACGCCGTTCTTGAACGAAGCGCCGATCTTCTCCGTATCGAAGGCGCTGGGCACCGCGAAACTGCGGGCGAAGGTGCCGTAGCTGCGCTCCACCCGATGGTAGCCCTTGGCGTTCTCCTTCCGGTCGAACTTGCGTTCGCCGGTGATGGTCAGGGTCTGGTTCTCCACCCGGACGTCGAGGTCCTTCAACTCCACATCCGGCAGATCCGCTTTGAGAACCAGTTCGTTGTCGGTCTCAAAGATATCGACGGCCGGGGCCCACGGACGGTTGGTCTGGGGCTCATTGAAGAGCCGGGTGAAAGCGTCTTCGAATTGCCGGAGTCCGGCGAGGGGATCGTAATGGCTGAGAGACATGGTTGTCAAATTCCTCCTGGTTGCGTATTGGTTTGAGGGCTTAGTGCCTCATCACTTGCAATCATAAAATATGAGTGTGTAAATGTCAAGTAGAAATGAGTCTATAAAAATCAACTATTTGCGCCCACACCACTCCCACCACCACGCACCACGCCGCATGGCCTCCATCACTTGCTATAAACTATTCTGTTTGTTGTATTTAAAGCACGAGCACCGCGCGCCATCGATGAGCCGTGCACTCCAGTATCCGTGTGCATCCGCGTCCATCCGCGGCCCGTCATGCTCTTGGGCTAATGCTGCCCGTACTTCTTCTCCCCAGCCTCAATCCGAACCGGCAGCTTGTTCTCCGCCGGAGGCAGGGGACACGTCGCATACGGTGTGAACGCGCATGGGGGGTTGTACGCCTTGTTGAAGTCCAGCACCACGGTACCGTCCTTCGGCAGGGCCGAATACAGGAAACGCCCGGCGCCGTAGGTCTCCCGGCCGCTGGTCGCGTCCTTAAAGATGTAGAACAACTCCTGCGCATCCGGCGTCTCGAATACCGGACGCAGCCGGTACTCCTTACCGCCCACGGAAAACACCGCCACCCCGGGACTCTTCAGCGGCTCGGTCTGCCCGAGCACGTTGAGGATCGGGATCTCTTTCTCACCGGCCACGAACCGCGCGGTGACGCGGTACGCTTCCTCCGCCGGGTAATAGTCGATGCCGTGAAAATCGCGGCGGTATTCGCTCTCCGGATCGCGTTCGCGTATCCCGAACCGGTCGCCGCGCTGGATGACGTACAGCTTCACCCGTCCCGCCTGCGCGAAATCCAGCGAGTCCGGCCATAGTTCGCGTTCCTCGCTGCCCGCCGCCGCGACCGTGACTTTGCCGCCCTTCAGGGTGAACACCCCGGCGCGCGCCGGTCCGTCGGGCAGCACGATCTCGTTCGTAGAAGCCGCGCCGAACGGGTTGACGCCCTCGTGCAGCCAGAAAAGTCCGGCGACCGAGAGCCATCCGCCTTCGGCCTTCAAACGATCTTCGCGCTGCCGCCGCCACTGCGCGATCTCGTCCGGATATCCGGCCGCCATCGCCAGCGCGATCCCGGCCAGCGAAAGGATCGCGACCCGGATCATCGCGGCGCCGCTTCCTCGACCGCGCTGACCAGTTGCTCGACCAGCCCGGTGAGGGTCTCGCTCGTGCGCCCGGCGTGTTCCCGCAGTTGCGCGCACTCCTTCTCCAGCGCGCGGAGTTTGTCGGCCAGGTGCAGGCAGGCCAGTACCGCGATGCGGGTCGAGTCGGCGTCCGGCGCCCGCCCCGCGATGGACAGCATCAGGTCGTTGACTCCGGCGGCTACGGCTTCGACTTCGCGCGGATCGCCGGCGGCGCGCAGCGTATACGGGCGGCTCAGAATCGTCACCCGGACCGTTTGCCTGTCGTCCATGCGAGAAGGCCCCCTCGCTTCAGAAGTAACTACGAACCGCTAAGCTGATCGATCTGGCCCAGGAGTTTTTCGATGCGGCCCCGCACCTGCTTCCGCTCCGCCTGCAGGCCCTTGACCTCTTCGGCGAGCCGCGCGGCTGCGGCTTTGGCTTCGGCCGCCTCTTCCACAGCAGCTTCCTTCTCCTGGCGCAACCGGACTACCAACTGCACCGCCCGTTGTATGCGTTCTTCCAGGGTGGAGAGCGAATCCTGTTCCAGATCGAGCGAGCTCATCCCTTATCCCTTCTCCAGGGCGGCGCGCGCGGACTCCTTCACGGCCAGCGCCGATTTGGCCAGCTCCGCCAGGTTGCGGAAAGCGGCATCGTCCTTCAGCGCGATCTCCGCCAGCACCTTGCGGTTCAAATCCATGCCCGCGGCTTTCAGCCCGTGCATGAACTTGCTGTAGCTGATGCCGGCCGCGCGGCAGGAAGCGTTGATGCGCGTAATCCACAGCGCGCGGTAATCGCGCTTCTTGATCTTCCGGCCGACGTAGGCGAATTTCAGACCGCGTTCGACGGCTTCCTGCGCCGCGCGGTACAGCTTGCTCTTCGTCAGGAAATAGCCGCTCGCCAGCGCCAGCGTCTTCTTCCGCGACGCCCGGCGGTGAGGACCACGTTTTACTCTGGGCACGTTTTCTTCTCCTTCATATTGTTTCTAAAGTCTCCGGCGGCTCGGGCACGTGCCACGCGCACCGTCCGCTCGGCGCTCCACTCCTCCCAGGCCGCGGCCTAGTAGGGGAGCATCCGCTTCAGAGTCGGCTGGTCGGCCTGGTCGGCAACCACGCTCTTGTGCAGTTTCTTCTTGCGCTTGTGCGGCTTCGAGGTCAGGATGTGACGGCCAAAGGCATGGTTGCGAACCACTTTACCGGTGCCCGTCTTCTTGAACCGTTTGGACGCACCTTTGTGAGTCTTCAGCTTAGGCATAAAAATTCCCTGAATCTGGATCGTACGGGAAAGACTGAATCAGTATACCATGGAAGATTCTGCATGCGCCTTTCCCTGTGTCTCGCTGCCCTGTTCGCGGTGTGTGGATCGCTCCGCGCCCAGTCCGTTCTGCCTGCCGAAGACCCGGCCGGCACTCCACTCGAGCGGGTCGAAAAGCGCGCCCTTGGTGTACTCCCCAATTATCGCACCGCCGACGCCAGCGAGGCCGCGGCCCCCATCACCGCCGCCCGCAAAATGTTCATCGCCTACAAGGACTCCACCGATTTTCCCGTCTTCCCCACCGCCGGCGTCTTCGCGGCGATCTATCAGTGGGCGGATCAGAACCCGTCCTTCGGACAAGGCGCCCGCGGTTACGCGCTGCGCTACACCACCGCCTACAGCGACCAGGTGATCGGCAACGTGATGATCGAAGGCGTGCTCCCCAGCCTGCTCCACGAGGACCCGCGCTATTTCCGCCGCGGCGCCGCGCGCGGCGGTAAGGGTGCCCGCCTCCTGTACGCCCTCAGCCGCGTCTTCGTCACCCGCACCGATTCCGGCGCCACCACCTTCAACTTCAGCGAATTCGGCGGCAACATCGTGACCGCCGCCGCCGGTAACGCCTACTATGCCCAATCGCGCCGCCTCGAAGATAACATCCAGCGCTTCTATATCAACATCGGCAGCGACGCCCTCGGCTTTGTGCTCAAAGAGTTCTCCCCCGACCTGATGCGCGCATTCCGCAGGCACAAGCGCTAACCCCCCGATCCCGCCCCCCGGTTCACGGATGGCGATGCAGCACGCGCGTCGCGATATCCGGCCAGAACTCGCGGAATACGTTGGTCAGAGCGTCGCGCCCCATGGCGAATCCGAACTTCACCGCCAGCGCTCCCGCGCTACGGTCCTGCGCCGGATAATACGCCGCGGAAATCCCCTGCGAGATCCCGCGCCCCAGCACTTCGGCCGCGTTGAACGTGTTCCGCCCGTGATAATCCGGTGTGATCAGGATGCGCGACGCCGAGTAAACCGCCCGCTTCCAGAAACCGCCCTCGCCCATCGCGTAGTAGCGCTCGTCCTCGTGCAGGACCGTGGGCAGCGCGAAGATCACCAGGTAATTCCCGTTGGCCTTATCCACGAAGCCGCGCCAGTAGTAGCGTCCGTATCCGGCCATGCCGCTGCGCAATCCCGGATGGGCGTCGGTGCCCCACGCCAATAGCGAAGTCACCCCGACGAAGACGAACGAGGAGTAGTCGAACGTGTTCTGGGTCGCGATCTGGAACGCCTGCTTCGCCGTGGGTGGCGGCGGAATGGCCCCCGCGCTCACCGCCCGGTAATTCGGCATCATGCCGAGGATGCGTTTGGGCTGCTCCTTCGACCTGGGTTTGGACGCTGTGGCCGGCGCGGGCGGTTCCTCGGACGCGCTCGACCCGGCTGCCGCCGGTTCCGCTTCCGGCACGGGGGACTGCGTCTCCGGCGCCTGTGCGAGAGCCCGTCCGCCGAGCAGGAGGCAGAGCACGAGCCCCCACATTCCTTGGCGCGCATGCATACTCTCTTAGATGCCCGCGGGCAGGGGTAAGGTTTCATCCCGCGTTGCCGGGATCTTCCGCACGCAGTTTTTGCACTGCCTCGATGACGCGCCCCGCGGCGTAATCCACCTCTTCTTCCGTCGTGAACCGGCCCAGACCGAAGCGCACCGCGGACTGCTCCAATTCCCGCCGCACCCCGATGGCCGCCAGCACGTGGCTGCCCGCCGGACCGTGCGCCCCGCAGGCCGACGTGGCGCTCACCGCCACATCCGGCAGCGCCACCAGCAGCGCGTCCCCTTCCACGCCTTCAAAGCTCACGTTGAGGTTGCCGGGCAGGCGGTGCGCCAGCGATCCGTTCACATGCACGCCCGGGAGACCGCCGCGCAGCGCCGCCAGCAGCCGGTCCCGCAGTTCGCCGGTACGCTCGCTTTCCTCCGCCATACAGGACCCGGCCAGCCCGCAGGCCTCGCCGAACCCCACGATGCCGGGTACATTCAGGGTCCCGGACCGCAGGCCATGCTCGTGACCCCCGCCGTCCATCTGCCCTTCCAGGCGCGCGCGGCGCCGCGCCACCAGCGCGCCCACACCCTTGGGGCCGTACATCTTGTGCGCCGTCACGCTCATCAGGTCGATTCCGTCGCGTTCCATATTCACCGGCACGCGGCCGAACGCCTGCACCGCGTCGGAATGGAACAGTACGCCCTTCTCGCGGCAGATGGCGGCGATCTCCGCGACCGGTTGGATCACGCCGATTTCGTTATTGGCGTACATCACGCTCACCAGTACGGTTTCCGCGTGAATGGCGCGGCGCAGTTCCTCCAGGTCCACCCGTCCATCGTGACGGGGCTGTAACACCGTCGCCCGGCAGCCGCGCTCCTCGACCCGGTGCACGCTGTCCAGCACCGCCCTGTGTTCGCTGGCGACGGTCACGATATGCCCGCGGCCCCCCGCGGCGCCGATCGCGCCTTTAATCGCCAGATTATCCGATTCCGTCGCGCCGCTGGTGAAGACAATCTCCCGCGGTTCCGCACCCGCCAGCGCGGCCACCTGCCGGCGCGCCCGTTCCACGGCGGCTTCCGCCTCCCACCCGTACCGGTGCCCGCTCGCGGCGTTACCGAACCGCTCCGTGAAATACGGCAGCATCCGTTCCAGGACACGCCCGTCCACCGGCGTGGTGGCGTGATAATCGAGATAAACCGGCTTGCGCATCGACTGATCCTTCGTACCAATTCGAACGTCGCTCGTTCCCGAGTATAATTATCCTTCGGCCCCCGGTTCCCTTTACTGGATGATTCGCCTCTTCAAGGTTTTTATTCCGGTTGGCACGCTCACCCTCCTGGTTTCCGAGATCGTGCTGGTCACTTCGGCGTTTGTGCTGGCGACGTATCTGAACCTGGACGTCGATCCCGCTGTGTTCCTGCTCTATGACGGAGGCGGGGTACGCATCGCGCTCGTCGTCGTCACCATCCTCATCGGCCTGCACTTCCACGACCTCTACTCGCAATACCGGGTCAAGAGCCGCATCGTCCTGATCCAGCAACTCAGCCTCGTGATGGGGGTCGCCTTCCTGATCCAGGGCTTGATCGCCTACGTCGACGCCAGTCTCCGGGTGCCGATCCGCGTCATGCTCACCGGCAGTTCCATGGCTCTCGCCGCCATCTTCCTGTGGCGCATCTTTTTCAGCGCCTATTCCGTGCACGTCGTCGGCATGGACCGCCTGCTGCTGGTCGGCGGCAGCCCGCTGCTCGAAGATATCGGCCGGCATGTCGCCGAGCACCCCGAATTGGGTCTCCAGATCGCCGGCTACGTCGACGATCAACACGCACCCGGCGCTCCGGTGCCCGGCGCCAAGATGGTCGGCTCCATGGCGGATCTGCGCGACGTGGTGCGCGCCACCCAACCGCACCGCATCGTGGTCGGCATGTTCGAGCGGCGCAACCGCATGCCGGTTACCGACCTGCTCGACCTGCGCTTCAGCGGCTATATCGTCGAGGAGGTCGCCAGCACCTACGAGCGCGTCCTGGGACGCGTGTGCGTCAAGGAAATCCGCCCCTCCCAACTGATCTTCTCCGGAGAACTCGGCCCCCGGACGCAAAATCTCGTCTTCCAGCGGCTGGCCAACGCGGTAGTGGCGGTGATCGGAATCGTCATCGGGCTGCCGTTTCTGCTGCTCACCGCGCTCGCCGTCCGGCTCTCCTCTCCCGGACCGGTCCTCTACCGCCAGGTCCGCGTCGGTCTCGACGACGAGCCTTTCACGTTATTCAAGTTCCGCTCCATGCGCGCCGACGCGGAAAAAGGCACCGGCGCGGTCTGGGCGCAAAAAGACGATCCGCGCGTGACCCGCGTGGGCCGCATCATCCGCAAAATCCGCTTCGACGAACTCCCCCAGCTCTTCAACGTCCTCAAGGGCGAAATGTCGATCGTCGGACCGCGTCCCGAACGGCCCGAGTTCGTGCGCGCCCTCAGTGAAAAGATCCCCTACTACCGGCAGCGCCATTGCGTCCGTCCCGGCATCACCGGATGGGCCCAGATCAACTACAAGTACGGGGACACGATGGAAGACACCATCACCAAGCTCGAATACGATCTCTACTACATCAAAAACATGTCCATGTCGCTGGACAACTACATCATTTTTCACACCGTGAAGGCGATGCTGCTGTCGCGCGGCGCGCAGTGAGCTCCATGGCCGGTCCGAGTACCATCCCTGAAAGCGAGACCCTCGAACGCGACCAGTTGGTGCCCCTCTACCGCGTGGTCCTGCTCGACGATAACGATCACACCTACGATTACGTGATCGAGATGCTGCAAAAGATCCTGGTCTTCACTCTGGATGAAGCCTACCGCCACGCCGAGGAAGTGGACCGCACCGGGCGGACCGCGCTCATCACCTGCGAATTGCGCGAAGCCGAGTACTGCCGCGACCAGATCCACGCCTACGGGCCGGATTGGCGTCTGCCGCGTTCCAAAGCATCCATGTCCGCCGTCATCGAGCCCGCCGCATAACCCCGCCTCCTGCCTCCCGCTTGCATTCGGCCCCTGCCGGGCGTAGTCTGCCTGTAAGCTGAGGAGGCGGCCATGGGTTTGCAATTGAAACCGCTGTCCCGGGAGGCGATTCCCGCATCGCTCGCCAAAGCCGAGCGCTATCGTTTGTTGGGCGAACCCCTGCAGGCGGAGAGCGTGTGCCGCGATATTCTGGCCGTCGATCCGGTGAATCAGCCGGCCCTGATCATGCTGCTGCTGGCCCTGACCGATCAGTTCGGCGAGGGAATCAACATGCAGGAGACGGTTGATGTGCTGGACCGCCTCGACGGTGCTTACGAGCGCGCGTACTATGCCGGTATCGTGCACGAGCGCCGCGCCCTCGCCCTCTTCCGCCACGGCGATTTCCGCTCCGGAGCCGCCGTTCACAGCCTGATTTCCGAGGCGATGGCGCTCTACGAGCAGGCCGAAACCCTCCGCCCGAAGGCCAACGACGACGCCCTGCTGCGCTGGAACGCCTGCGCCCGCTTCCTCCACCGCACTCCCTACCTCGCCCCGGCGCGCCAGGCGCCCGAACCGGCGCTTTCCTCCGAGTGAGTGCCGGACCGCCTCACCCCTGCATCCGAATCGGCCGATCAGTTGCTCGACCGGTGCCTCGCTCCAGTTAATTGTGTAACCTCGACTCTTGCAAATGTGAAGAACATCACCGTCCCATTGAGTCCCCTCGTGAATCCTTCTTGACAGAGGTGCCTGAGGCACTTATTATCTTCACCACTGGGCCGCCTGAAGAGTCGGCTCGTATGTTCCTTCGGCTAGGCGATTGTAGTGTAACTGAGAGTTAACTGACACGGGCCTCTCCCTAATACTCAATAGGCATGGAAGGAGTGCTTATGAAAATGCGATCCGAATGTTGCCTCGCGCTCTCGTTGGCCGCTGGTCTGTTAGGTCAAATGCCCAAAATACAAAGTTGCTCCCGCCTGGCGTAATCGATGGGGCTGTCACGCCAAATGAGATTCCGGCGTTGGTCGCGTTTCGGCTCTTCTTCATCGCGGTCGCTGAGACTCCTGGAGCCAGCGCAATTCTGAGCGCCAAGCAGACGGCCAAGCTTAATCCCATTGGCCTGACCGCGGCGGACCAGGGCATAATTGCGCAGGAAGTGCGCCAACTCAAGATAGCCCTAGTGCTTTGACCGGCTGGTTCGGTTCGGTGTGCCAACCGCTTGCTAACGCGCGCGGCTCGGAAACGAGCCGCGACCGTGAGGGAGCGGTCGCCGATGAAACGGAAGAAACCACACGGTCATCACACTAGCGTCGGGGCAAACTACGGCCCCTGCGACCCAGAGCGCAGGCGGGTCCCTCTCAATTGATAGTGTGACGCAGTCAACCGTTGATCGCTTAAGATCACAGATGTCTTCGGGTGGATTCTCGCGCTTACAGAGCTACGTTGAAAGCGAAAAGAAGCACATGAGAGCGTTTCCAGTCCCGCCGATGCCGGGGCATCACTAATCGGAAGGAGGGGAGCTATGTCCACAGTTTCAAGGTGCGCGATTCTCGCCATTCTCCATGCATCCTGCGTAGGGGCGAGTTTTGCGCAGATCTACATCTATGCTAACGCGTCCACAGACGGAACAAACCTCTATGTGACGGGCGTGATGGATGGCAACGGCTGGCCAGGTACTAACTATCAGCACACCTACACCGTAGAACCATCTCTAACAAGTCCGAACTGGAGATATAGTTCCGCCTATTGCAGCGGCCAGTATGCTTCAGCATCGTATTTCAATGTTTCGTGCGAGGCCGTCCTCCCAATCGTCGAGGAAGGTTCCTATAGCGCTGACATCAACGAAACCGCGGTATGCTCGTTCGCTGGATTATTCATCAGTTGGCCGGATCATATACCAATAACCGTTCGTTACGCTACGACCTACTATCAGGGCTGCTACTACTCCGGCATCGGCTGCGCCTGTCCCCAGTTGGCATGCACGAACGGGACCACGCCGACCTGTCCATCCGGGGCTACGGTCTCAGGGATGACGTGCACACCCTACATGGGTGCGAACTGGTTGGTGGCGACATTTCTTGGCGGCCCTCCTGAATGCTTTCCCGTGGGGATAGGCTTTAACGCACTTCCGCCCGGGGGACCCTGCAACTAACTCGCGTATGGGTGATAACACATCGCGTCGGCGCGTCGAGGGCCTTAAGGGGCCTGTACGGAAAATTGTCGAAGACTGGGTGCCTCCCTTGGCGTCCGTAGAGATCTTCGAATTTGACCGGCAAGGCAATCAGGTGTTCGATCCCGTGGCGGCGTGCGTGATTCAGCCACCCGTGATCCGAACCCACCCCGATGGCGGTAGAACGGAGGTGCAGACCATCTCTGGCTTCGATTTCTGGAGTATGCCGGCATTGAACGGGGCCGCCTTTCCTGCGCGAGGAGCCGATCTGGCGGAAACTACATTCACCGCCGCAGACCTTCCGGCTCACACCGTCTTTCGAAGCAAGGACGGGACGGAGACCGCCCGGATCCGGTATGAGCATGACGGGAAACGGCGCGTTTCGGAGGCTGTGCGGCACACTCTCGTCCCGCCGGCGCTACCGCCGCTCATGGCAGAGTGGGCCCGAACTGCCACCCCTTCCGAGTTAGGCGCGCTGGCGTATGAAATAGATCCCAAGGTCGTTCTCAGAGTTACGTTTCAGTATGACGACGCTGGCCGCGTGCTTGAGCAGTCTCAGTTTTACGATAGCCACTTGGCCGAGAGAATCGGTTACACCTACAACGAGCGCGGCGATATTCTGGCGGTGACTCGTTCGGGACGGGGTCACGAAGGAACCTACATCTTCCAATACGACTACGAATACGACACACGAGGAAACTGGGTTCGGCAAGTCGTCCGGTTCCCGTCCGGCGACGTCGGTGAATGCCGCCGCGAAATAACCTATTACGAGTGA
>JBBIQR010000111.1:0-13780 GCA_037442245.1 Candidatus Solibacter sp. | reverse complement strand
TCTTCAGCCGCGAACAACTGCTCAACGCCGTGTGGGGGCAGGACCGCGCGATCACGGACCGCGCGGTGGACGTGTACGTGCTCCGCTTGCGCCAGAAGGTGGAGCGCGACCCCGCCAACCCGGTGCTGATCCATTCGGTGCGCGGCTTCGGCTATACCTTCGAGCCGCGCCGCAGCATGGCCGCCGTCTAAAGCGCCCCATTTCCGCGGACGCCCG
The DNA here is from genome assembly GCA_037442245.1 of Candidatus Solibacter sp. GTDB lineage: Bacteria > Acidobacteriota > Terriglobia > Bryobacterales > Bryobacteraceae > Solibacter. The sequence goes on along the minus strand of JBBIQR010000111.1, from coordinate 13,564 downwards.
CGGTGCGAAGATGTAAAGCAGGTGATTGCTGCTTTGCGCACTGTCGTCATCCGGCCGGAATCCGGCTACGCCGTCCCGCACGGAGTAGAATAGAGGGCTTTATGGCAGCCCGCCTTCAGCCTCGTCCGCCGGAGGTTGTGGATCTGCGGCGGCTCTCCGCACGCGATCTGGACGCGCTCCTCGAAGAGGAGTGCGCCGCATGGATGGAAGAACTCGCCTGGGATTTCGAGAAATCCGCCGGCCTGGTGCGGCGCTTCGTCGAGATGCGCGCGCTCAACGGCAGCGCCCTGATCGTCGAAGGCGACGTGGCCGGCTACATGTACTGGGTGCTGGAGGAAGAGAAGGGGCTGATCGGCGATCTCTACGTGCGGCGCGACGTGCGCGCTCCGGCGTTCGAGGACATGCTGATCGAAGCCGCGCTCGACCCGGTCATGACGACCCCGATGGTGACCCGTATCGAGTCGCAGCTCATGATGGTCCCATGGGAGCCGGGGCGGAAGGCGCCGCGCGCCGGAAACGCGGCCGTGTTCGCGCGCAATTTCATGCGGATCGATCTGAACCGCGCGGCGCTGGGACGCGGCCATGTGCGCCGTCCCGTGTACGTGGAGAAGTGGCACGACCACTATAGCGACGATGCCGCCGCGCTGATCGCCTCCGCCTACAGCGGCCACATCGACAGCCGCATCAACGACCAGTACCGCAGCCCGGGCGGGGCGCGCCGCTTCCTGCACAACATCGTGCAGTATCCCGGGTGCGGCACGTTCTTCCGCCCGGCATCGTTCGCCGCCTTCGACGCGGCCACGGGGCGCATGGCGGGAGTCTCGCTGGCCAGCATCGTGGCGCCCGATACGGGGCACATCACCCAGATCTGCGTGTCGCCCGCGGTGCGCGGCACCGGCGTGGGCCACGAGTTGCTGCGGCAGTCGCTGACCGCGCTGCGCGAGATGGGCTGCCGCGCGGCGAGCCTGACGGTGACCGCCGCCAACGAAGATGCGGTGACGCTGTACGAGAGGGTGGGGTTCCGCCTGGTGCGCCAGTTTCCGGCGTATGTCTGGGAGGGGTTCTAACGCGCGAACCAGGCGCCGCCGCGCAGTAGTATAGAGTTCATGCTCCGGCTCTCCTGGATTCTTGCCGCCGCCGCGGCCGCGCAGGCCGCCCCGGCGATCATGCCGCTGCCTTCGAAGCTGGTTGAAGGCGCGGGACGCCTGCCGATCACCAACTCCTTCCGCATCGAAAGCACCGGCGTCTCCGACCCGCGGCTGAGCGCGGCCATCGCGCGCGCCGCGTCGCGGCTATCCCGGCAGACCGGGATCCCCTTCCTCGGACCCGCCGCCCCCACCCCGGCGCTGCGCGTGGATTGCGCGGCCCGCGGCAACGATTACCCGGTGCTGGGCGAGGACGAGACCTACACGCTCGATGTCACGCCCGATGGCGCCATCATCAGAGCAGCCATCGCCGATGGCGCGATGCATGGCCTCGAGACCTTCCTGCAACTGGTGGCGCCCTCGCCGGAGGGATTCGCCGCGCCCGCGGTGCACATCGAGGACCGTCCGCGCTTCCCATGGCGGGGCCTGATGCTGGACGTCTCGCGCCACTGGATGCCGCTCGAAGTAGTGGAGCGAAACCTCGACGCCATGGCCGCGGTGAAGCTGAATGTCTTCCACTGGCACCTCTCCGACGACCAGGGCTTCCGCGTCGAGAGCAAGCGCTTCCCCAAACTTCAGGAACTGGGCAGCGACGGCCACTACTACACGCAGGACCAGATCCGCGAAGTCGTCGCCTACGCGCGCGGGCGCGGCATCCGGGTGGTGCCGGAGTTCGACATCCCGGGCCACACCTCCGCCATGCTGGCGGCGTATCCGGAACTCGGCACCGTGCCCGGTCCCTTCGAAATCTGGCGCCGTTGGGGCGTCAACCCCAATGCACTCGACCCCAGCCGCGAGGAGACCTACCAGTTCCTCGACGAATTCTTCGGCGAGATCACCGCGCTCTTTCCGGACCCCTACTGGCACATCGGCGGCGACGAGGTGAAGCCGGACCAGTGGAACGCCTCGGCGCGCGTGCAGGCATTTGCCCGGGATCACAACCTGAAGGATGCCGACGCCATCCAGGCGTATTTCAACCAGCGCGTGCAGAAACTGCTGGTGAAACGCGGCAAGATCCTGGTGGGCTGGGACGAGGTGCTGCATCCGGATCTGCCCAAGGACATCGTGGTGCAGTCCTGGCGCGGGCAGAAGTCGCTGGCCGAAGCGGCCGCCAAAGGCTACCGCGGCATCCTTTCGTGGGGCTACTATCTGGACCACCTGAGCCCGGCGAGCTTCCATTACGGCGTCGATCCCATGGGCGGGAACGCACTCTCGCTGCCGCCGGAAGTGCAGGCGCGCATCCTGGGCGGAGAAGCCTGCATGTGGGCGGAATATGTCACGCCGGAAACGGTGGACTCGCGCATCTGGCCGCGCGCCGCGGCCATCGCCGAGCGTTTCTGGTCGCCCGCGGAAAGCAGCACCGCGGCTTCGATGTACGAGCGCATGGAGCAGGTCAGCCGCCTGCTGGAGTTCACCGGCGTAGAGCACCGCTCCAACTACGCGCCCATGCTGGACCGCATGGCGGGAGGCAAAGCGCCCGAAGCGCTGCGCGTGCTGGCCGATGCGGTGGAAGGGAACGGGCTCGGCGTGAGAGCCCGCGCGCGCCAGTACACCAGCCTGGTGCCGATGAACCGCCTGGCCGATGCCGCGCGTCCGGAGAGCGAGAGCGTCCGCGCCCTCGAAGCCGAGGCGCGTCAGGCGATCGCCGACCCCAAGGGGTCCGCCGCCGGGATCGCCGATTTGCGCGCGCAGTTCACCCGCTGGGCGGCCAACGATGCGCGCTTTCAGGCGATCGCCAACGATAGCCCCATGCTGGCCGAACTGAAGGGCCTTTCGAAAGACCTCTCCGCGGCGGGCGCGCTCGGGCTGCAACTGCTCGATCTGCTGGTCAAGGGCGAGAAGGCGCCGGACGCGATGGCCGCTTCGCAGACCGCGGAACTCACCCGCATGATGCGTCCCAACGCCGAGGTCACGCTGGCCGCGGCGCGCCCGGTGCGGCTCCTGCTGGACGCGGTGAAGAAGTAGGCGACTGCCACCTGCTAGACTCAGGGTTCCGAAAGCAATGGCGGACATCCCGGCATCGGCAACTGAATTCATGAGCGGGCTCATCGAGCGCGCCCGCAAGCTGAAGAAGACGATCGCGTTCCCCGAGGGGAACGATCCGCGCGTGCTCGAAGCCGCGGGGCGTCTGGCGCGCGACGGCGTGGTGAAGCCGGTGCTGATCGGCGCCCGCCCGGCCGGCGCTCCCGAGGGCGTGGAGTTCGTGGACCCGGCGGCAAACGCGCGGCTCGCCGAAAAGTACGCCGCGCTGTACCACGAGCGGCGGCGCGCCAAGGGCGTCACCCCGGTGGAAGCCGCCGCGATCGCGAAGAAGCCGCTCTACTTCGCGTCCCTGATGGTGGGCGCGGGCGACGCCGATGGCAGCGTCGGGGGCGCGGTGAATTCGACCGCCGAGACGGTGCGGGCGGCGTTGCACGCCGTGGGCCCGCATCCGCGCGCACGGCTGGTCTCGAGCGTGTTCATCATGGCGCTGCGCGATCGCGACCGCGGGCATCATGGCCTGATGGCGTTCGCCGATTGCGCGGTGGTGGTGGACCCGAACGCCATGCAACTGTCCGATATCGCGATCGCCACGGCGGAGACCGCGCGCGTCCTGATGGACACCGCGCCGAAGGTCGCGCTGCTCAGTTTCTCGACAAAAGGCAGCGGCAAGGGGCCGATGGTAGACAAAGTCGTCGAGGCGATGGAGATTCTCAAAGCGCGCGCCCCGGACCTGGAGGCCGATGGCGAATTGCAGGCCGACGCCGCGGTGGAAGCGGCGGTGGGCCGGAGCAAGGCCCCGGGATCGAAGGTCGCCGGACAGGCCAACACCCTGATCTTCCCCAGCCTGGAATCGGCCAACATCGGCTACAAGCTGGTGGAACGGCTGGGCGGCGCCATGGCCATCGGTCCCTTCATGCAGGGACTGGCCAAACCGGCCAACGATCTTTCGCGCGGCTGCTCGGCCGAGGATATTTACAGCGTGGCCGTGGTGACGGCGCTGCAATCGGAATCGAAATGAGGACAGGGCCGTGTTGCCCTTCAAGCTGGTCTATCACGAACGCTATTTCCTGAACCTGGGGGAGCACGTGTTTCCGGCGCGGAAGTTCGCCTGGCTGCGCGACCGGCTGCTGCGCACCCGTTTCGCCGAAGAAGGCGATTTCGTACAGCCGGAGCCGGCGGCGGATGACGATATCCGGCTGGTCCACGACGCCGAGTGGGTCGCCAAGCTGCGCACCGGCACGCTCAGCTACGCGGACATTCTGCGGCTCGAGATTCCCTACTCGCGGCAAATGGTGGAGGCGTTCTGGCTGGCGGCGGGAGGTACGCTGCTGACTGCGCGGCTGGCGCTGCGCGACGGCATCGGCTTCAACGTGGGGGGTGGCTTCCACCACGCGTTTCCCGGCCACGGCGAGGGTTTCTGCGCGGTCAACGATATCGCGGTGGCGATCCGGCGGCTGCAGGCGGAGGGCGCCATCCGCAAGGCCATGGTGGTGGATTGCGACGTGCACCACGGCAATGGCACAGCGGCCATCTTCCGCGGCGACCACTCCGTCTTCACGCTCTCCATTCACCAGTTCAACAACTACCCCGCGGAGAAGCCGCTCTCCAGCCTCGACATCCACTTGCCCGACGGCGTGGAGGACAGCGAGTACCTGCTCCGCCTGGGCAACGGCTACCGCGCGGCGTTCCTCATGTTCCAGCCGGAACTGATCGTGTACGCCGCCGGCGCCGACCCCTACATGGAAGACCAGTTGGGCGGGTTGTCGCTCACCTTCGGCGGTCTGGAGGAGCGCGACCGGCTGGTGATCCGCACCGCGCGCGAGCACGGCGTGCCGGTGGCGATCGTGCTCGCCGGAGGCTACGCGCAGAGCGTGGAAGATACCATCACGATACACGCCAACACCGCAAGGGTCGCGAAGGAGATGGCCGAAGCTCTGCCGGGGGCCTGAGGATTCCCTCCGTTCCCTGAGAATTCTCCATCCGCCGCCGCACTATCTTTCCTATGGCGGCGCCCTCCCCCAAATCCGCCCCGCCCGGCCATCCCCTGATCGCTCCGGTCGCCGCGCTGGCCCTGGGCATCCTGCTGGCGCGATACGCCCCGCTCGCTCCCCGCGAAACTCTTCCCGCGATCGCCGTATTGTTGGTGCTGGGAATCGTCGCGGTGGCGCGCGGGGCGATCCGGGTGGCGCAGGCGTGCGGACTCGCCGGATTCGTCTTTGCCGGCGCGCTCACCGCGTACGCGCACCGTCCCGGACGCGCGCCGGAGATCGACGCCACGTCCCGCGAGGTCCTGATCGTGGAAGGCTGCGTGGTGGAGCCGCCCGCGGTAAGCGGCGAGCGGGAACGCTTCGTGCTCGAACTGGACCGCGACGCGCGCGCGCAGGTCACGCTCTACACCAAGCCCGGCGAAGCCCTGCCCGCGCTGCGCTACGGGCAGCATATCGAGCTCGACGGGAAAGTCCGCAAGCCGCGCAACTTCGGCAATCCGGGCGCGTTCGACTACGCGAGCTACCTGGCGCGCCAGGACATCTACTGGACCGTGAGCGCCAGCGCCGGCTCGGTGCGGGTGCTGCCCGGCCGGTGCGGCACGCGCTTCGGCAAATTCATCATGGACCTGCGCGCGGCCGCGCTCGAGCGCATCGGCCGGCTCTACCCGAACGACGAGTTCCGCACCGGCATGATGCAGGCGATCCTCATCGGGCAGTCCTTTCAACTCCAGAAGGTGTGGACCAACCAGTGGCGCTCCACGGGCACCTTTCACGCCATCGTGATCTCCGGCACGCACGTGGCGGTGCTGGCGGCGGTATTCCTGTTTCTGCTGCGCATCTGCTTCATCCCGCAGCCGTGGGCGCTGGCGGCGACCACGCTCGCGGCGTGGCTGTACGCGCTGGTCACGGGATGGCAGGCGCCCTGCATCCGGTCCGCCGCCGGACTCACGCTCTACCTGATCGGGTCGTACTTTTATCGCGAGCGCCGCATCCTCAACCTGCTGGCCGCGATCGCGCTCGGTTTTCTCCTGCTCGATCCGGATCAGCTCTTCGACGCCAGCTTTCAACTGACGTTCCTCGCGGTGGGCTTCCTGGGCGCCTTCGCCGCTCCGGCGATTCAGGCCACGTCGGGACCGCTGGCGGCCGGTCTGCGCGGTCTCGGCGAACGGGGCCGCGATCTGCATATGGAACCCCGGGTGGCGCAGTTCCGCATCGAGATGCGGCAGCTTGCCGGCGCGCTGCGCGTGCCGTACGGCGCGGTCGCCTGGCCGGCGCGCGGCATCTTCTACGTGTACGAGATCGTGCTCACGTCGGCCGTGGTGCAATTCGGGCTGGCGCTGCCCATGGTCGAGTACTTCCACCGGGTGGGGGTCTCGGGGCTGTCCGCGAACGCATTGGTGGTGCCCGCCATGGGGTTTGTGGTGCCGCTTGGGTTCGCCGCGGTTTTCACGGGGTGGGGGTGGGGGGCGAAACTGGCGGGGTGGTTCCTCGGGCTGGCGCAGGCGGTGGTCGATTTCCACGCGCGCCTCGAACCGGGCTGGCGTATCCCGACGCCGCCGCTGTGGCTCGCGGTGGCCGTCGCCGCCGCGCTGATCGCCGCGGCTGTAGCGAACACCCGCGCCGCGCGCTTTTCGGCCGGCGCCGTATTGGCGGTGCTGCTGGCGCTGCTCTTCGTGCATCCTTTCGCACCGGCGATCGTGCCGCGGCAACTGGAACTCACCGCGATCGATGTGGGGCAGGGCGACGGCCTCTTCCTCGCCTTCCCGGACGGGCGCACCATGCTGGTGGATGGCGGCGGCATCCCCGCGTTCGGTCGCCCGCAGCGCTCCAATCTCGATATCGGCGAGGACGTGATCGGCCCCTACCTGTGGGACCGCGGCATCCGGCGGGTGGACGTGGTCGCGCTCACCCACGCCCACGAGGATCACGCCGGAGGCGTGCCCGCCCTGGTCGCCGCCTTTCGTCCCGCCGAGGTATGGACCGGCGTCACGCCCGAGAGCCCGGAGTGGGCGCGGGTGCGCGACGCCGCCCGCACCGCCGGCATCCCGGTGAAGCCGCTGCGCGCGCCGGAACGCTTCGCATTCGGCGGCGCGGAGATCGAGGTCTTCGCTCCGTTCGCGGATTCGCCCGCGCTGGATACGCCGCGGAACGACGATTCGCTCGTGCTGCGCGTCACGTACGGCAGCCGCAGTTTCCTGCTCACCGGCGACGTGGAGCGTCCCATCGAGCGCCAGATGCTGGATGCGGGGGAGGTTCGTCCGGCGGACGTACTGAAGGTGCCGCATCACGGCAGCCGCACTTCCAGCACAGAGGATTTTCTGGATGCGGTGCGCCCCGCTTTCGCCGTGATCTCCGACGGTTTCGAGAACAGCTACGGGCATCCCCACCCGGCGATTCTCGGCCGCCTCGAGCAGCGCCACGCGGAAATCCTGCGCACGGACCAGGACGGGCTGATCACCATCCGCACCGACGGCCAGCGCCTGAGCGTGGATACCTACGCGCGCGAAGCGGGCTTACGCAGCCAGAGGTAGCAGTGGTTGCCGATACTTCCCGCGCGGTCCGTGCGCAGCAGCCACAGGTCCAGATAGCGCAGGGGAAAGAGCAGCCAGCCGAGCCCGGCGTGCGCCGCGGCGCGCCACCATCGCCAGGGCAGCAGTCCTTTGGCGAACTCGATCGCGACCACCAGCAGGGTCGCGGCGGGTCCGGTGCGCCAACCTTCGGCCACCGGTTCGAGTCCGGCGGAAAGCTGCTTCAGCCCGTCGATGGTGAACCGCCGGTAATCCTTCGGGTATTCGTGAAACGGGTGGCAGAACGGCGTCACCAGATGAACGTAGCCGCCGGGGGCGAGCACGCGGCGGATTTCGGCGGCCACCCGCGCCGGATCGCGGACGTGTTCGAGCACGGCGTCGCACTCGACGCGCGTGAACACCTCGTCAGCGAAGGGCAGCGCCTCGGCGTCGGCGGCCACGTCCACCCCGGGCATGGGGAACAGATCCAGGTTCACGTAGCCCGCGACTTGCCGTCCCGCGCCGCCGATGTAGAGGTTCCAGCGGCCTAACGGAAAATCGCGGGGTTCGCGCGGGTTCATCACGAATGGAGCGGGCGGTTCCAGGGCGCGCCGCAACCGATGGCGCCAGCCGCGGGCGGCGCGGGCACGGTAGCGTTGCTCGAGCGAGGCGGTGTCCACGGGCGCTACTTTGCAGGCAGGATCTTGATGTTGACCGGCAGCGTGAACAGATCGTCGGTCAAATCGCGGTTGATGCGCACGGAATCGGAGTACATCTCGAAGATTTTCTCGTGGTTGCGGTAGCGGCGGATGCTGTAGGGCCACTTGACGCCGTCCAGGTCGCGATACTTGGCGAAGATGCTTTCTTCGGTGTCGAAATCCTTGTACTCCTTGTTGCGCCGCTTGAAAATCTGGCGCACCGGGAGCTTATCGAGCGCGCTGAAATAGACCGTGGTGGTCTGGTTATCGGCGTCGGTGATGTCCACGATCTCGACCGGGCGGTTCTCCCACAAATCGGCGCCCTGAGAGAAGAAATCCAACCCCGGTTCGTCGAGGCGCTGGCGCAGAATGTAGAAGACGTTGCGCAGCGTGCCGTCGCGGAAGGCGTCGATGCGCTTTTGGTCGAGCATCTGCGCGCCCCGGTAGGTGATCTCCCAGGCGCCGCTTTCGTTGAAGAGCACCCCGTACTTCTGATCCTTGTCGAAGTTCTCCCGCTCGCGTACGGAGACCTTGCCGGGCGTGGGGACCAGGTAGCGGGTGTAGATGGTGGCGATGCTCAGCCCTTGGATCTCGCCGCGGTAAAAGGAGTACGCGCGGCCGCTTTCCACGCGGTCTTCCATGGCCAGGAACTGCCTGCCGCCGAGCGCTTCGAGCGCCTCGTAAACCACGCGCTTGCCGCGCTGCTGGGCGGTTTCGGCGCCGCCGGCGAGCGCTGCGCAGGCCAGGAAGAGAAACGGAACAGAGAGGGAACGGCTCATTGGGGTCTCGTTGCCAGGTCGGCCTGGCGCAATCCGGTATTGATCCTGATGTCCTTGACGAACACCTCGGCGAACCTGCGGCCCGCCTGCATAATCACGGTTTTGAAGGGATAGAGGATGCCGTCCACGCTGCGGAAATCGCTGTACAGGTCCTCGCCGAACAACGAAACGCCGGTGGCCTGCGGCACTTCGTAGATGGCGCGCTTGGGCAGCCCCGTGCCGGCATCGAACTCGATCCGCACGGTCTGGCCGCCGGGCCCCGAAATCTCCACCAGATTCGCATCCACCGAGTTGACCGTGCGGCCCGGCACGCGATCGCTGAGCAGCAGGCGGAAGTAGGAGCGGAAGAGGTCGCTGCGCAGTTGCTGGAGTTGCGTGCCCATAAGCGCCCCCCCGCCCTGCGGCGTGACGATCCACCCGGACACTCCGTCGCTGAACGCGGAGACACGCCCGGTGGAGAGGGTCATGTCCTGACGGAAGATCTCGGCGGCGATCCAGCGGTCGGACTGCAAAATCACCGAGCCGCCGATGCCGCTGACCGCGGGATCGATCTGGTACTCGGCCTGCAAAGTATAGTCCTTGACAGAGGCCAGTTTGGCGTCGCCCCCGGCAGCGGTCTGCGCGCGCGCCAGCAGCCGCTTGCCTTCCGCGAGGCTGGCATCGCTGGTTTCAACTAAGGTGGTTGTGGGCGCGGGGATCGAGAGGTCGATGCGGCTCACCTGAGGATTCACCTTCTCGAGCGGGGTCGAGAAGACCTGCGGGTTGCCCGCCACCACGATGGTCAGGTTGGCCGGATTCAGGTATTGCCGCGCCACACGCTGGATGTCGGCCCTGGTGACCGCCTGAATGCCCGCCTGGTATTCGCGGATGAAGTCCCGCGGGACCCCGTAGTATTCCAGGATCATCATTTCAAGAACTCCTTCCGGAGTCGTGTCCCAGTGGCTGAGAAACGCGGACAGGGCGGCCTCCCTGGCGGCGCGCAGGTCTTCGTCGCCGATTTCCCCGGCGCGCACGCGGTCGATATCGTCCAGGATGGCGCGGACCGATTCCGCGGTGGCGGCTCCGCGGCACGAGCCGGTGATGCGGAATACGCCGGCATGATCGAGGCCCGCGTCCCAGGACGCGCGCGCGCCATCGATCTGGACGCCGGCCAGGCTGAGCGATCCGGCGGTGAAGTCGCCCGCCGCGCGCTGGCGGATGCGGGATTGCACCCGGTTGAACAGCAACGCCATCACTTCCAGCGCCGGAGCGTCCTTCTGGGTCATCATGCCGCTGGGCTGGCCGATTGCCAGGTAGCTGACCGAGGGGTCCGTCACCGCGGCGAGGTAGATGCCCGGCACAGGCGCGGATCCGGCCTTGGGAAACTCGGGCGGCGTTTCGCCCGGCGCCGTCCACGTGCCGAACGCCTGCTCCACCTGTGCGCGCATCTGCCGCGCGTCGAAATCGCCCCAAATCCCCAGCATCAGGTTGGACGGGACGAAGTACTTCCGGTGGAAGGCCCGCAGGTCGTTGCCGGTGATGCGATCGAGCCCGGAGTAGTTCAGAAGCTGTCCGTACGGCGTGCCGGCGCCGAGGATCAGGCGGGAGAGTTCGCGCCCCGCGACTGCGGCGGAATCGTCGTTGCGATGCGCGATGGTGGAGCGCATCCCCCGGCGGAACACCTCCAGACGGCCGGCGTCGAAAGCGGGGTGCTCGAGAATTTCGCGCAGCAGGGCGAGCGCGGGTTGCGCGGTATCGCGCAGCGCGTTGAATGTGAGCACGGTGGCCGTCGGGCGGACCGCGGAATCGAGCGTCATGCCGAGCGCGGCCAACTCCCGCGCCACCTGCTCCGGGGATTTGGAGGAAGTGCCGCCGCCGCGCAGCAGCATGCCGGCGAGTCCCGCCAACCCGGTCTTGCCGGGCGGGTCGAAAGCGTAGCCCGTGCGGGCGATCACCGCACCGCCTACCGCCGGGAACTCGTGCTGCTCGACCAGGTATACCCGCAGACCGTTGGGCAGCGTCGCGGTCACCGCCTGGGGAGGCTGGAGCGCGTGCAGCGGAGGAAACGTGAGATCCCGCGGGGAGACCCCTCCGCCAGGGGCCGGCTTGGCTGGAGCGGGGCGTGGAGGGGGCTGGACCGGACGTATCGCCGGCTTTGGCGCGCTCTGCGTGGCCGGTTTCGGAGCCACCGAGCCGGGCAAACCGAGTGGAACCTGACCGAACCCAAGGGCGGTGGCGGCCAACAACAGCAGCGTACCTCTCATTGCACGCCCCCTCGCGGCCGCTGAGCGGGCATGATGGTGTAGACGACGGTCCGGTTCCCGGGATTCAGGTAACGCTGCGCCACCCGCATCAGGTCGTCTTCCGTGATCTTGCCGTAGTCGGCGGCCAGGGTGAACAACTTCTTCCAGTCCCCGTAAGTCCACGTGTGTATGGCCAGCATCCGGGCCGCAAACAGGTTGGACGCCAGATTCTGGTAGATCTGCGACTGAATCTGATTCCGCGCCGCCGCCACTACGGCGGGCGGCAGTTTCTGGGTACGCAGACGGAACAGAAGCGCATCCACCCCCTGGATCACATCCGCCGCGCTATGACCCGGCGCCGGCACCAGCAAGAAGGTGAACAGGTTCGGGTACTGCCCGTCGGGAAAGCTGGCCGCGATCTCCAGGCTGAAGACCAGCTTCTTTTCCTCCACCAGTTCCTGGCGGGCAATCCCGGTCGAGCCGCTGTTGAGCAGCGTGACCAGGACGTCCAGCGCGGTGTCGTCGCGGTCCAGATAGGAGGGCCGGTTGTAGCCGATGGCGAGCACGGGCGCGGTGTCCCGGTCGAGGATCAGGGTGCGCTGTCCCGGCTGCGGAGGCTCGGCAGTGCGCAGGGCGGGCGGCAGCGCGCGGGCAGGCATCGCCGCGAAATACTTCTCCGCCAGGCGGCGGGCTTCCGCCGGGTCTACATCGCCGGCAACCGCCATCACGATATTGCCGGGAACGTAGCGCGCTTCCAGAAAGCCCTGGGCGGAGCGGCGGTCGAGTTCCGCCAGATCGCTGGGCCATCCGTCCTGGGGCACGCGATACGGATGAGCCGGGAACGCGGATGCCAGCAGCGCCCCGCGAACCAGGTTCCGGGGATCGGAGCCCGCCTTCCGCCGGTCCTCGATCATGGCGGCACGCGCCTGGTCGAAATCGCGCACTACCGGGTGCATCAACCGCTGCGCTTCCATGGCGAACCACAGCTCGAGGCGATTCGATGGCAGGGTATAGGAAACGCTCAGGGTCGTGTAGTCGGCCGAGGCGTGGATCTGATCGGCGCCGGCTTCGGTCAGGATCCTGCGATACTCCCGGGAGTCGCTGAAGCGCTGCGCGGCGTCCACGGCAAGCCGCCACTGGGTCCGCAGCTTTCCGTATTCGTCTTCGTTGCGGAGGAGGCCCTTATTGCGCTCGGCTTGCAGCCGGCCGTAGGCGTCGTCGAGGGCGGCGAGGGCCGCCTTCTCCTCCGCCCAGTTGCGGCTGCCTACCGATTCGGAGCCGTTGAGCTGCATCCCGCCGAGCAGGGACGCAAGCCCCGTCTGGCCAGGAGGGTCGTCGACCGATCCGCCGCCCACCAGCGTAAAGCAGGCGATAACCGGCGACAGGTGGCGCTCCAGCACGGCCACCCGCAGGCCGTTGGCCAGCGTGAACGCGGTTACATGCTGCTCGGCGACCTGTCCCTGCGCCGCCAGGGCCGCCGCCAGCAGCAGGCACCCGAGCCCATACACTCTCACGTGGGTAAACTCCTGTCGATTCCGTCCCTTGCCGCCGGTTTTCCCTCTCACCGGCGGGACGTGTACTTTCTGAGGATACCAGCCGCGGCAGTAAGCTGCCCCATTCGTTCGTTATCAGGGGCGCGATTAGGACGCTGAGTACCCTGTAAGTACCTGTATGACTGTGCTTTGACAATCGGCAGTTCGGATAATGATGCTGTCTCCCGCGATTCAGGGAGACGAAGGACCGAACCGAAATGCCCCCGGAAAGACGGAACCCCGAAACCGATGAATTGATCGCCGGCGACCGGCGACAGGACCGTCGTTATACGATCCAACTGGACTGCCGCTGGAAGTTGATCCGGCGGCGGCGCGTTCTCGACAACGGGACCGGACACACGATCGACCTCTCCAGCGGCGGCATGCTTTTCAACGCCGGCCGCCACCTGCCCGAGGGCTTGAATGTGGAGCTTTCGGTCGCCTGGCCGGTCCTGCTGCATAACGTGGCGCCCCTGCAATTAATCATCTCCGGGCGCATTGTGCGGGCACGCGGCGGAATGGTCGCGATCCGCACGATCCAGCACGAATTCCGCACCGCCGGGGGCGCCGCCGAACAGCGCGCTCCCGTGGCAACGCCCTCGCGGACACCGCCGATTCTGGCCAGCCCGGCAATTTTTGCCAGTTTGGGGAAGATGCACTAGTGTGATGACCGTGTGGTTTCTTCCGTTTCATCGGCGACCGCTCCCTCA
>JBBIQR010000110.1:0-13848 GCA_037442245.1 Candidatus Solibacter sp. | reverse complement strand
AAAAGAGCGAGAGCCCGCGCGCATCGGTGGTGCCCGCCTCGCTGCGGGCCAGCAACCCGACACGCGCGCCTACCTGCGCGAAACCAAGAGCCAGACGCTTCCCGATGCCGCGTCCCGCGCCGGTAATCAGAACAGACTGCGGATGATGGTGTGTCAAAACGTTCATTATATTACGGTCCCTCATCCCGCCACGTGTTCGAGCCGCAACTCACAGGCCCGCGCCGGTGTTTGGCTTGGGAACAAGGTTTCTCCCGGTGAGCGAACGCGACCCCCGAAAATCCGATCCCGACGAACGGAGCCTGCTCGCCCGCGAGCCGGCTGCCGTCCCGTCCGCGGAAGCCGCCGCCGCCCGCAAAGTTCTCGACGAACTGCCCGCGGCCGACCGCTCGGCCCTCTCCACGTTCTATACCGGCGTCCCCGCCCCGGCCGCGCCCGAGCAGATCCGCGCCATCAAGGCCCGCGCCCGCCACCGCTTCGCTGCCCTGTTAGGCAAAGGCCATCCCCGGAAGTAGCTCCCCGCGCCGCCCCGCCGTGTCTGTGGCTTTACAGTGAAAAGAACTTTACGAACCGGAGGCCGGCCTCCCTTCCCGCAACAGTACAATAGGATCAATGCACGACCGCTACGACGTCGTGGTCATCGGCGCCGGTCATGCGGGCTGTGAGGCGGCGCGCGCCTGTGCGCGCATCGGTCTCCGCACCGCCATGGTCACCATGAACCTCGACCTCATCGCCCAGATGTCCTGTAATCCCGCCATCGGCGGCATTGCCAAAGGCCACCTCGTCCGCGAAATCGATGCCCTCGGCGGAATCATGGGCGAAATGGCCGATGCCGTGGGTATCCAGTTCCGCCTGCTCAATACCTCTCGCGGTCCCGCCGTGTGGAGTCCCCGCGCCCAGATGGACAAGCGCCTCTACCGCGTCCACATGCGGGAAGCGTTAGAAAAAGAGCCGAATCTCCGCATCAAGCAGGCCGAGGTCGCCGCCCTCTCGCTCACCCCCGCGCGCCAGGTCACCGGCGTCGTCCTGCGCGACGGACGCTCCATCCCCGCCGGAGCCGTCATCATCACCACCGGCACCTTCCTCAACGGTCTCGCCCACGTCGGCGAGCAGCGCTACTCGTGCGGGCGCAATGGCGAGGCGCCCTCCCAACTCCTGGGCGACCAGTTCCGCACCCTCGGGCTGAATTGGACCCGCCTCAAGACCGGCACCCCGCCCCGCCTCGACGGACGCACCATCGAATGGTCGCGCTTCGAGCCGCAACCCGGCGACTCCAACCCCACCCCGTTCTCCTTCCTCACCCCCGCCATCGGGCGCGAACAGATTCACTGCCACATCGGCTACACCACGGAAGAGACCCGCCGGATCCTGCGCGAGGCGATCCCCCGCTCTCCTTTATATAGCGGTCAGATCGAAGGCGTCGGTCCGCGCTACTGCCCTTCCATCGAAGACAAAATCGTCAAGTTCCCCGATAAGCAGCGCCACCAGATCTTCCTCGAACCGGAAGGGCTCGACACCAACGAAATCTACGTCAACGGCATGTCCACCTCGATGCCGGTCGACGTGCAGGAAGCCATGGTCGCTTCCATCCCGGGACTGGAGCGCGCCGAGATGATCCGTCCCGGCTACGCGATCGAGTACGACGCGGTCGACCCCAGGGAACTCGAGCACACCCTGGAAGTGAAATCGATTCCCGGTCTGTATCTCGCCGGGCAGATCAACGGCACCTCGGGCTACGAGGAAGCCGCCTGCCAGGGATTGATCGCCGGATTGAACGCGGCCGCGAAGTTGAGCGGGCGCGACCCGGTCGTGATCGGACGCGGCGAGGGCTATACCGGCATCCTGATCGACGACCTGATCTCCAAGGGCACGAACGAGCCCTACCGCATGTTCACCTCGCGCGCGGAGTTCCGCCTCCACCTGCGCATCGACAACGCCGACGAACGGTTGACCCCCATCGGGCGGCGCGCCGGACTCGTCACGGACGAGCGCTGGGAACTCTTCTCCCGCAAGCAGGCGCAGAAGCAGCGCCTGGCCGCCGCTTTCGAAGGGCACAAGAACGCCGCCTGGCTGCGCCGCCCGGAATCGAAGATCGAGGAACTCCTGCCCTGGGTCCGGGAAGTGCTCGGCGAAGAACCGGTGCGCGGCGTCCTGAACACCGTCGAGACCGAAACCAAATACAGCGGCTACATGCTGCAGCAGGGGCGGCAGTTGGAGCGGTTGAAGAATGCGGAACGCCGTCCCATCCCGCCGGACTTCGAATACCGGGGCATCCCAGGGTTGTCGCTGGAGGTCCAGCAGAAACTCGAACGCGTCCGCCCGGCCAGTATTGGGCAGGCGGCGCGGATTCCGGGTGTCACCCCGGCCGCGGTCGCGATTCTGGATTGCTATCTGACTTTGACCCGTGCTTGACGAATTCCCCGCCCTCCGGGCACATTACGAACTCCTCCAGCGCTGGAACAAGACGCTGAACCTGACGCGGATCGACTCTGTCGAGCGCAATTATGGCGAGTCGCTGTTTCTCGGGCGCCATCTTCCGGCGGGTGCGCTGCGAATTTGCGATATCGGGTCCGGCGCCGGCTTTCCGGGGTTCCCGGTGGCGGTGCTGCGTCCGGATTGCCAGGTGACCCTGATCGAGTCGCACCAGCGGAAGGCGGTTTTCTTGAAAGAGGCGTCGCGGGGGGTGCCGAACGTTCGGGTTTTGGCGCGGCGGGCGGAGGATGTGCAGGAGACCTTCGATTGGGCGATTTCGCGGGCGGTGAGCGCCGAAGATTTGGCGCCGTTCCTGCTCCGGTTGGCTCCGAACGTGGCGCTGCTGACCGGAGCGGAGGTTCCGGCCATCCCCGGTATCGGTTGGGAAGAGCCAATCCCGGTCCCCGGCGGGGATGCCCGGTACCTCCGGCTCGGCCGCTGTTTCACGTGAAACAGGATTCTGTTTCACGTGAAACAGAAATCGCATTCTGTTTCACGTGAAACAAGAACGACAATCCCCCACAATTTTGTTTCACGTGAAACAGCGTGCTAGCATTTCACCTTGAGCCGAGTATTCGCCATCACCAACCAAAAAGGCGGCGTCGGCAAAACCACGACCGCCATCAACCTTGCCGCTTCGCTGGCAGCCAATGACCTCCGCGTCCTCGTCGTCGACTCGGACCCCCAGGGCAATTGCACCAGCGGCCTCGGAGTCGCCAAAGCCCCGGACAAACCGAGCCTCTACCACGTCCTCCTCGGCGAAACCCCGGCCGCCGACGCCATTCGACCCACCGAGTTCGACGGCCTTACCCTCATCCCGGCAGACAAAAACCTGGTCGGCGCCAACCTCGAACTCGTCGAGTTGGACCAGCGCGAGACCCGCCTGCGCGAACGCCTCGCCCCCATCCGCGATCATTACGACTTCGTCCTCATCGACTGCCCCCCGGCCCTCGACCTCCTCACCCTCAACGCCCTCATGGCCGCCGACGCCGTCCTCGTCCCCATCCAGTGCGAATTTTTCGCCCTGGAAGGCGTCTCCGAGTTGATGGACACCATCGACCGCGTCCGCGACGGACTCGGACACCCCCTCGAAATCGAGGGCATTCTCCTCACCATGTACGACGACCGTACCAACCTGACCCGCCAGGTCGCCAACGACCTCCGCGAATTCTTCCAGAAGCAGGTCTTCGAAACCATCATCCCGCGGAGCGTCCGGTTGGCCGAGGCCCCCAGCTTCGGAAAGCCCATCCTCAGCTACGACCCCCGCTCCAAAGGGGCGGAAAGCTATATCAAACTCGCCAAGGAGATCCTCGATCATGAACAAGCCCGACCCGCGGAAAGCGCTCGGTAAGGGGATCGATGCGCTGATGCGCGGCCGCTCGACCGCGCTCCAGAACCAGCCTCCGGCGCAGCCCGCCGAAGCGCCTCGCGAGGAAACCGCACACCCCATCCCGATCGACTCGATCGATCCCAACCCGCTACAACCACGCCGGATCTTTGAAAACGCCCGCCTCGAAGAGTTGGCCCAATCCATCCGGTCGAACGGGATTATACAACCCCTTGTGGTGAGGAAGGTTGGGGACCGCTATCAGTTGGTGGCAGGGGAGCGCCGATGGCGTGCCGCCAAGCTCGCCGGGATCCCCGCCGTCCCCGTCGTGGTCAGGGAAATCCCTGATGACCGGCTGCTGGAAATCACGCTCATCGAGAACATCCAGCGCGAGGACCTCAACCCGATCGAAACCGGTATCGCCTTCGCCCGCATGGCCCGGGAACTCTCGCTGACCCCGGACGAAATCGGCGCCCGCACCGGCAAGGACCGCTCGACCGTCAGCAACTTCGTCCGGCTGCTGCAACTGCCCGAGGAAGTGCAGCAGATGATCTCCGACCACCAGTTGACCGCCGGACACGGGCGCTCGCTCCTCACCCTGCCCACACCGGCGCTCCAATTGGAAGCCGCGCAGCACGGGGTCAAGACGAACCTGAGCGTCCGGCAACTGGAGAATTTCGCCCAGCGCATGATGGACGGCAGGAAGCCCAAGTCGGTCACGGAAATCAAACAGGATCCCAACGTGAAGGCGGCGATTCAGAACATGCGCGACGCGCTCGGCACGAAGGTGGAAATCCGCGAAGGCGCGCGCGGGCGCGGACGCATCGAAATCCACTACTACTCGCAGGACGAATTGGACCGCATCTACGAACTGATCGTGGGTGCTACTTCAGCAGGGTAAGAATGTCCTGCAATTCGCGCTTGATCTCGGGCAGCGGATCGGAGGCGAAGAGTTCCGCCTGCACCCGCGGCTTGGGGGCGCGGGCGGCTTTGGGGATGCGGGATTCCGCCTGCAAACTCTGGCGCGCGCCCTCGATGGTGTAGCGCTTCTCCTTGAGCAGGTGCTTGATGCGCAGCAGCAGCTCGACGTCCTTGCGGCGGTAGAGGCGGTGGCCGGTGCCGGATTTTTTCGGCTGGAGGATGGAGAACTCGCTCTCCCAATAGCGGAGCACGTAAGGCTCGACGCCCAACAGCTCGCTCACCTCGCCGATTTTGAAGTACAGCTTATCCGGAATCTCCGGAGCCGGCTGTTGCAACGCAATATCCGTCATTGCGGTCACTCGTAATCGTATCTCAGGTGACCGGCGAAGTCACGAACCTGGTCTGGCGCGGCGGCGGGGTGTAGGGTTGAAGACGGAGGGACAGCACATGATCGGCCGGCGGAAGTTTCCGACTCACGTTGCGCGGGGTGCGCGCGCTGGGCAACTCCGAGGTCGAGACTCCGGCGATCGACGGTCTGATGGCGCGGAGATGCACGTTCACCCACTGCTTCCACCAGGGGTCGTGGCCGGGCGCGGTCTGCAAGGAAGTCGAGACCACGCCGCTGTGGGGGCAGACGTTCGGGGAAGCCGGGTACGACACGCACCTGGTGGGGAAGTGGCACTTAAGCCGGGCGGCGCTCGAGCGGAGTTTCCTGGGGACCGGGGCGGTCTCGCCGGGAATGTTCGAATCGGGTCCGGACGCGTACAACCGGCCGCGGGCGGGCGACGACTGGACAACGTGGGACACGTCGCGCAAAGGCCAGTGGCTGCACACGGGGCAATGGGCCAACGCGAAGGTGGACGAGATCCGCCACTCGGCGGCGGTATGGGCGGACGGGGCGATTGCGTATCTACAAACAGTTGCGCAATCGAGCAAACCGTTTTTCCTGTACGTAGGGTTTAACCGCCGCACGATCCGCGGCAGGCTCCGCGCGAATTCGTCGAGCGGTATCCGCGACGAGATGCTGGCGCCGTTTCCGCGCACGCGGGACGCGGTGCGGCTGCACCGGCAGGAGTACTACGCGCACAGCACGTACATGGACGCGCAGATCGCGCGCATCCTGGAGGCGCTCGACCGTTCGGGCAAGGCGGCGAACACGTACGTGATATCGACCGCGGATCACGGGTTGGCGGTGGGCGAGCACGGGCTGATGGGGAAGCAGAACCTCTACGAGCACAGCGTGCGGATGCCGTACGTCATCGCCGGACCGGGAATTGCGCGGCGGCTGCGGCGGTTCCAACGGGAACTGGCGGACGACTTCTGCGATCCGGTTTGAGGACGCGCAAGTTTGATGCGGAGGGGGGGCGTAGATGCGCAAAGGGATCAATTACGATACAGGCTTCCTGACCGCGGGGACGACCACGCGGGAACCTTTCGATCCGCAGGTTGTGAAGCGGGAGATGCAAATCATCCACGATGACTTGCATTGCGACGCAGTCCGGGTGACGGGAGGGCATCCGGAGCGGTTGGAGGTTGCCGCGGCGCACGCTGCGAAGGCAGGTCTTGCCGTTTGGTTCTGCCCCTTCACAAACAACCTGACGGGCGGGCAACTGCTCGAATTGCTCGCCGATTGCGCCACACGCGCGGAACGCCAGCGCAGGCGCGGCGCGGACACCGTGTTCCTTACCGGCTCCGAACTGAGCCTGGTTACGGCGGGCATACTGCCCGGCGGCAGTCTGCAGGATCGTCTGGCGGTCCTGGCGGACGCGCAGCGCATCCGTGAGTTGATTCCCGGGATGCGTACGCACCTGCGCGAATTACTGGGCCACGCGGTCGAGGCGGCGCGAGCGCGGTTCGGCGGGAAACTGAGCTACGCGTCGCTGCCCTTCGAGGGCGTGGATTGGCGGGCCTTCGATATCATATCGACGGACGCCGGCTATCGAAC
Organism: Candidatus Solibacter sp.; assembly: GCA_037442245.1. GTDB lineage: Bacteria > Acidobacteriota > Terriglobia > Bryobacterales > Bryobacteraceae > Solibacter. The sequence continues at coordinate 7,186 of JBBIQR010000110.1, read as the reverse complement.
GGCCGCGATGGCCGGGCAGTTTCGCGATCCTATGCGGGCGTTTGCCGCGCAGGGCAGGGCGTTGGGCAAACCGGTGGCGATCACCGAGTTCGGGTGCGGCACTTACGGCGGCGCGGGCGATTTCCCCGGCGGTGACGATTCCATGATCGAGTGGGGCGATGGGGCGCGTCCGGTCCGGTTGCCGGGCGCCTGGCGGCGCGATGAAGAGGAGCAGGCCCGCTACCTTGGGGAACTAATAGACGTTTTTGAGACGGAGGGAATTGACGCCGCGTTTGTGTACACGTTCGCGCGTTACGATCTGCCGCACAGCAGTACTCCGGACAAGGACTTCGATATGGCGAGCAAGGGAGTGGTGAAGGTGCTCGAGGAGGGGCGGCGCGGGCGGCGGTACGCGGACATGCCGTGGGAACCGAAAGCCGCATTTGACGCGCTGGCGGGCTACTATGGCGGGCGGGGGGAGGAATCAGCGTGCGGGAAGGGGGAGGGCGTTAGTTAGTTAGCTAAGTACCTCGTTTCGCAAGTACGGTCTCGTATTCCGCGTCCACCGCTCCCTCACGGTCGCGGCTCCGTTCCGAGCCGCGCGCGTCAGCAAGCGGTCTGCGGATATATTGACGAACTTCTGAAGCGGAGTACTAAGCTAGCGCGGTTCAGGGAAGGGCAGGCGGCGGGCGAAGATGAGCCGCGCACTCTGCGGGGTGTTCTCGACGGCCTTGGTTTCCACCAGGGCTTCGAAGTAAGGAACCGGCTGGCCGGCGGGCAGCCTGAGAGCCTGCCGGATCTCCGCCCAATGAGCCGGGTCCAGGGCGAATTCGCCGGCGGCTTCCATGGTGACCATGTTGACGCCGCCGATGATGAGCACCTGGTTTGCGTCGGCCAGGTTCGGGACCAGCGCGACCCGGGCGTAGCTGTTGCCGGTCTCCTGGTAGGCGGGGGTGTTGCCGCGGTAATCGACCGCCGCACCGGGCGCAGGCGTGGTGTCGTGGTAGCCCCCTTGGAGCCATTTCAGGTTCACCTTCGGCTCGAACAGCACGGTCCATGGGGTCGAGTAGGGATTGCCGAACAGGATGTGAGAGCCGGACCGGAAATCGCGGGCGGTCACGTCGCGGGCGTGGCGGGCCACGAAACGGCGGCCGGTGGAATCCAGCCGCACAATCAGAGCCGTCAGGGTCAGGTCGCTGGCGCGGGTCAGCCGGTGAGTGCGGAAAAGGTCGAAGGCGCGGAGCGCGGCCGCGTCGGACTTCGGCGGAGGCTGGAACGCCGAGTAGTCCCACCGGGCATAATCATCCACGGTGAAGGCCCCGAAGGGCAGCGGAAGCAAAGTGCGCAGACCGGCAAGCGAGAAGTCGGTGGCCACCAGCGTGATCGAGCCTGGTGCGGCCCTGAGCATCTCGGTGACGACGTTGCTCGTAGGTTCCGCCGGGGACGGGGAGGGCGCACGGTGCCAGAGCAGGATGCACGCGCCGGCGAGCACGACATTCGCCGCCAACGAGATGGCCAGCCAGGGACGGGGCCGCGCGGCAGGTGGACGCGAGACTGGGGGGGCCTCGCTAAATCGGGTAAACACCGGAATATAGCCGCCTTTGGGGATCTCGATGCGCCACGGTTCGGAGACGCCGTCACCGTCGAAGTACTCCTTGATCTTGAGGCGGAGCTGCCGGGCGGAGCCGCGGACGATGCTGTCCTCGGTGGGGACGAACCCGTCGCCCCGGGCGAAGACGGCGCGGCCGATTTCCACCTCGGTAACTTCGGCGGTGCGACCGGCCAGCGAACGCTCAGCGATGAAAAGGAGAAACTCACGGAGCTTGGCGCTGCGGGCGAAGTAGCGGCTTTCGCAGATCCGCTCGACGAGCTGCAAGCGCGGATCCGGAGCCGGATTGGGCCCGTTTGCACCTGTTGCTGACAATGTTTTTCCCTGTTTTCCCATTATGGACCGGACGCAAAGGGATTACGATTCAAACCAACATGATCGACAGACGAGACTTTCTGAAGGCTACGGCGGTACAGATGGCGGCGGCGGGGCGGATCGACTCCCAGCCTAAGGAGCGGCCGAACTTCCTGTTCCTGATTGCGGACGATCTCACGTTCCGCGGGGTGCGGGCCCTCGGCAACCGCGAGGTGGAGACTCCGGCGATCGACCGGCTGATGGAACGGGGCTGCAGGTTCACGCACTGCTTCCACCAGGGGTCGTGGTCCGGAGCGGTATGCATCGCCAGCCGCACCATGCTGAATACGGGGATGACCGCGTTTCGCGCGCGCAAGGAGGTGGAGACCACGCAGTTGTGGGGGCAGACGTTCGGAGCGGCAGGCTACGACACCTACCTGGTAGGGAAGTGGCACCTGAGCCGGAAGGCGCTGGAGCGCAGCTTTCTCGGGACCGGGGCGGTATCGCCGGGGATGTTCGAATCCGGCCCGGATGCCTACAACCGCCCCAGCCCGGGCAATACCTGGACGCCGTGGGATACCACGCGCAAAGGCCAGTGGCTGCACACCAGCCGGTGGGCCAACGCGCAGGCGGACCAGATCAAGCACTCGGCCGCCGTCTGGGCGGACGGGGCGATCGAACACCTGAACAAGGTATCGCGCGAGACGAAGCCGTTCTTCCTGTACGTCGGGTTCAATTCGCCGCACGACCCGCGCCAGGCGCCGCGGGAATTCGTCGAGCGGTATCCGCGCGAGCGCATCGCGATCCCACCGGACTACCTGCCGGAACATCCGTTCGACCAGGGGGACCACAAGATCCGCGACGAAATGCTGGCACCCTTTCCGCGCACGAAGGATGCCGTGAGGCTGCACCGGCAGGAATACTACGCGCACATCACCTACATGGACGCGCAGATCGGACGGATCCTGGACGCGCTGGAAGGTTCGCCGGCGGCGGCGAATACCTACGTGATCCTGACGGCGGACCACGGGCTGGCGGTGGGCGAGCACGGCCTGATGGGCAAGCAGAACCTGTACGAGCACAGCGTACGGATGCCCTACGTGATCGCCGGGCCGGGGATCGCGCGCAAGCGGGTCGACGCGATGATGTACCAGCACTCGACGTTCGCCACCACGTGCGAGCTGGCGGGGATCGCGCCACCGAAATCGGTGGAGTTTCCGAGCATGGCGGCGTGGCTGAAGGGCAGCGGCAGCGAGCCGCACGACGCCGTGTTCTGCTGGTACCTGAAATACCAGCGCTCGGTGAGGACGCGGGAGCACAAGCTCATCGTCTACCCGCAGGCGGGCGTGACGCAGCTTTTCGATTTACAGAAGGACCCCTGGGAAACGAAGGATCTGGCCGGGAAGCCGAAGTACGCCGCCACGCAGGCGGCGCTACTCGAGCGCCTCCGGCGGTTCCAGCGCGAGCTGGGAGACGACTTCAGCCAGCCGGTGTGATCCGGCCCCACGTAGACGATGGAGGACGCATGAAGACGATGCATCGCACGCTGAACGCAATCGTGTTGGCCGGACTGCTGACGCTTCCAGCCGCGGCGCAGGTGCTGACGGGGAGCATCCTGGGAACGGTCGAGGACCCGACACAGGCTCCGGTGCCGGGAGCGACGGTCGTACTCACCCACGTGGACACCGGACTCCAGCAGCAGCAGGAAACCAACACGCTGGGCGAGTTCGAGTTTCACGCGCTGGAGAACGGCCCGTACGCCCTCACCATACGCAAGCAGGGATTCAAGCAGACGGAGCGGCGGGACGTGATGCTGACGGCGGGAGCGAAGCTTTCGACGGGCGCCGTGCGGCTCGAACTGGGGCAGGCGAGCGACACGGTGACCGTCAAGGCGGATGCGGCGACGGTGCAAACCGAATCCAGCGACCGGAGCGATTCGGTGACCGGGACGCAGGTGGACACGCTGGCCATACGCGGGCGGAACATCACGTCGGTGGTGCAGTTGCTGCCGGGCGTGGTGGACACGTCGACGCAGGACGGGCTCAACGCCACGTGGAACTTCAACGCGCTCGGCAATCGCACGAACACGAGCAACGTGACGCTGGATGGAGCGACGATGAACGCCATCGGCAACAATTCCAACGGCGTGGTCACGCTGGGGATGGACTCGGTGGCGGAGGTGAAGGTGCTGCTATCGAACTACGAAGCGGCCTACGGGCGGAAGGCCGGGGCGAACGTTTACCTGATCAGCAAGTCCGGGACGAGGGATTTTCACGGACTGGCTTCGTACTTCAAGCGGCACGAAGAATTCAACGCGAATTCGTTTTTCAACAACCAGGTGGGGGCGGCGAAGGCGCGGTACCGGTACAACCCGTGGAACTACAACGTGGGCGGGCCGGTGTACATTCCGGGGCATTTCAACCGCAACCGGGACAAGCTGTTCTTCTTCTGGTCGCAGGAATTCTGGCCGAGTCAATCGACATCGGCGCTCACGAGGCTGACGGTGCCGACGGCCCTCCAGCGGCAGGGGGATTTTTCGCAGACGGTGGACGTCAACAACGCGCCGATCGTCGTGAAGGATCCGTACAACGGGATGACGCCGTTTCCGGGCAACAGGATTCCGGCGTCGCGCCTGAACGCGAGCAGCCTGGCGCTGTTGGGCGTATTTCCGCAGGCGAATTTCACCGACCGCGCGATTTCGGCGGGCAACTACAACTACGTCTTCCAGGTGCCGGTCAGCAATCCGACGCGGACCGAGACACTGAAACTGGACTATCCGGTGAATCCGACCAACGTTCTCTCGCTGAACTTCACGCACACCCGGACGGAGAACGTGGCGGCAGTGGGGTCGCCGGCGCCGGTATCGAACTGGCCGCGCATCAACCAGGACACGGTGAATGACGGGCGCGTGGTGATCCTGCAATACCGGCGCATCTTTTCGCCGACACTGATCAGCGAGACCAGCGCGAGTTACAGTTGGCGGCCGTGGAACGCGACGGCGGCCCCGGCGGACCTGAAGGCCAACCAGCGCAGCACGGTGGGGTATACGGCCGGGCAGTTCGATCCGTCGATCAACCCGCTCGACCTGATCCCGCAGGCGAGTTTCGGGGGCGTGCCGAACGCGGCGAACCTGACCATGGACAGCCGGTTTCCGCTGACCACGGGGCACGACATCACGACGTTTTCGAGCAACCTGACGAAGGTGTTCACGCGGCACACGGTGAAGGCCGGGGTGTACCTGGACCGGGTGGGAGCGTACAACCAGATCGGGGTGCCGTACAACGGGAGCTTCGATTTCGGGCGGAACACGACCAATCCGCTGGACACGAACTACGCGTACGCCAACGCGGCGCTGGGTGTCTTCAATTCGTACACGGAGCCGAACGCGAACCCGTTCCCCTCGGCGGTGGCGAACAACGTCGAATGGTTCCTGCAGGACAGTTGGAAGGTGAGCCGGCGGCTGACGCTGGACATCGGGATGCGGATGTCGCTGGTGAATCCGGCGTACATCAAGAGCGACGCGCTATCGAACTTCCTGGCGAACCGGTTCGATCCCGCACAGGCGGTGAAACTGATTCAGCCGGCCGTGGTCAACGGGGTGCGCAGGGGCGTGGACCCGGTGACCGGGGCGTTGTATCCGGCGACCTATATCGGAGCGGAGGCGCCGGGCGCCGGCAAGGCGGCCAACGGGATGGCGGTGGCGGCGAACGACAAAAGCATTCCGCGGGCGCTGATCGAAAACCGCGGGGTGCAGTGGGGGCCGCGCCTCGGCTTCGCGCTGGACGTGTTCGGCAACGGCAAGACCGCGCTGCGCGGCGGGTTCGGCGGGTTCTACGACCGGATCCAGCAATCGAACCTGCTGTATCCCTACGCGCAGCAGTTCCCGATCGTGCAGAGTCCGGTGATTTATTACGGGAACGTCGCGACACTCCTCTCTTCGAGCGGGGTGCTGTTTCCTTCGGCGGTGCAGGCGATCGATCCTTCGGGCAAGGTGCCGATGGTGATGGATTTCAGCTTCGGCGTGCAGCAGGCGCTGGGTTGGGGGACGGTACTGGACGTGTCGTACGTGGGAAGCGTGGCGCGGCACCTGCCCTGGGCGCAGAACCTGAACGCGATTCCCTACGGGACGGACTTCCTGCCGGGGAGCATCGATCCCACCAACAAAGCGCCCCTGCCGGCGGCGTTCCTGCGGCCGTATATGGGGTACAACAACATCACCTATGAAGGCTTCGCGGCGACCTCGAATTATCACTCGATGCAGGTATCGGTGAACCGGCGGTTCGCGCGCCGGTTGCAGCTTGGCGGCGCCTGGACGTGGTCGAAGGCGATGGACTATACGGACGGCGACACGGGCGCGGTGAGCACGTTCGTTCCGGTGCGGGTATGGAACTATGGCCTCGCGGGGTTCGATCACACGCACGTGGTGAAGGTGAACTGGCTGTACGACGTGCCGGGGGTGACGTGGAAGAATCGAGCGGCGCGGGCGGTGCTGAACGATTGGCACGTCTCGGGGATCGCGAGTTTCGTGAGCGGGGCGCCGTTGCCGGTGGGGTATTCGCTGGTGAGCGGCGCGGACATCAGCGGGTCGCCCACGGAAGGGACGCGGGTTGTGGTGACGGGGGATCCGGTGCTGCCCAAGAGCGAGCAGACGTTCTACCGGTTTTTCAATACGAGCGTGTTTCTGCCGCCGGCGGTGGGGACGACGGGGAACGCGGCGAAGACGCAATTTCGCGGGCCGGGGATCAACAATTTCGATTTGTCGCTGCTCAAAGATGTGCAGGTGCACGAGAAGGCGCACTTCCAGTTCCGGGCGGAGGCGTACAACGCGCTCAATCACACGCAGTTCAGCGGCGTGAACACATCGGCGCGGTTCGACGCGACGGGCAAGCAGGTGAACGGGCTGTTCGGGCAGGTGACGTCGGCGCGGGATCCGCGCATTGTGCAGTTGGGGTTGAGGTTCTACTTTTAGGGCGCGGGCGCGGAGCGGGGGTACCCGCGGCGGTCATGGCGAGCGGATCGTAGAGCACCAGTCGCGTCACCGCGCGGGCGATCTTGCCGGAAGAGACGGAATCCTGAACGGTTCAGAGGCGCGCGTGACGCGGGAGCAACCGGGAACGCCGAGCACCACGGCTTCGCACGGTGACTGGGAGACTGGCTGTGGCCTTGGACGGCACGCGGCCCTTCAAGGCCAGTTGACCGCGCGGCCTTTAACTGCCGGCGGCAGTTCGGCGGCGCTTTGGATTTCCCACCGCGGCAAGCGGAGGCGATCCGGATGTCTCAGGCGCCCGTGGCGGCCTTGGCGTT
>JBBIQR010000109.1:0-13866 GCA_037442245.1 Candidatus Solibacter sp. | reverse complement strand
CTAGGTCGTCAATGAGTAGATGACCCGTGCCGGCCTGCCCACTGATATTTTTGCCGAACATTCGCCCGTCTGATTCCACGTTCCGCGCGCGTCCGTCGGTGAAGCCGATGCCGGTACCGCGAAGGCCGTGAAGGGTGCATCCCGGTCCTGACGAGGTTTCGGTACCGCCGCGCGCGATGTTTGGTGGTTTCACATGGGCCTGTCGCAAGCCGCTCGGATTGGCGTCTAATCGGCGCATCTAATCGGCGCGGCTTTGACAAAACGGCCGGGCGGGGAATATGCTTTCGCTCCAGGTGCCTCCATGACGTTGACGCGCAATACGACGCGGGTATTCCGCGCCCTGCCCATCGCCGGCTTACTCGCCGCGCTCTCGAGTTTGCCGGCGCAGCCGCTGCCGAAGGCGAACCGGCCGGAAGACGTAGGCATGTCCTCCGAGCGGCTGGAACGGGTGCATCGCCTGATGCAGGCCGATGCCGATGCCGGGCGGATTCCGGGCGCGGTGCTGCTGATCGCCCGCAAAGGCAAGCTCGCGGCATTCGACGCGGTGGGCTTCCAGGACCGGAAGGCGCGGGCGCCGATGCAGACGGGCAGCATCTGCCGCATCGCTTCCATGTCGAAACCGATCACGTCGGTGGCCGCGATGATTCTTGCGGAAGAGGGCAAGCTCGACATCGGCGCGCCGGTGGCCCAGTATCTGCCGGAATTCCAGGACGTGAAGGTGGGCACGGAGGGCGCGGCGCCGAAGCGTCCGATGACGGTGCAGGACCTGCTGCGCCACACTTCCGGGCTGACGTACGGCATCTTCGGCGATTCGGCGGTGGATAAGCTGTACCAGAAGAGCGGAATCTTCCGCGCGCCATCGCTGGCGGCCATGGTGAAGGAAATCGCCAGCCTGCCGCTGGCGCACCAACCCGGCGAGGTGTGGGAGTACAGCGTCTCGACGGATGTGCTGGGACGGGTGGTGGAAGTGGCGGGGGGCATGCCGCTCGACCGCTTCGTCGCGGAACGCATCACGGGTCCGCTTAAGATGCGGGACACGGGCTTCTATCTGACGGCGGCGCAAGCCGTGCGGCTGGCCCATCCGGATCAAGCGATGGCGATGCCGGACATCGACCCGACGGTGAAGCCGGCGGTGCTGTCGGGGGGCGGCGGGATGCTCTCGACGGCGGGCGATTACGCCCGGTTCTGCCAGATGCTGCTGAATGGCGGCGCGCTGGAGGGGGTGCGGATCCTCTCCCGCAAGACGGTGGAGTTGATGACGTCGGACCAGATTCCGGCGGCGACGGAGCGGCACTCGCCGGTGTCGCTGCTGATCGACGCGTTCGGGCCGACGCCGGAGATGGGGACGAGTTTCGGGCTGGGTTTCGCGGTGCGGGTAGCGGCGGGGCGCAATCCGCTGCCGGGGTCGGTGGGCGACTTTTCGTGGGCGGGGATCACCGGGACGTTCTTCTGGGTGGATCCGAAGGAGGGGTTGGTCACGGTGCTGATGACGCAACTGCCGCGGGACGCCAACGTGCCGTACTGGCGGCAGATCCGGACCCGGGTCTATCAAGCGCTGGCGGATTGACGAGGTTTCGGATGTCCCGATGCTACACTGATTTTGAATGTCTTACCGCCACATCCGGTTTGAGGTAGACGGCGCCGGTGTCGCGCTGATCGCCATCGACCGGCCCGCCAAGCTGAACGCGCTGTCGGGCGAGGTGATCGCGGAGCTGGACGACGCTTTCGGGCGCGTCGCCACGGACGGAGCGATCCGTGCGGCCATTCTCACCGGCGCGGGGGAGAAGGCATTCGTCGCCGGAGCCGATATCGGCGAACTGGCAGCGATGACGCCGCACGAGGCGCGGCAGACGGCACTGCACGGGCAGACGGTGATGCGGCGGCTGGAGACGTGCGGCAAGGTGACGGTGGCGGCGGTGAACGGGTTCGCGCTGGGCGGGGGGATGGAGTTGGCGATGTGCTGCACGGTGCGCTTCGCTGCGGAAAACGCGCGGTTCGGCCAACCCGAGGTGAAGCTGGGGATGATTCCGGGGTACGGCGGGACGCAGCGGCTGCCGCGCCTGGTGGGCCGCGGGCGGGCGCTCGAAATGCTGCTGATGGGCGAGGCGATCGGGGCCATGGAGGCGCAGCGCATCGGGCTGGTCAACGCGGTGCTGCCGCAAACGGAGCTGCTCGGCTTCTGCCGCGCGTGGCTCGATAAAGTTCTGGCGAACGCGCCGCTGGCGCTGGCGCTGGTGATGGAAGCGGTGGATGCCGGAATGGACGGCGGCATCGAAGAAGGCTTGCGGTTCGAGGCGACGGCCTTCGGAGCCGCGGCGGCAACGGAAGATCGAACGGAAGGGACGCGCGCGTTTCTGGAGAAGCGCAAGCCGGCGTTCCAAGGGAAATAGCACATGAGAGTGATCGAAGGAAATTTGTCGGCGGCGGGGCTGCGGTTTGCCCTCATCGTGAGCCGCTTCAACAGCTTCATAACGGAGCGCCTGCAACAGGGCGCATTGGACGCGCTGACGCGTTCGGGCGCGGACCCCGGGCTGATCGACGCGATCCGGGTACCGGGATCGTGGGAGGTGCCGCTGGCGGCGGCCGAAGCGGCGCGGCAGCACCGCTACGACGCCATCATCTGCCTGGCGTGCGTGATCCGGGGGGAGACGCCGCACTTCGATTACGTGGCGGCGGAAGCGGCCAAGGGGGTGGCGCAGGCATCGGGGGATACGGGCGTGCCGGTGGCGTTCGGGGTCCTCACCACGAACACGCTGGAGCAGGCGATCGACCGGGCCGGCGCCAAGGGCGGTAACAAGGGGTTCGATGCGGCGATGGCCGCGATCGAGATGGCCAACCTGCTGCGCAACCTGCGGCAGGCGACCTAAGCGATGGCATCCCGCCGCAGAGCCCGGCAGCGCGCGCTGCAGATCCTCTTTTCCTGGGACGCCCGGCGCCGTCCCGTGGAGGAGGCCATCGACGAGTATTACGGCGCGTTGTTCGCCGAGGAGCAGCCGGCGCGGGACCCGTTCGTGGACGAACTGGTACGCGGCGCCGTCGAGCATCTGCCGGAGATCGACGAGCGGATCACGCGGCACGCGGAACACTGGCGGCTGGAGCGGATGCCGGGAGTGGACCGCAACATTCTGCGGCTGGCGGTGTACGAAATGACCCACGGGGGGACGCCGGGGCCGGTGACGATCGACGAGGCGCTGGAACTGGCGCGCAAGTTCTCCGGGGAGGAGTCGGTGCAGTTCGTCAACGGGGTGCTGGACGCGGTGCGGCGCGAACTGGCGTGAAAGCCGGAGCCAAACGGGCGCGCGGCGCGTCTAAAAAGGCGGGTAGGATATACTTCGCTTAAAGGACGGATTTCCGATGGCCCTTCGGCGGCGCTCCCTTTTCGCCTTACCAGTGATCGTTTTGGCGTGCTCGATCGCGGGGGGGATCTACGGTCCGCGGGTGGCCTCGGTAGCCGCGGCTTCGGACGATCAGGCGGCCGATCTCGATCAGGACGTACAGGATTTCAGCAAGGTTCTCTCGCTGGTGGAGCAGAACTTCGCGACGCAGGTGGGCGCGGACACGGCGATCTATAAGGGCGCGATACCGGGGATGCTGCGCACGCTGGATCCGCACTCGAACTTCTTCGACGCGCGCGAGTACCAGTTGATGCGCGAGGACCAGAAGGGCCACTACTACGGGGTCGGGATGCAGGTAGGGCCGCAGTCCGATGGAAAGACCGCGGTGAAGGCGCCCTTCCCGGGATCGCCGGCTTACAAGGCGGGGATCCGTCCCGGGGACGTGATCGCGGCGGTGAACGACCGGCCCACGGACGGGATGAACACGACCGAAATCGCCGATCTTCTGAAGGGCCCGCGCGGCACGACGGTGAAGATCGTGGTGGCGCGCGAGGGCAGTGCGGAGCACCTGACGTTTTCAGTGGTGCGCGACGAGATCAGCCGCAAGAGCGTGCAGGACGCGTTCTGGGTGAAGCCGGGGATCGCGTATGTGAAGATTTTGAGCTTCAACGAGACGACCAGCAAGGAACTGCTCGACAACCTGCACCGGCTGGGCGAGGATCAGTTCCACGGGCTGATTCTGGACCTGCGCGAGAATCCCGGGGGTCTGCTGAATCAGGGGGTGGCGGTGGCGGACCATTTCCTGCCCAAGGGCGCGCTGATCGTTTCGCATCGCGGACGCTCCGCGCCGGAGAAGGCCTACGTCGCGCAGCACGGCAATCACGGGCGCAATTACCCGATGGTGGTGCTGGTGAACCGCTACTCGGCTTCGGCGGCGGAGATCGTTTCGGGCGCGCTGCAGGATCACGACCGCGCGCTGATTCTGGGCGAGACCACGTTCGGCAAGGGGCTGGTGCAGACGGTGTATCCGCTGGACGAGGGCACGGCGCTGGCGCTCACCTGGGCGCACTTCTACACGCCGAGCGGGCGGCTGATCCAGCGCGACTACACCAACAAGAGCTTCTTCGACTACTACTACCATCGCGACGAGAACGCGCGGAATCCGGTGGATGTGAAGCAGACCGAGGGCGGCCGCACGGTGTACGGGGGCGGCGGCATCACGCCGGACGTGAAATACGACGCGGGCAAACTCGACCGCCTGCGCATCGACCTGCTGCGCACCGGGCTGTTCAACTTCACCAGTTGGTACTTCGGCTCGCACAGCACGCACCTGCCGAAGGGCTGGATGCCGGACGATTCCGTAGTGGCGCAGTTGCGGCAGTACCTGAAGGATCACGGAACGAAGTTCACCGCGGCGGAGTTCGACGGGGACCTGCCGTGGATCCGGCGGAACCTGGCGCACGAGATGTACACCACGGCGTTCAACGTGGACGACGCCGACGCCATGTTCGAGCGCATCGATCCGGAAGTCGCCCGCGCGGTGGAATTGCTGCCGCAGGCGGAAGCCCTGAGCCAGGCTGCGCGCAAGGTGGTGGCGCAGCGCATGGCGGCGCGCGAACCGCAGTAGGCGGGGAGCGCCTGCTACCATCAGAGTTTGAACCCAAAAGCACAGATTGCGGTACTGGACGCGGGCGGCCAGTATTGTCACCTGATCGCCCGCAAGGTGCGCGATCTCGGGGTGTATGCCGAGGTGCGCGCCAGCGAAACCCCCGCCGCCGCGCTGGCGGGCGTGCGGGGCATCGTCATCTCCGGCGGTCCGAGCAGCGTGTACGACCCCGGCAGCCCGACGGTGGACCCGGCGATCTTCGAACTGGGCGTGCCGGTGCTCGGCATCTGCTACGGGCAGCAACTGATGGCGCATCTGCTGGGCGGCAGCGTGCGCAAGGGCGATCACGGCGAGTACGGCATGGCGGCGCTGACGCTTGACGGCGCGGGCGAAGCGATGTTCGCCGGCGCGGGGGGCACGCAGCAGGTGTGGATGAGCCATCGGGACGTGGTGGAGCGGGTGCCGGCCGGATTCCGCGCCGCGGGGGCGACGCCGACCTGCGCGATCGCCGCGATGTCCGACGCGCGGCGGAATCTCTACGCCGTGCAGTTTCACGTGGAAGTGGTCCACACGCCGCGGGGCCGGCAATACCTGGAGAATTTCACGTTCTCGATTTGCGGCTGCGTGAAGGATTGGGACCCGCGGAATCGCGTGCCGGCGGTGGAGCAGGAGATCCGCGATTGCGTGGGCGCGCGCCGGGTGTTCTTCTTCGTGAGCGGCGGGGTGGATTCCACGGTGGCCTTCACGTTGTGCACGAGGGCGCTGGGCGCGGACCGGGTCCGCGGGGTGTACGTGGACACCGGGCTGATGCGCGAGGGTGAAACCGATTTCGTGCGCCGCATGGGCAATCTTTCGATCGAGGACGCCAAGGAGCAGTTCCTGGGCGCGCTGGCGGGCGCGACCGACCCGGAGCGCAAGCGCCACATCATCGGCGAGGAATTCGTGCGGGTGCAGGAGCGCATCATCGAAGCCCGGCACCTGGCGGACGAGGACTGGATTCTGGGGCAGGGCACGATTTATCCGGACACGATCGAATCCGGGGGCACGGCCAAAGCGGCGGTCATCAAGACCCACCACAACCGCGTCGCGGGGATTCAGCGGCTGATCGAGAGCGGGCGCATCGTGGAGCCGCTGAAATCCTTCTACAAGGACGAGGTGCGGGAAGTGGGAAGAGAACTGGGGCTGGCGGCGGAACTGCTCGACCGGCATCCGTTTCCGGGACCGGGTCTGGCGATCCGCTGCCTGTGCAGCGAATTCGACGCGCCGCTGCGGGCCACGGCGGACGGCATGGTGGCGCCGGTGCACTCGGTCGGGGTGCAGGGCGATGAGCGGAGTTATGCGCCGGTGATCGTGATCGAGGCGCTGGACCACGCGCGGGCCACGGCGCTGATCAACCGGTTGCGGGAGGTGAACCGGGTGATCGCGCGGGTAGCGGGCGCGGAGACGGCAGCGATGAGGGTGCGCGCCTGCTCGCTGACGCCGGGGCGCCTCGACCGGCTGCGGGAAGCCGACGCCATCGTGCGGCGCCTGAGTCACGAGAGCGGCTACGACCACCACGTCTGGCAGTTTCCGGTTGTGCTGATCCCGCTGGGCACGGAGACGGCGCCGGATTCGGTGGTGTTGCGGCCCATCGACTCGGTGGACGGCATGACCGCGCAATCGGTGGCGATGCCGGCGGAACTGCTGGAGGCGATCTGCGCGGAGGTGCTGCGGGTGGAAGGGATCGCCAGTGTGTTCTACGACCTGACGCACAAGCCGCCAGGCACCATCGAGTGGGAGTAGGGATCAGGCGGGTGATCGAAAGTCCCGGGGGATGGCGCAGGGGCGCGGAGGAAACACGGAGAAACGCGGCGGGAGGACTGGAGACAGCGGGCCGCGGTCGCGATCAGGCGGGTCATCGACCGGAGGCGGGATGGGTAAGTGTATTACGCAAGTATGGGAACGGCCGTTACTTGGCCGGCGGCATCTTGAACTCGATGCCCATTTCGCGGTTCAGACGTTCGGTCAGATCGCGATCGATCAGCGAGACGGAGACCTGGTTGTGGGTATCGCCCTTGGTGAAGTAGTGCAGGGTGTCTCCGTCGAACCAGTAGGCGACGGCCGAGTAGATGGTGTGATCCTTGAAGGCGAGCAGGTAGTACGATTGCTGGTCGGTGGCGGATGCGGTGGATGGGGCGGGCGCTTCGGCCGGCTGATAGACCTGCGGGGCGGCGTCCACATTCTCCCGCTTGACGCTTCCGTCGGGCGCAATCTGAATCACGATCGGACGGACATCCTGGGGCTGCTGCTGCGGATAGATGACGGTGACGTTGGGCTGCTGGGGGTCGGGCGGCGCGAGGGGGGCGATGGTGTCGGAGGAAGCGGGCGCGTCGAAGTATCCGGGCATGTATAACGGATAGCCGAAGACGGCGGCGGGTGCGTCACGGTAGCCGCGGCCGGCCCCGCCGCGTCCCGCATCGCCGCGCCGGAAGTTACCGCCGTTAAAGAAATTGCCCCGGTTGAAACTGTTGCCGGAGTTGAAATTGAACGCGGGCGGCGGACCGGTGCGCACCGGGGGGGTAGTGGGCGAACCGCCGGGGAAGACCACGCTGCCGAAATTGCGGCTGACCCCGGGTGTGGTTCCCGCGGTACCTCCGGGAAACACGACGCTGCCGAAACTGCGCGTAACGTTCTGGGCGAACGCGCCGGCTGGGAGCAGCGCGGCGAGGCAAATGACACAGGCCCGTTTCATGGAGGACTACCTCCTAAGCCGAATTGTACCGCCGCCGGGGGACGAAATATATCGGACTTTCGGGGGAGTCCCGGGAACGCCGCGGGAGGCGGCGCGGCCGTTACTTCGCCGGCGGCAACTGGAAGGTGCTTCCCAACTCCCGGTTGAGGCGTTCGGTCAGGGCGCGGTCGATCAAGGCGACCGGCGCCTGTTTGTGGATGTTGCCCTGGGTGAAGTAGTGCAGGGTGTTGCCGTCGAACCAATAGGCCACTGCGGAGAAGATCGTATGGTCCTTGAAGGCGATGAGGTAATAGGGCGCGTGGGCGGGAGTGGCCGCCTGGGCCGCGGGCGGGGGCGGAACAGGGGGCTGATAGACGCGCGGAAGCGGGCCGCCGTCGAGACGGCTGGCGGTGCCGTCGGGGCCGATTTGCACCACCAACGGCTGCGCGACGTCCGGCGGCGCCGGATCGGAGCCGTAGATCACCATGCCGGGGGGGAGTTGGGACGGAGACTGGGGCTGGGGCTGAGGATCCCCCATATCGGAGGAATCGAACAGGTCGGGCGCGTCGAAGGCGCCGGTCTCCGGCGGAGGATAAATATCGACTTCCGGCGCGAACTGGAGTCCGAGGCCCATGTTGCCCCAGCGCGAAGCGTTCGCGCCGAAGCCACGGCCGCTGGAGTAGTTGTAACCGAACGGGTAGGAGCCGTTGCGGGGGCCGCTGCCGCGTCCGGCCGGGGCGGTGCGTCCGCCGGCGCGTCCGAAGGTGGGGCCGGCTCCGGGCACGGAGCGCCCGCCACCCGAATACGCGCCGCCGCCGAAGACGGATGCGACGTTCTGCGCCCAGGCTCCGCCCGCGAGGAGTAGCGCACAGAGCAAACCGGCTGCCTGTTTCATGGAGGACTACCTCCTAGCCGAATTGTACTCCCCGCGGAGCGCAGGGCACACGTATCGAGAGGACTAGACGGCCCATAACGGCCCGATAGGGCCACGGGCTGCTAGCCTTGCCGCGGGTTGGAGATTACTTCTTCTTCGCGGCGGGAGGCGCGACCGCGGGGGCCGGGGCGGGCGGCTTGGCCGGGGTGCCGGCGGCGGAGGCGGCCGGATTCGCCTGGTCGTACAGCTTCACGATGTCCTGGGTGATGTCGATGGCCTGCGCGGCCCACAGCACCGGAGTCTGGGGATTGCTGACGTCGATGACCATGGCGATGCCGTTCTGCTGCGCGTACTTCTCGACCACCGCCATCATCTTGCCGCCGAGCACCTGCATCACCTTGCTCTGCTCTTCGTCGAGATCGGTCTGCGCGTCCTGAGTTTCGCGCTGCAGCCGGGTATTGGCGGTATCGATGTCGCGCATGAGCTTGGTGCGCGTGTCTTCGCTCATCGTCGCCTGGCCCTTCTTGAGCTGGTCCTGCATCGCCTGAATGTCGGCCTGCTTTTTGTCCAACTCGGCCTTTTTGGGCGCGAACTTCGCCTGAAGTTCGCCGGCGGACTTCTGTCCGTCCTTGGTGCTGAGAATCGCAGTCTGCACCTGGATGACGGCGATTTTGGTCGGCGCGGTCTGCGCGTGCGCCGAAAGCGCCATGCCCAGGACCACTGCGGGAAACACGAAAATTCTCTTCAAGCTGAAAACTCCTAAGTGTGAAAATCCTACCATACCGGCGCGCCTCTTAGAATGTCCTGCCGATCGTAAAGCGGAACATCGTGCGCCGTTCGAAGTAGGGGAAGGCCTGACCGAATTGCGACACGGAATTGATGAAGGTATTGTAGTTCGGGAAGCTGCTGCGGTCGGCCACCACGGGGGGCTGCAGGTACTCGCGGAGCACGCTCGGGTTGTAGGCGAAGTAGACGCGGAACGGCGCGTTCACCACGGGGAGCATGACCTGCAGTTCCAGACCGGTGGATGCGCGCAACTTCTGGGTGCCGGGAGCGATGAGCACGCGGCCGTCGAAGCCCGCCTGAGGGAACTGCGCGTTGAGGTCGCTGACCCGCGACGGGTCCATGGTGAGCTGGCTGGCGCGGAAGATCTTGTTGATGCCGGCGTCGCCGAAGATGGCGAGCACCACCGGGCCGATGATCGGAATGCGGTACTCGAAGTTGCCCACGCTCTGCAGGTCGCCGCCGGGGGTGGTGAGCTGGTACATGGGCACGTTCATGGTCACCGGCTGGGAACTGATGACGCCGTTGGTCACCACCTTCTGGGTGCGCGGGGTACCGTCGTCGTTGAGCACGTTGACGGCCGATGAAGAGGCGATGAAGGCCATCGGGGTGATTTGCCAGATTTCGAATCCGCGCACGTCCTGCTCGCCGCCGATATAGGTACGGGAGAAGGGCGGAATGAGCTTGCCGCCGTAACCGGTGATCAGCGACCCCATCCAGTGGAAGGCGAGCACGTGGCTCTTGTGCCAGGGCGCCTGCTTGAAGTACTTCAGATCGACCGCGGGACGGATGGTGTTGACGTTGCCGCCCATCACGCTGCCGGCGAAGTCGGCCGAGATGAAGACGCTGCGCCCGGCGGTCGGGGTGATGGGATGGTTCACCGTGTTGTAGGAGTATGACGGCGTGATGTGGCTGGTGGTGATGCCGCTCAGCGAGTTCGGGCCCGCCGCCCCGCTGAAATTGATGTACTGGAAGTACGCGTTCGCCGCCTGCGTCTGGGTCACGACGTCGCTCTTGTCGTAGCCGTAGGTGATGCCAAGGCGCGCGAAGCTGTGCTTCACCGGATAGCTTGCCGAAACGGAAATGCCCTTGGAGTTCTGGGTGTAATTGAGCAGGTTCTGGGTGCCGAGCTGGTTATAGAGCGGGATCAGGTCCGTGCCGTAGAGGATGGATGCCTCGCGGCCCTGGTCGAAGTTGAAGCGGCGCAGGTACACGGTGAAACCAAGTTGCAGCGGGCGGTCGAGGAAATACGGCTCGGTGAAGCCGAGGCTGATGTCCTTCATGCGGGTGCCGATCTGGCTATCGAGGGACAGCGTCTCGCCCAAACCGAGGAAGTTGTTGGTCGAGTAATTGAAGCCCACGAAGCTGCCGGCGATGCCACTGACGCCGCCGTTCAGGCCCACCGAATTCTTGCCGCGTTCCTTGACCTTGAGAGTGATGTCCACGGTGTTGGAGCCGGGATTGCGTTTGATGTCGGCGGCGTCTTCCTTCTTCAACATTTCGAAATAGCCAAGCTGGTTCAGCCGGAGGATGCTGTAGTCCCAGAGCTTGGTGTTGAACATGTCGCCTTCGTCGAGCATGATCTCGCGGCGGATGACCTTGTCGCGGGTGGTGGTGTTGCCGGAAAAATCGATGCGGCGGATGAAGAACTGCTTGCCCTCGTCGGCGGTAAGGGTCAAGTCGATCTGGTCCGTGTCCGGGATGATGTCGAAGTTCGGCTCGGGGACGAAGTCGATGTAGCCGAATTCGCCGTAGAGGTTGCGCATGTTCTCGATGCCCTTGCGCAGCTTCTCGGTGGAGAAGACGTCGCCGGTGGTCATGCCGAAGAGCGGTTTCATCAGCACTTCCGGAGTGCGGAACAGCTTCACGCCCTGGAAGTTCATGTTGCGCAGGTGGTACAGGCGGCCTTCCTCGACCGGCATCTTGATGTCGGCGGAGATGCCCGGCAATTGCATGCGGATCAGGGGAAGGCGCCAGCCGCTGCCGCCGCGCTGCTGGATATCGACGGTGTCCTCGAGGGTCTTTGCCTGGAAGTAGCCGGCGTCCTGGTATGCCTGGCGGATGCGTTCTTTATCCTCGTCGAGTTTGGCGCGGTCGAACGTCTTGGCGAACATATTCTCGAACAGGACCGAGTGCGGCAGGCCGATGGGTTTGGAGTTCTTCATCTGGCCGACCACCCACTTGGAGGGCTTGGCGTGGTTGCCGAGGATATCGATGCGGCCGACTTTGACCTTGGGTCCTTCATTGACGACGAAAGACACCTTGAGGGACGACGGGGGAATCTGCTCGATCTGCGGGTCCACGGTGGCGTACTGGCGGCCGCGCTCGGAGAGGAATTCCTTGAGCACGACGGCGGCGCGCTGCACCTTGGCGGGATCGTATTGCGATTCGACGCTGAGCCCGACCTTGCGCTCCTTGAAGCGGTCCAGGATTTCGCTCACGGTCACGCTTTTCGCGCCGGGGTAATCGATGGAGCGGATGACGCGGCGTTCGACCAGGACGAAGCGCACGATCAGGCCCACGCGTCCGGGCTCGGTTTCCAGGCGGATATCGTCGAAGCGGCCGGTGTTCCAGAGGATCATGAAGTCGCGCCGGAGGGTTTCCTCGTTGTAGACGTCGCCGGGTTTGGAGAGGACCAGGGCCTTGAGGGTATCCTGCGGGACGCGCCGCGCGCCGCGGAATTCGAAGGCCTCGATCACCTGTCCGGGCTCGGCGGCGGGCGCGGGCGGCTTCTCGGCCGGGGCTTCCAGTTTGGTGCCCGGTTGTCCGGCGGGAGGCTGCTGTGGGGGCGCCGCGGGCGGTGTCGCGGGCGGTGTCGCCTGCGGCTGATTCTCCGAGGGAACGGTTTCAAACGGGTTGGCGGGACGCGCCGGCTGCTGCGGCTGCTGCTGTGCGGGCTGCTGCTGTGCGGGCTGCGGTTGCGGCGCCGCGGGCTGCTGCTGAGCCACTGCCGGAATGAGCGAATATGCGCAGAGACAAGCTGGGAGGACGACCAGGCGGGCGCGCCTGCGGAGTTTCATGAATGCATACCTTTCCACTCTGCGCTAATCAGATGACTTCGGAAGCACACACTTGCAGTTTTGTTGGCAAACGGGTAAAGCATTATTCTAGCTGATCTTGAGAGGGGTCAACAACGAGTGCGCCGAACTACAGGTGTGAAACCCGGGCACGCCGCAGGCCAACCGCGCTACACAGGCACCGCCCCCCGTATGAATTGCACAATCGCGTCCAGCGACGCGCCCGGCTGGAACACCTGGGCAACGCCCTGCCGTTTCAAGTCCGCCGCGTCTTCGTCGGGGATAATCCCCCCGACCACCACCTTGACGTCGGTCATTTCCTTTTCCCGCAGCAGTTCGAGCACCCGCGGCACGATGGCGTTGTGGGCGCCGGACAGGATAGACAGACCGATAACCTGGACGTCTTCCTGCAGGGCGGCGTTCACGATCATGTCCGGCGTCTGGCGCAACCCGGTGTAGATCACTTCCATTCCGGCGTCGCGCAGAGCCCGCGCGATGACCTTGGCGCCGCGGTCGTGTCCGTCGAGTCCGGGTTTTGCCACCAGCACGCGAATGGGGTGCGACATGCCCAACCTTGAATTGTATAACGGCGCCTCAGATGTGGGTGGTTTCGGTATACGACCCGAAGACCCCGCGGAGGGCGGCGCAAATTTCGCCCAGCGTGGCGTAGGCCCTGACCGCGTCCAAGAGGTAGGGCATGGTGTTCTCGGTGCCCGCGGCGGCGCGCTTGAGGGCGTCCAGGGCGCGCCCTACGCGCGCGCGGTCGCGGCGCTTCCGCAGGGCGTCCAGTTTGGCGGCCTGATGGCGGGCGCTGGTGTCATCGATCTGCAACAGCTCGATCGGCTGGTCCGCGCTCTGGAAGCGGTTCACCCCGACGATCACGCGCTCGCCGCGCTCGACCTCCCGCTGATAGCGGTAGCTGGCGGCGGCGATTTCGCTCTGGGGGAAGCCCGCCTCGATCGCCGGGATCATCCCGCCCATGGCGTCGATGCGGCGGATGTAGTCGTTGGCGGCGGCCTCCATGTCGAGGGTGAGGCGCTCGACGAAGTAGCTGCCGCCCAGCGGATCGGCCGCGCCGGTCACGCCGCTTTCGTAGGCCAGCACCTGCTGCGTGCGCAGCGCGATCGTGACCGCGTGCTCGCCCGGCAGGGCGTAGGCTTCGTCCAGCGAGTTGGTGTGCAGGCTCTGGCATCCGCCGAGGACGGCGGCCAGCGCCTGCAACGCGGTGCGCACCACGTTGTTGTACGGCTGCTGCCAGGTGAGCGAGCAGCCGGCGGTCTGCGCGTGGAAGCGCAGTTTCAGGCTGCGCTCGGCGCGCGCGCCGTAGCGTTCGCGCATGGTGAGCGCCCAGATTTTGCGCGCCGCGCGGTACTTGGCGATTTCCTCGAAGAAATCGCTGTGCGCGTTGAAGAAGAAGCTGAGCCGCGGGGCGAACTCGTCGATGGCGAGGCCGCGCTCGAGGGCCCAATCCACGTACTCGATGCCGTCACGCAGGGTGAAGGCCAGCTCCTGCACGGCCGTGGATCCCGCTTCGCGAATAT
>JBBIQR010000108.1:4579-13877 GCA_037442245.1 Candidatus Solibacter sp. | reverse complement strand
GCGCCGCTGCCCACGGGAGGGTTCCTGGAGCAGGCCGACGGCACCGGCTGGATGGCGATGTACAGCCTGAACCTGCTGGCCATCGCGATGGAACTGGCCAAGGAGGAGCCGTCCTACGAAGACGTGGCGAGCAAGTTCTGGGAGCATTTCCTGTATATCGCCAACGCCATGACCCATATGGGAAACGACGGCGTGGGGATGTGGGAGGCGGAAGACGGCTTTTTCTACGACGTGCTGCGCATGCCCAACGACGGCCACATGGCGCTGAAGATCCGCTCCATGGTGGGACTGATTCCGCTGTTCGCGGTGGAGACGCTGGAGCCGGGGCTGATGAACCGGCTTTCGGGGTTCAAGCGCCGCATGGAGTGGTTCATCCGCAACCGCAAGGACCTGGCGGCGAACGTGGCCAGCATGAAGGTGAAGGGCGCGGCGGAGCGGCAACTGCTGGCCATCGTCAACGCGCAGCAGTTGCGCAGCGTGCTGCGGTACCTGCTCGACGAGAACGAATTTTTCTCGCCGTACGGAATCCGGGCACTGTCGCGGGTTCACAAGGAGCGGCCTTTCGTGATGCAGGCCGACGGCAGAGAATACCGGGTGGACTACGAGCCGGCCGAATCGATGACTTCGCTGTTCGGCGGCAATTCCAACTGGCGCGGACCGGTGTGGTTCCCGGTGAATTTCCTGCTGATCGAATCGCTGCAGAAGTTCCACCACTACTACGGCAACGATTTCAAAGTGGAGTGTCCGACCGGGAGCGGCCAGAACCTCACGTTGTGGGAGGTGGCGGAAGAGATTTCGCGGCGGCTCACCCGCATCTTCCTGCCGGATGCCGAGGGCAAGCGGCCGGTGCACGGCGGCAATCCGCTCTACCACGAAGACCCGCACTGGAAGGACCTGGTGCTGTTCTACGAATACTTCCACGGCGACGAAGGCCGCGGCGTGGGCGCGAGCCATCAGACCGGCTGGACGGGGCTGATCGGCAAGCTTCTCCAACAGAACGGAGAGTGAGCGGTGGAGAGCACGATACGCTTCGCGTCCGATGTGTGCGGGGACGTGGAGCGGGCATCGCGCCTGGAATGGCTGGAGACGAACGGCATCGGCGGCTTCGCCTGCGGCACGGTCGCCGGGATGAATACGCGCCGCTATCATGGACTGCTGACCGCGGCGGCGCGGCCTCCGGTGGGGCGCGTGCTGCTGCTGGCGAAGCTGGAAGAAACCCTGGTGGTGGACGGCGCGCGCTACGAACTCGGCGTCAACCGCTATCCCGGCGCGGTGCATCCCGAGGGCTACCGGTATCTGCGGGAGTTCCGGCTCGAAGCGTGCCCGGTGTTCGTGTTTGAGGCCGGCGGGGTGCGGGTGGAGAAGCGCCTGTACATGGCGCAGGGCGAGAACACCACGGTGGTCGAGTACGAGTTACCGGTCGGCGCGGCGCTCGAAGTGCGGCCGCTGGTGGCGTTCCGCGATTTCCACGCGACCACGCACGAAAACGGCGCGTACAACGCCGCCCTGGAACATCGCGGAGATACGGTGAGGCTGGCGCCCTACCCGGGAGTGCCCGCGCTCTACCTGGTGCACGGCGGGGCGCGGGTGGGTCCCGGCGACGGGTGGTATCGCAACTTCGAATTCGACCGCGAGCGGGAACGCGGCCTGGATTTTCGGGAGGATCTGTACAACCCGCTGGTGTTCACGTTCGATGGCGCGGCGCGAATCGTGGCCTCTACCAGGGAGCAGCCGGGCGCGGTGGAGCGGCCGCGGCGGGCGCCGCCGGCCACTTTCGCCGCGGAGCTCGAGCGGGCGGCGGAACAGTTCGTCGTGCGGCGCGGCGCAGGGAAGACCGTGATCGCCGGGTATCCCTGGTTCAGCGATTGGGGCCGCGACACGATGATCGCGCTGCCCGGCCTGACGCTAGAGAGGGGGCAATACGACGTGGCGCGGGGGGTTCTCCGCGAGTTCGCACAGGCGATGGACCGGGGCATGCTGCCCAACCGCTTTCCCGATGCCGGCGAAACTCCCGAGTACAACACGGTGGACGCGACGCTATGGTTCTTCGAGGCGGCGCGCGCGTACGCGGAGCGGAGCGGAGACTTCGGGTTCGTGCGCGACACGCTCTACGGCAAGCTCAAGGACTCGGTGGACTGGCATATCCGCGGTACGCGCTACGGCATCCACGTGGACGCCGACGGGCTGCTCGCCTGCGGCGAAACCGGCGTGCAGCTCACCTGGATGGACGCCAAAGTAGGCGATTGGGTGGTGACCCCGCGTCACGGCAAGCCGGTGGAGATTCAGGCGCTGTGGTACAACGCGCTGCGCATCCTGGAGACGTTCGCCGGGCAGTGCGGCGACGGCGCCTGCGCGGCGCGGGCCGGCGATCTCGCCGCGCGGACGCGCGAGAGTTTCCGCGCGCGATTCTGGAACGCGCAGGCGGGCTGCCTGTACGACGGGATCGGCGATGACGGCGCTTGCGACGCGTCGATCCGGCCGAACCAGATCTTCGCGGTGAGCCTGCCGCACTCGATGCTGGACCAGAACCAGGCGGGTGGCGTGACGGCGGTGGTCGAGCGCTAACTGCTGACCCCGATGGGGCTGCGCACGCTCGCGCCGGGTGATCCACACTACCGCGGGCGCTACGAAGGCGGAGTCGTGGAGCGCGATTCGGCGTATCACCAGGGCACGGTGTGGCCGTGGCTGATGGGGCCGTTCGTCACGGCCTACCTGCGGGTGCACGGCGCGGAGGGGCGCGCGCAGGCCGCCGCGTGGGTGGCGGGATTCCGCGAGGCGATGCGGGTCTACGGGTTGGGTCAACTGCCGGAGATCGCGGACGGCGACGCGCCCCACACTCCGCGCGGCTGCATCGCGCAGGCGTGGAGCGTGGGCGAACTCCTGCGGGTGGCGGGCGAGTGCCAGGGGTTTGCCATCGGGTAGCGCGGGATGACAAGATTTCGTAAGCGAGTTGGGAGACTCACGATGACGCGTACGATCTGGATTCTTTTGGCGGCTTCGTTCGCCGCCGCCGCGCAAGGCACCGCGCCGCCCGCCGTGGTGGCCGGTATCCCGGTGAATTACGACGAAGCCAAGGTGGGCACGTATACCCTGCCCGATCCGCTGGGGCTGGCCGGCGGAAAGAAAGTCGCGGACGCGAAGACGTGGTACCGGAAGCGGCGTCCGGAGATCGTCAAACTGTTCGAGGAGAACCAGTACGGCAAGAGTCCGGCGAAACCCGCCGGCCTGCACTTCGACGTTTTCGACAAGGGCACGCCCGCGCTCGACGGCAAAGCCACGCGGCGGCAGGTGACCATGTACTTCACCAAGGGCGACGCGGGGAAGAAAGTCGACCTGCTGCTCTACCTGCCGGCGGACGCGAAGGGGCCGGTCCCGGTGCTGCTCAACGCGAGTTTCACGGCGAACTCGAACACGGTGGACGATCCCGGGGTGAAGCCCGGCGAGGTCTGGGGCCGCGACAAGAAGCGGGCGCCGGCGCCGAAGGGCCGTTTCGGACGCATCGACGTGCTGCCGGTCCTGGCCCGGGGCTATGGCTTTGCGACCGTGTACTACGGCGACATCGATCCCGACTTCGCGGGCGGCATTGCGGACGGCGTACGCGCGCTCTACCTCAAGCCGGGGCAGACGGAGCCCGCGCCGGATGAGTGGGGCACGATCGGCGCGTGGGCGTGGGGGCTGAGCCGCGCGCTGGACTATCTGGAGACCGACAAAGGCGTGGACGCGAAGCGGGTGGCGGTGCTCGGAGTGTCGCGTCTGGGCAAGACGGTGCTCTGGGCGGGCGCGCACGATACGCGCTTCGCCATGGTGATCGCGAGTTGCTCCGGGGAAGGCGGCGCGGCGCTGAGCCGGCGCAACTATGGCGAGACCATCGCGCATCTGACGGCGCCCTCGCGCTATCCCTACCAGTTCGCCGCGAACTACGGGAAGTGGGCGAATCGGGTGAGCGAGTTTCCGGTGGACGCGAACCTGCTGCTCGCGCTGCTGGCTCCGCGGCCGGTGCTGCTGCAGACGGGTTCGACCGACGGCTGGAGCGACCCCAAAGGCGAGTTTCTAGCGGCGGTGGCGGCAGCGCCGGTGTTCCAGTTGCTCGGCGCGCAACCGCTGGGCACGGACGTGTGGCCCGCTGCCGGCCAACCGGTTCTGCATACGCTCGGGTACTACATGCACGAGGGAGGACACGGCACGCTGCCCGCGGACTGGAAGGTGTTTCTCGAGTTCATGGACATGCACCTGCGCGGATCGAAGTAGCGCGCGCAACTCCGTTCCGGCAGGCGCGGTACCCTGAGGATAGCGGCATGCGCACCATTTCGAAACGCACGCAATACGGTCTGAAGGCCATGATCGCGCTCGGGCGGCGTTATGGCGAAGGCCCCACTCTCATCAGCGCGCTGGCGCGCGACGAGTCGATCCCGCTCAAATTCCTGGAGGCCATCCTGCTGGACCTGAAGACGCGGGGAGTGCTGGAGAGCCGCGTCGGGCGCAAGGGGGGATATCAACTGGGCCGTCCTCCCTCGACGATTACGATCGGCTCGATCGTGCGCATCATGGAGGGGCCGCTGGCGCCGCTGCCGTGCGCCAGCGAGACGCAGTTTCAACCTTGCGAGGAGTGCGGGGATGTGGAGAACTGCGGGACCCGCATCATCATGCGGCGGGTACGCGACGCAATCAGCGAGGTGCTCGACCGCACGACGCTGGCGGACCTCATCAAGGAAGTCGAGGATGGGATTCACCGGCGCCCGTCCGGTCCGCTGATGTACCACATCTGACCCCGGATCAGGCTCGATTGCTGTATGATCGGGCAGATGCGTCTGTGTGCCGGGGTGCTGCTAACCATGGCCGGCGTGTGCCGCGCCGCCGCGCCGGTGAACTTCGAGCGCGACGTGCGCCCGCTCCTTTCCGACCGCTGCTTCACGTGCCATGGACCCGACGAATCCACCCGCATGGTGGGACTCCGGCTCGATACGGAGCAGGGCGCGAAGGCCGCGCGCGGGCCGCGAACACCTGTGGTCCCGGGAAGCCCGGATGCGAGCGAAATGATCCGGCGGGTGAGCGCCGCGGAACCGGCGCGGCGTATGCCGCCGCCCTACTCCGGCCGCAAGCCGCTCGGCGCGCCGGAGATTGCGATTCTGCGGGCGTGGATCGAGCAGGGCGCGAAATGGCAGACGCATTGGGCCTTCGTGCCGCCGCGGCGTCCCGATCTTCCGCCGGTGCGCAATGCCGCGTGGCCACGGAATCCGATCGACAACTTCATCCTTGCCCGATTGGAGCGCGAAGGCCTCGATCCCTCCCCCGAAGCCGATCGCGCGACGCTGCTGCGCCGCGTGACCTTCGATCTCTCCGGCCTGCCACCCACGCCCACCGAACTCGACGCCTTCCTGGCCGACGGCTCGCCCGGCGCCTATGAAAAAGCGGTAGACCGCCTGCTCGCCTCGCCGCGCTACGGCGAGCGGATGGCCGTCGACTGGCTTGACGCGGCGCGCTACGCCGATACGCACGGCTATCAGGTCGATCCCGAGCGCGAGATGTGGCCGTGGCGGGACTGGGTGATCGCGGCCTTCAACCGAAACCTGCCTTACGACAAATTCACCATCGAGCAACTCGCCGGCGACCTGCTCCCCAACGCGACTCTGGAGGATCAAATCGCGACCGGTTTCCAGCGCAATCACCGGATCAACTCCGAGACCGGGGCCATCGCCGAGGAGTTCCAGGCGGAGAACCTCGTGGACCGGGTCAGCACATTGGGTACCGTATGGCTCGGCCTTACGGTAGGCTGCGCGCGCTGCCACGATCACAAGTACGATCCCATTCCGGCACACGATTTCTACAGCCTCTACGCGTTCTTCAATCGCGTTGACGAAGCCGGCAACGGCGGACCGCGGGATGGCCGCGGCAATTTCCAGCCGGTGGTCCGGCTGCCCGCGCCCGAACTCGAAGCGCAGGCGGCGGCCAAGCAAACGGAGATCGACGGGGCAAAGCGCGCGCTGGACGCCGCGGAGGCAAAGGCCGCGCCGCGCCAGGCAAAATGGGAACGTCGTGCCCTGAGTGAATCGCCGCGCTGGCAGGTGCTCACGCCCGCGAGCCTGAAGGCGGCCGGCGGCGTGATGCTGACCGCGCAACCCGATGGCTCGGTACTGGCATCGGGCGCGATGCCCGCCGCCACATTCTACGAATTTACCGCGCGCACCGCTCTCACCGGCATCACCGCATTCCGCCTGGAACTGCTCCCCGACCCGGCCTTGCCCGAAGGCGGCTCCGGCCGCGGTCCGGACGGTAAGGGCGTGGTCACGCTCTTCGAAGTGAAAACGGGCGGCCGCAAGATCGATCTCTCGCGGATCACGGCCGATTTCCAAAGCGCGGAGTCGGAGCTCGACCTGGTGCTGCATCCCGCGGATCAGCTCAAGCGAGGATGGGGCGTGAACCCGCGGACCGCCACCCCGCATTACGCCGTGATCGAGCCGGCCCGCATGTTCGGTTCGGCGCACGGAATGGATCTCGCGATCCGTATCGGCAGCGAGTACGAGGGCGCGCCGGTGGGCCGGTTCCGCGTCTCCGTAACCGCCGCGGAGTTCCCCGAGGTCATGCCCGCGGAGGTCCGCGCCATCCTGGGCAAGAGCGACTCCGCACGGCCGGACACGGAGCGCGCCACCCTGCGCAAGTTCTTCCTCGCGCATCCGCGGGAATGCCGTCTGGCGCACGAGCGCCTGGTTTCGCTCGAAGCCGGGAAGCGCGCGATCGAGAACAAAATCCCCACCACGATGGTGATGCGCGAGATGGCCGCTCCGCGCGACACCTTTGTTCTGGTCCGGGGGTCTTACGATAAGCCCGGTGATCGGGTGACCGCCGCGGTGCCCGGGTTTCTGCCGCCGCTACCCGCAGGCGCGCCGGCCAACCGGCTCGGACTCGCACTGTGGCTCACCGCGCCGGAGCAACCGCTCACCGCGCGGGTCGCGGTCAACCGCTATTGGCAGGCATACTTCGGCACCGGCATCGTGAAAACCGCGGAAGACTTCGGCTCACAGGGCGAGCCTCCGAGCCACCCCGAATTGCTGGACTGGCTGGCTACGGAATTCGTCCGCGCCGGGTGGGACGTCAAGGCGATGCAGCGGCTGATCGTGACCTCAGCGACTTACCGGCAGCAATCGCGGACGACCCCGGCGCTGCGCGAGCGCGACCCGGAGAATCGTCTGCTGGCGCGCGGTCCGCGGCTGCGCCTCACCGCGGAGATGATCCGCGACCAGGCGCTGGCGATCTCGGGGCTACTGAACGAAAGCATGGGCGGGCCTCCGGTGAAGCCGTATCAGCCCGAGGGCCTGTGGGAGCAGCTCTCGGCGTTCCAGGGGCGCAAACTTTTCGAGCGCTCCAAGGGGCCCGACCTGTGGCGGCGGAGCGTCTACACCTACTGGAAGCGCACGGTGCCGCCGCCCTCGATGACCATCTTCGATGCGCCGACGCGCGAATTTTGCATCGTGCGCCGCCCGGTGAGTACGACTCCGCTACAGGCGCTCGAGCTGCTCAACGATGAGATGTACATGGAGGCCGCGCGGAAGCTCGCCGAACGCATGATGAAGGAGGGTGGAGCCACGCCCGCCTCACGCCTCTCCTACGGATTCCGGCTGGCGACCGAACGTACCCCCTCCCCCGGCGAGAGCGCGGTGCTCGAAGCCGGCCTGAACCGGCGGCTCGCGCAGTACCGCGCCGACCCGGAGGCCGCGGGCAAAGCGCTGAGCGCCGGCGAAGCGCCGCGCGATTCTTCGCTGGACACGGTCGAGTTGGCCGCATACACGACCAGCGCCAGCGTCATCTTGAACCTCGACGAGACCATCACGCGCCAATGACGATGAATCCGCTTCGCGAATACCGCCTCACCCTCACGCGCCGCCAGCTTTTCGGACGCGCCGCGCACGGCATCGGGACCGCGGCGCTAGCCTCGCTGATGGCGCCGCGGGCATTCGCCTCCCGGGGACTCGCAGGGTTCCCGAACTTCGCGCCAAAAGCCAAGCGCGTCATTTACCTGCACCAATCCGGCGCGCCCTCCCAGATGGACCTGCTCGATCCCAAGCCGCGGCTTACCGAACGTTTCGGCCAGGATCTTCCCGACAGCATCCGGCAGGGCCAGCGTCTCACCGGCATGACGTCAAACCAGAAGCGCTTTCCGGTGGCGCCTTCGATCTACAAATTCACCCGGCACGGCAAGGCCGGCACGTGGTTCTGCGAATTGCTGCCCCACATGGCCGGGGCGGCGGACGACATCTGCGTGATCAAGAGCCTCTACACCGAGGCCATCAATCACGATCCGGCGATCACCTTCATCCAAACCGGCAGCCAGGTCGCTGGACGGCCGTGTTTCGGTTCCTGGGTTACCTACGGACTCGGCAGCGAGAACGCCGACCTGCCCGCGTTCGTGGTGATGATCTCGCGCGGCACCGGGCGGCCCGTGGATCAACCGCTGTACGACCGCCTGTGGGGCAGCGGCTTCCTGCCCACATCGTATTCTGGCGTGAAATTCCGCTCCGGGGGAGATCCGGTGCTGTACCTCTCCAACCCTCCGGGCATCGATCGGGACGTACGCCGCTCCATGCTCGACGACATTCAGCGGCTGAACCAGGAGAACCTGCAGTCTTTCGCCGACCCGGAGATCGCCACGCGAATTCAGCAGTACGAGATGGCGTACCGCATGCAGACCTCGGTGCCGGAACTCACCGACCTCTCCCGCGAGCCGGCCTCCACCTTCGAGCGGTACGGACCGGATTCGCGCACGCCGGGCACATACGCGTCCAACTGCATTCTGGCGCGGCGGCTGGCCGAGCGCGGCGTCCGCTTCATCCAGCTCTACCACATGGGGTGGGACCACCACGAAGGAGTGCCGCGTCAGTTGCCGCCGCAGTGCAAGGACACCGATCAACCATCCGCGGCTCTGATCGCCGACCTCAAACAGCGCGGGATGCTCGACGAGACGCTCCTCATCTGGGGCGGCGAGTTCGGGCGCACCGTCTATTGCCAGGGCAATCTCTCCCCGGAGAGTTACGGGCGCGACCATCATCCACGCTGCTTCACCGTGTGGCTGGCTGGCGGCGGCATCAAACCCGGGCTCAGTTACGGCGCCACGGACGATTACTGCTACAACATCACGGAGAACCCCGTACACGTACACGATCTCAATGCGACGCTTCTCCACTGCCTCGGGGTCGACCACACCAAACTCACATACCGCTACCAGGGCCGCGATTTCCGGCTCACGGACGTGCACGGGAACGTGGTCACCGATATTCTTGCGTGACAGGGCGCGGTGAATCGAGAG
>JBBIQR010000108.1:0-4569 GCA_037442245.1 Candidatus Solibacter sp. | reverse complement strand
CGTCAGTTCCATCATTTCCGAGTTCCACCGATGCGGATCGCAGGCCAGAGGGCCCGACCGAGGTTTATCGTATCATCGTGGTCGCCGCACTCGCTGGCGGCGTTCCGCCGCCGCGATAGCTTTACACAACTTAACCTGGCGGTCTGATCCGTACGGCGGGCGGCGCGCGTCTCTATGAGCAGCAGCAGCAGGAGAAACGGAACGCCGGCGCCGAAGGCCAAATCCCCCGGATCTTCGGCCCCAAACCGGCGTTCCGTTTTGGAAAGGTTCCATGCGCTACCAGACCGGCGTGCCGGCGGAGCCCGGCCGCATCCTCACTCCCGACACCGCCCGTCCCACGGACGAGGAAATCCGCGCGTTCGCGTACGAGTTCTGGAAGGCGCGCGGCTGCCCCGAGTGGTTGTGGGGCGGGCTGCGCGGCACACGGCTCCCGGCGCCGGCTTCGATAACGCCCGTGCTTCCGCTTCAGGGCGCGAAGCGGTAGCCCACGCCGCGCACGGTGTGGATGTGGCGCGGCATCTGCGGCGCGTCCTCGAGTTTCTGGCGCAGCCAGGCCACGTGCACGTCGATGGTGCGCGAGGAAACGCCGGGCTGATACTGCCACACACCCTCCAGCAATTCGTCGCGCGAGACCACGTTGCCGCGATGTTCCACCAGGTAGCGCAGTAGTTCCAATTCTTTTCCAGCGAGGCTTACGGGCACGCCGCTCTTGCGCACGTCGCCGCGTTCGAAATCGACTTCGATATTGCCGAACTGGAAGGTCTTGACGCGGGAGAGGCCCTCCTTCTTGACGCGGCGCAGCAGCGCCTCGATGCGCGCGAGGAGTTCCTCCGGCTCGAAGGGCTTGGTGAGGTAATCGTCCGCGCCGAGTTTCAGCCCGACGACGCGGTCGACCAACTGGGACTTCGCCGTGAGCATGAGGACCGGCACGTCCTTGCCCTGCTGGCGCAACTCGCGCACCACGTCGAACCCGTTCTTGCCGGGCAGCATGACGTCCAGCACGACCAGGTCGAAGGCTTCTCCGGCGGCGCGGCGCAGGCCGGTGGGTCCGTCACCGGCGCTCTCCACGGTGTAGCCCTCGCCGCTCAGCAGATCGGTCAGGGTCAGGACCAGACCCGGCTCATCCTCGACTAGCAGAATTCGCGAACTCATCTTGAAACTCTTTTGGCGCCACCGGCAACCGTAGCACAAACTCGGTACCCTTCTCCGGCTGGCTGTGCACCGCGATGGCGCCGCGGTGGGCCAACACAATCTCCTTCACCAGGGTCAACCCGAGCCCGGTGCCGTGGATCTGGTCCTGCACCGCGCGCTTGCCGCGATAGAAGGGATCGAAGATCTGGCGCTGTTCGTCGGCTGGAATGCCGGGGCCGCGATCGGCGACACGGATCTCGATGCGCGGCTGCGAGCCGTCGGGGTCCAAGCGGGCGCGGATGCCGATCCAGTTCCGCTCGCCCTTGCCGTACTTCACCGCGTTGGTCAGCAGGTTCTGGATGGCGTGCTGCAGCGCGCGCGCGTCGCCCGCGATCAGCGGCAGGTCCGGCGCAACTTCCTTTTCGACGGCGAAGTGGGCGCCCTCGATGACGGTCCGGCTGGACTCGAGACTCGCCTCGATGATGTCCTCGATGGCCAGGGGCTGCACGTCGCGAGTGATGCTGCCCGCCTGGCTGCCGGCGAAGCTGAGCACCTGCTCCACCATCTCCTTGAGGCGCCCGCTCTCCTGCCGGATCAACGCTCCGTACTTGGCCACCTGCTCCGGACTGCGGTTCACGCTGCTTTGCAGGTTGTAGGCCGCGGTGTTGATGACAGTGAGCGGCGTGCGGAGTTCGTGGGAGACCCCGGCGACGAAATTCATCTGCAACTCGGCGAGACGCTGCGCTCTTCGGGAGAAGCGGATCAGCGCCGCGGCGCTGGCCAGGATGAGCAGGAGCACGCCGCCGGTGACCGCCAGGTTCCGCTGCCGGGTGCGCTCGACCACGGTCTCGAGCGATCCCGCGCGGTGGCGCACCCATAACTCCCATCGCCCGCCGCCGGTCATGCGGAACCCGTCCGGTCCGAAGCCGCGCCCGCCGCGTCCGCGGGGACGAAGCATGTCCGGCGGGATCGCCAGCAGATCGACCTCGGCGTCGGCATTGGCCGCCACGCTGCTCGCCGGGCCGGGATCGGAGGTGTAGAGCATCTGAGAAGGAGCTTCGTGCAGCGTGACCGCGAATAGATACTCCTGGCTCGCGGCCGCGCCCAGGTGGCGTTGCAGCAGTTCGGGGAGCGCGGACTCCATCACGTACTTGCGGTTCAGGTCGAACACCATCCAGGCGGAGCCGCGGCGCGGACCTCCGCGATCGCCGAAGCCGCCCCGCCCCGGTCCGGGACCGAAACCCGGCGGACCGGGCATGATGAACACGGGGACCTCGAAGGTCGTGCTCTCATCCGGCGGCGGACCTCCGCCGCGCGCACCGCGGTCCTCGCGCAGAATCACGCCTTCCAGAAATTGCTGTGTCCCCTTCCACTCGGCGGGCCACGCCGCCGGCAGGAATTTGCCGTCCGCATCCGGCAGGCGCAACACCAGACGATCGCCTTCGCGGGTCACCACCCCCACGCCGCGGACGAGTTGTACCGCCTGACCGGCGGCTTTCCATGCCGCATAACGCTCGCCCACCTGCGCGGCAAATTCCGCGGGCTCGGGCTTCGGATCCTCGGGCGCGATGGCGCGGCAGGCGGTGTTGATCTCCGACTGGAAGTCGCGGCTCACCCGCTCGAGGCCCGCCTGCAGGCTGGCGCGCATGCGGTCGCGCGCGGCCACGCTGACCTCGCCGATCCAACGGTATTGCAGCAGGCCCAGGGCGCCGCAGAGGACGAACAACAGGCCGACGAAGATCCAGGAGAGCCTGGCCTGCCGCCGCTGCGTATCGGAGTTCACGGTCACTTTCAGATTACGCTTATCCGGGCTTAATTTGAGAACGCGCGGGCGTAAAGACTGGGTTAAGTACGTAAAGGTTTCGCCCCGCGGCGAAACTTTCTCTCGACCGGCGGCACCTTCCCATCGAGACCACTATGCCGAAGACCGGACTTTCCCTGCTGAGGTGCGCCGCGCTGCTGGCTATCGGGGCGGCCGCGTTCGCCTCCGAATACCACGGTTCCGTCACCGTGCATGGGCTCCCCGTTCCCGGAGTCACTGTCACCGCGACGCGCGAAGGCGCCAGGACTGTGGCGATCACCGACGCGCGCGGCGCCTTCTCGTTCGGCGATCTGGCCGACGGAGTCTGGAACATCGCGGCAGAGATGCTCGGCTTCGAGAAGACGACGCGCGAGGTGGCGGTCGCGCCCGGCGCGCCGGCGCCCACCTTCGAACTGAAGTACCTGACGGAAGCTGCGCTCAACCGGCAACTCGGCGCACCGGCGGCCGCGCCGGCTCCGGTACGGCCGGCGGCGAGCGCGGTTGCCAACGGGCAGCGGCAGGCTCCGCCGCAGAACCGGACCCAATTCCAGCAGTTGAGCGTCAACCAGTCGTCGGAGACCAGCACATTCGCCAACCAGGGGACGCTGCGTACCGAGGAGGTCGCGGACCTTTCGCAAAGCTCGGCGAACTCTTTTCTGGTGCAAGGCAGCGTGAGCAGCGCGCTCGGCCTGGGCGGGATGAACGATTGGGGTCCTCCCGGCGGACGCGGTCCCATGGACCTGATGGGCGGTCCGGGCGGCATGGGCCCCGGCATGGGGCCGGGCGGCAACGGCGAGCCGATGAATCCCGCGCAGGCGGCTGCGATGGGTGGAGGGCGCGGCGGACCCGGCGGCATGGCGATGGGCGGCGGGCGAGGCGGGTTCGGCGGACCTCCGGGCGGCGGTCCGGGCGGCATGGGCGGTCCGCCTCCGGGCGGTATGGGCGGTCCGGGCGGACCCGGCGGGTTCGGTGGACGCGGCGGACGCGGCGGTCCCGATTGGATGGGGCGTCCCGGCGCCGTGGCCTTCGGCAACGCGCGCCGCAATTCCGCGCTCTCCTATCAGGGCGGCGCCAACTTCAGCCTGGATAATTCCGTGTGGGACGCGAAGACGTTCTCCGTCACCGGCGCGCAGATCGACAAGCCGGCTTACTTCGCCGGGCGCGGCGGCATCACGTTCGGCGGGCCGCTGCGCATCCCGAAACTGGTCAGCGCGAACAAGCGTATTCTCTTCACCATCGACCTCAACATGTCGCGCAACCGCACCGGAACCAACTCCAATCCGGTGAAGATGCCTACCAGCCTGGAGCGCACCGGCGACTTCTCGCAGAGCGGCACGACCATCATCGACCCGCTCACCGGCAACCCCTTCCCCGGAAACATCATCCCGGCGAACCGCATCAACTCCGCGGCGGCGTCGCTGCTCAGTTACTATCCGCTGCCCAATCTTCTTTCCGCCGCGCAGAACTTTCAGACCTCCTGGGCCGGCTACAACAATTCGCACAACCTGAACTCGCGACTCGCCAACATCCGGTTCGGCTCCTACGACCGGCTGAATTTCAACCTGGGCTACCAGGGCTCGGACAGCAGCACACCGAACCTGTTCGGCTTCGTCGATACCGGCGCCAACCGCGCGATC
>JBBIQR010000107.1:13470-13985 GCA_037442245.1 Candidatus Solibacter sp. | reverse complement strand
CGCGTCCGCCGCAGCCCACGAGTCCGACCCTGATCGCGTTGGTCACGGTCTGCGCTGAAATCACCGCTGGGAACCCGGCCGCGATCGCCGCTCCCGCCGTCTTGAGAAAGTCCCGCCGTTGTGGTTTGTTCAATTCGTTGTCCATGGTTTCCCCCGCCCTCGGGCGACTTCCGTGATTCTATCGCAGCAGGCGCGGCCCGGCCGCACGCCATGCGTCATTTTGAGAGACGCGGTGGATCAGGTTGATCCAAGGCTCGACCGTTTTTCAGTAAGTTACGGCGAAATTGTGGGTCAGGTTGATCCATCTGGCCGTCATTTTCGTTCGCAAGATCACTAACGCATCAGCCACAGCAGGGGCGCGAGCCCGGCCATCGCCAGCGCGCCGAGCAGCACCAGGCTCTCGATTCCGGTCTTGCGATCGCACAGCGTGAACGCGTAAATCCCCTTCACCACGTTGTTGCTCGCGGCGGCGATCAGGATCGCCGCGGAGGCGACCGAAAGCGTGGTCGCGCTGC
>JBBIQR010000107.1:8977-13447 GCA_037442245.1 Candidatus Solibacter sp. | reverse complement strand
GTCACGCCCATCAGTCCGGCCAGCGTGTATGCGCCCGCCTTCCCCAGGTAGGTGACCACCAGGTGGGTGGCGACGATCATGCCCAGGAACAGCGCGCCGAACAGAAACGCCGCGCGCAGTTCCAGCGGATTCTTCGGCTCGAACTTGCGTTGGAACGCGCCCGACGTGCCGTCCGGCACGCGCGTCCAGATCCATCCCGCCGCGATGCCGCCCAGCGCGAGCGCCAGAAACGGCGCGCCCAGCGTTTGCATGAGCGAGCGGTTGAACAGCGTCACCAGCAACGCCAGCCGCACGTACATCACGCCGGAAGCGATCAGGATCCCGCCGGAGAACAGGTGCGGCCGGTCCTCCAGTTTCGCCCGCTTGGCCAGCACGATGGTGGTCACGGTGGAGGAATACGCGCCGCCCAGCAGAGCCGACAGGATGACGCCTCCCTGCCCTTTCGTCAGCTTCTGCACCAGGTAGCTGCCGTAGGAGACGGTGCTCACCGCCACCACCACCAGCCACGAGCGGAACGGGTCGATCTGGAACGGTCCGAACGCCCGGTCCGGCACCACCGGCAGGATCACCGCGGTCAGCACCAGGAACTTCGTGAAGGTGAGGATCTCCTCCGGCGCGATACGCCCGGTGAGCCCCTCGAGCGCGGTCTTCAACTCCAGCAGCAGCACGCCCGCCACCATGATCGTGGTCGCGATCCAAAGTTGATCGCGGTATACCAGTGCGCCCACCAGGTACGTGCTCAGCGCGGACATTTCGGTGGTGATGCCGGCTTTGCCGGAGGCGGATAGCTTGTGCCGGTAAGACAGGGTCAGGAAGGCGCCGACTACCGCGAATCCGAGCGTGACCGCGAGCGGTTGCCCGCCCGAAAACAGCGCCAGGGAATAGCCGATCAGCCCGATCAGCGGGAACGTGCGGACACCGCCGAAGGAGTACGTTTCGCCGCCCGCGTGATGTTCCTCGCGCTCCAGTCCCATCAGGAAAGAGAGGAAGAGCACCAGCAGGATTTTCGCGGCGTCCGGCGGCAGGAACCGGTAGAGATCGGTCAGCACGGTGTTGCGCCCGGCCTAAAGCATAGCCGATTTCGCGCGCCGGGTGCGCGCCCTTCATCCCAGGAACGTGCCCTGCTCCAGCGCGCGGAACGCTTCCCGCAGTTGCTCCTGCGTGTTCATCACGATCGGACCGTACCACGCCACCGGTTCGTGGAGCGGTTTGCCGGATACCAGCAGGAATCGGATGCCTTCCGCGCCTGCCTCTACCGCCACCTCGTCGCCGCTGTCGAACAGGATGAGCGACCGGTTGTCCGCCTCCGCCGGCGGGGAGGCGTCCGCCCAGCCCACGCTTTCGGTGGGCACGGCGAGCGGACCCGATGCGTTGCAGAACTTTCCCGCGCCCGCGAACACGTAGGCGAACGAGTGCCGCGAGGTCTCCACCGGCAGCACCTTCTTATGCCCCGGCGGCACCGACACGTCGAGATAGACCGGCTCCGACGCGACCGCGTCCACCGGACCGCGCTTGCCCCAGAACTCGCCCGAGACGACTCGCACCCGCGTGCCGTCGTCGTCGATCGCTTCCGGAACCTCCGCCGCTTTTACCTCCTGATAGTGCGGCGCGGTCATCTTGAGCGACGCCGGCAGATTGCTCCACAACTGAAACCCGTGCATGCGGCCGGATTCGTCGCCCTTGGGCATTTCCTGATGGATGATGCCGCGCCCGGCGGTCATCCACTGAATGTCCCCGGCGCCGATGGTTCCGCGATTCCCCATGCTGTCGCCGTGCTCCACCGTACCTGCCAGCACATAGGTGATAGTTTCGATGCCGCGGTGGGGATGCCAGGGGAAGCCCGCGAGGTAATCCTCCGGCACATCGTTACGAAAATCGTCGAGCAGCAGGAACGGGTCGAAATCCCCGGTATTGCCGAATCCGAAGGCGCGGCGCAGGTGTACCCCGGCGCCTTCGACGGTGGGCTTGGCTTGAATCACCTTCTTGACCGGACGCAGCGACATGAACCCTCCCCCAACGGAAAGTATATGCGTAAGGCGCACGCGCGGGAATTATGCGGGTATTGTCACAAAACAGGCCCGAATACCTGATATAATTCGCGGCGAGGAGAGATCATGATCGATAGCGCGTTCCTCAACAACCTGATTGGCGGCCGGGTCCGCGTACTCTGCAAGGATCACGTGGATTGCGGCGACGCCCCGGTCCTGGTTCTTAGGGAAGTTTCCCCCCTGGGCATAGTGGGCGAGGCTGCCGGCGAGCAGCATTTCTTCCCCTGGACCGAAGTGATCGAGATCAGCGCGTGCTCCGGCGCGCTGGAATTCGAAGAGGAACTCGTACCCGCGATCTTCGTCGACTCCGAACCGTAGAAAAGGAACTCGCGGGACCGCGGCCGGTTCGCGGTCCCGCGGAATCACCCGCGCCCGGACGCGCTCAGATCGTCATGGCGGTAAATCCGCCGTCTACTTTCAGGATCGATCCCGTCACGAAGGAAGAGGCCTCTTCCGACGCCAGGTACACCGCCGCCCCAACCAGTTCGCAACTCTCCCCGAAGCGGTGCATCGCGGTGTGGTTCATGATGCTGTTGACGCGCTCGTCCGTCAGCAGTTTCCGGTTCTGCTCCGCCGGGAAGAACCCCGGCAGAATCGCGTTCACCCGCACGTGGTTCGGCGCCAGTTCCCGCGCCAGGAACTGCGTGATCTGGTTCACTCCCGCCTTGGCCACCGAGTAGGTGAACACCCTGGAAAGCGGCGGACCCGAGGACGCCGAGGAAATATTGATGATGCTGCCGCCGTGTCCGGCGTCCACCATCACCTTGCCGAACACCTGGCACGCCAGGAACACGCTGGTGAGGTCGATGTCGAGAATGCGCTGCCACTCGTCTTCGGAAATCTCGAAGAACGGCGTGCCGGAATTGACGCCCGCCGCGTTGAGCAGGATGTCCACGTGGCCGAAACGTTCCAGCACCGCGGCGCAGGCCTGTTCGAGGTCCGCGCGGTTGGTCGCGTCACAACGCACTCCGATGGCCTCCCGGCCCAGCATGCGGATCGATTTCGCCCGCGCCTCCGCGTTCTCCAGGCTCACATCCAGAATCGCGAGATCCGCTCCCGCCTTCGCCAATCCCGAGGCCATCCCTCCAGCGAGGACGCCGCCTCCGCCAATCACCACCGCCACGCGGCCGTTCAGCGAAAATAGCCCATTTTCCGGCATGTGCAAATAGTAGCAGATCTCATTATCTCAATCCCCGGAGCGTGCTAGACTCACTTGCGTGAAGCCGCTTCTCGCCGCCTTCGTGCTGGCCGGCGCGCTCGCGCCCCTGGCCGCCCAGCCGCCCCAGGCCGTCATCGCCAGCCGCAAGATCAAAGCCACCCTCTACCTGCCCGACCCCGATCGCGGTTACTATCGCGGCACCCGCTTCGATTGGTCCGGCTCCATCGCTTCGCTCGAAACCAACGGCCACACCTATTTCGGCAAGTGGTTCGACCGCTACGACCCGAAAACCCACGACGCCATCACCGGTCCCGTCGAGGAGTTCCTCACCGGCGATTCCGCCCTCGGCTACGACGAAGCCCGCCCCGGGGAAACCTTCGTCCGTATCGGGGTCGGCACGCTGCGCAAGATCCAGGAACCCAGGTTCGAGCGTTTCAAGACGTATGAAATCGTCGATCCCGGGAAAAGGACCATGCGGCACGGCGCGGATTGGATCGAGTTCACGCACAAACTCACCGGACCCGGAGGTTACGCGTACCTCTATACCAAACGCCTCAGCCTGACGCGGGACCAGGCGGAACTGGTCATCTCCCACACCCTGAAGAACACCGGCCAAAAGGCGATCGACACCAGCGTCTACAATCACGATTTCTTCATGATCGACGGTCTGCCCACCGGACCGGACGTCCGCGTGACCTTTCCCTTCGCCCCGCAAGCTTCCGGCAAACTCGCTCCGTTCGCCGCAATCGACGGCAACGAACTCCGCTATACCGCCGAGTTGAGCGCGGGCCAATCCGCCGCCGCCGAACTCACCGGATACGGCGCCACCGCCGCCGACTACGATTTCCGCGTCGAGAACCGCAAAGCCGGCGCGGGCGTGCGGCAGCGCGGTGACCTGCCTCTCTCCAAGCTCTATTTCTGGTCTATCCGGACAACCGTCTGTCCCGAAGCCTACGTGCACCTGCACATCGAACCCGGCCAGGCGGCTACCTGGAAGATCCGCTACGAGTTTTACAACTTATGAAGCGCCGCAGCTTTCTTCAACTCGCCGCCGGACTCCCGTTGTGGGCCCAGGCGCCCAAGCAGCCGCCGAAAACGGAGTGGATCGCGTGGGTCGGCACCTACACCCGCGGCACCAGCAAAGGCATCTACGCCTGGCGCTGGATTCCCGGCGAGCACAAGTTCACGCCTCTCGGCCTCGCCGCCGAAACTTCCAACCCCTCGTTCCTCGCGGTCCATCCCAATCAGAAATCCCTCTACGCC
>JBBIQR010000107.1:0-8967 GCA_037442245.1 Candidatus Solibacter sp. | reverse complement strand
TTCTCCCAATGGCGTCGTCTTGCACCCGTCCGGAAAATTCCTCTACGCCGTCAACGAGGAGAACTCGGGCGGCGTGAGTGCCTTTCATATCGACGAGGCCGGCGGACAGCTCAAGCTGCTGAACCGCGTCTCCTCCCATGGCTCCGGTCCCTGCCACCTGGTGGTGGACCGCGGCGGGCGCTGGGTCTACGTGGCCAACTACGGCAGCGGCAGCGTGGCCGCGCTTCCCGTGCAACCCGACGGCTCTCTCCAGGAAGCCAGCGTGTTCGCGCAGCACTCCGGCTCCAGCGTGAATCCGCAGCGGCAGAAAGGGCCGCACGCCCATTCGACCGTCGTCTCGCCCGACAATCGCTTCCTTCTGGTAGCCGATCTCGGGCTCGACCAGGTCATGGTCTATCCCATCGAAGGCGAATCCGGCGGCCTCAATGTCCGCGAGGCGTCGGCGGTGAAACTCGCGCCCGGCTCCGGTCCCCGCCACATCGTCTTCCGCCCCGACGGCAAGTTCGTGTACGTGACGTGCGAGATGTCCGCCAGCGTGACCGTGTTCCGCTACACGCCGCAGCGGCCCACCCTGGAGGAATTACAGACCGTGCCCCTCATGCCCGAGGGCTACAGCGGCGACCGTAGCGGCGCGGAGATTGCCGTCCGCGGACCCTTCCTCTACGCCTCCATCCGCGGCTACAACGCCATCGCCGGCTACCGCATCGACGCCGCCACCGGTCACCTCGCCGCGCTCGGTCACACCCCCACCCAGGGCAAGACGCCGCGCAGTTTCGCCATCGATCCGACCGGCGCCTATCTGCTGGCCGCCAACCAGGACTCGGACAACGTAGTGCTGTTCCGCGTCGACGGCCGTACCGGCGCGCTCACTCCCGCGGGCGAAACCTGGACCGCCGGCAGCCCGGTCTGCGTCGCGTTTTCGAACGTCAGATAGACGGCGCCTCGCTCCGCCTCTGATACCATCGTGATTTGCGCACGTTTCTCGCCCTGTCCATCGTTGCCGCCGCGGCCCGGGGCCAAACCGCGCCCCCGCCCGTGCAACCCATCCCGTTTAACCACAAGATCCACGCGGGCGGACTGAAGTTGCCATGCGGAACGTGCCACCCGAACCCCGATCCGGGCGAGACGATGCGCATCGCCGCGGCTTCGGTCTGCATGCAGTGTCACAGCGCGACCCGGGCCGGGAGCCCGGCCATCCAGCAACTCGCCGCCTTCGCCAAAAGCGGACGCGAAATCCCCTGGGTCCGGGTCTACCGGATTCCGGGTTACGTCAACTTCAGCCATCGCTCGCACTTGACCGCCGGGAACAAGTGCGAAGAGTGCCACGGCTCCGTGGCGGAGCGCGCGCAACTTGCCCGCGAAGGCAACATCTCTATGGGAGGATGCATGGAGTGCCATCGCGTGAAGAAGGCCGGATTGGATTGCACTTTCTGCCATGACGAGCGCCAGTAAAGGCGGCCGCGCGGTCGCGTTCACGGTGTGGCTGCTGGCCGCCGCGGTGGTGTTGCTCGCGCTGTCCCGGCGCTGGCTGCCCGCTCTGGCCAGCGACCACGGCGCGGGCGTGGACCGCATGCTGCACTTCACCATGCTCACCGCCGGCGCCCTGATCGTGGCCGGGCACGGGCTGCTCGGCTACATGCTGTGGCGCTTCGGCGGACGCGAGCGCGCCGCGTTCCGCCCCGTCAGCGAACGCGCCGAACGCCGCTGGTCGCTGGCCGCCGCCCTCTTCATGGCGCTGGTCGCCGAAGGCGGCGTGCTCGCTCTCGGCATGCCGGTGTGGAACCAGTATTTCGGCAGCGCCGCTCCCGCGGACGCCCTCACCATCGAAGTCACCGCGGAGCAGTTCGCCTGGAACGTCCGCTACGCCGGTCCCGACGGTGTCTTCGGGCGCACCGATCCCAGGTTCTACACGCTCGATAACCCCGTCGGCGCCGATCCCGCCGACCCGCGCGGCAGGGACGACATCATCGCGCTCAACGTCATCCACGCTGTCGCCGGACGCCCCGTGAAAATCCGCCTGCGCGCCAAGGACGTGGTGCACAGCTTCTTTCTGCCCAACTTCCGGGTCAAGCAGGACGCCGTTCCCGGCATGACCATCGAGTTCTGGTTCACCCCCACCCGCGAAGGCCGATTCGAACTCGCCTGCGCGCAACTCTGCGGCTTCGGGCACTACGAAATGAAGGGCATCCTCATCGTGCAGAGCCCCGAGGAATTCCGCAAATGGTACGAGGAGCAGTCCCGTGGCTGAACCTGGATTCGTCCGCCGCTATCTCTTCAGCCTGGACCACAAGGTCATCGGCATCCAGTACCTCGTCCTGTCGATGTTCATGGCGCTGTGCGGCGGCGCCTTCATGGTGCTGATGCGGATGAACCTCGCCTGGCCCGGCGTGAAATGGCCGCTGCTCGGCGCGCTCTTTCCGCACGCCATGCAGAGCGGCATCATGAAGCCGGAGTTCTACCTGTCGCTGGTCACCATGCACGGCACCGTGATGATCTTCTTCGTGATTTCGCTCGCCCTGGCCAGCGGGATCGCCAACTTCATCATCCCGCTCCAGATCGGCGCGCGCGACATGGCCTTTCCGGTGCTCAACATGCTTTCCTTCTGGACCGTAGTGCCGGCGTGCGGTGTGCTGCTTTCCAGTTTCGCCGTGGAAGGCGGCGCGCCCGCCGCCGGATGGACCGCCTACCCCCCGCTCAGCGCCGTGCGCGGCGCCGTCCCCGGCTCGCTGTGGGGCCAGACGTTGTGGATCGTGGCCATGGCGCTGTTCATCGTCTCCTTCACCATGGGCGGCATCAATTTCATCACCACCATCCTCGAAGAACGGGCCGAGGGCATGTCGCTGTTCCGCATGCCGCTCACCGTCTGGAGCTACCTGATCTCCTCCGCGCTCGGGCTGATGGCCTTCCCCGCGCTCTTCGCCGCCGTCATCCTGCTGCTCTGCGACCGCCATTTCGGCACCAGCTTCTACCTGCCCGCGGGACTCTTCTTCGGCAGGAAACTGCTGCCCAACTCGGGCGGCACGCCGCTG
Source organism: Candidatus Solibacter sp. (assembly GCA_037442245.1). Lineage (GTDB taxonomy): Bacteria > Acidobacteriota > Terriglobia > Bryobacterales > Bryobacteraceae > Solibacter. The sequence continues at coordinate 5,938 of JBBIQR010000107.1, read as the reverse complement.
CTCTGGCAGCACCTGTTCTGGTTCCTCGGCCACCCCGAAGTCTACGTGCTCGCCATGCCCGCCTGGGGCATCGTGCTCGACCTGATCCCGGTGTTCACGCGCCGCCCGGTCTTCGGATACCGCATCAACGTCTACTGTTTCTATGCCATCGCGGTGCTCAGCCTGCTCGTATGGGGCCACCACATGTACGTCAGCGGAATGAGCCCGTACGCCGGGGAAGTCTTTTCGCTCGCCACCCTGGCGATTACCATCCCGTCGACCGTGCTGGGCGTCAACATGCTGGCCAGTTTGTGGGGCGGCGCCATCCGCTTCCGCCTGCCTATGATGTTCGCCATCGGCTCGCTGGTGATGTTCGGCACCGGCGGCTTCGGCGGCATCTTCCTGGGCAATGCCGCGAGCGACATTCAGCTTCACGACACCTACTTCGTGGTCGGGCACTTTCACCTGATGATCGGCGGGGTCACCCTGCTGGCCACTTTCGCCGCGCTGCACTACTGGTACCCGCGCATGTTCGGCCGCATGATGGACGAGACGCTCGGCCGGGTCCACTTCTGGCTCACGTTCCCGCTCTTCTACCTGATCTTCGTGATCATGCACTTCGACGGACTCGCCGGGATGCCGCGCCGCTACTACTCGTGGGAGAAGTATGATTTCCTGGCCGGCGTGCGCAGCCATCAGGTGTGGATCAGCGTACTCGCCTTCGTGCTCGGCGCGGCGCAACTCGTGTTCCTCTACAACTTTTTCCGCAGCATTCGCAAGGGGCGTCCCGCCGGACCTAATCCGTGGGATGCGGCGACTCTCGAATGGCAGTCCGTGACCGCGCGCGTTTACCGCTGGCCCTACGATTACAGCGTCCCTGGAGCCGAGGCCGATTTCACGCCGCAGAACGCCGAGCCCGGCAAGTAGCGCGTCATGGCGCCGCCGGGTCATGAACCGCCGCGGCGCCGGCTCGCGTGGCGCGGCGTACGAAAGACCTGTCGAAGGAAACAAAGACCGCCCCCGGCGGCCGGCTCGCCAGGTGTAGTGCGTCGGCGAAATCGAGTCCGCGCCCGGCCAGTTCCAGCGCCGCGGCGACCTCCGCCGGATTCTCGGTCTGCACGTTCTTCAAGCCGAGCACTTTCAGCAGAGCCTCGCGGATCGAGGCGCTGTCGTATCCGTATAGACTCCGCAACACCCACGCGGTCTCGAGCAGGACCGTTTTCGCAATCCAGATGGGGCCCGATGCGAAGACTCGGCGCGCAATCGCGGCCTGTTTCTCGTCGTCGGCCGCCAGCAGACGCAACAGGACGTTAGTATCGGTCGCGGTCATGGCGGCGCCTTACCTCGCGGCCGATAGCGGCCCGCATCTGGCCGAGAGTCGCCGGCTTGCGCCTCGACCGCAGGCAGCCGGCCACATCGTCGATCTGCGATTCTGGGAACCGGGCCGCGGGCCGGAGCAGTACCCCATCCGCGGTCGCCTCCACGGTGAACTCCATGCCAGGTTCCCAGGCATGCGCGAGTCGCACGCTCTTCGGTAAAACGATTTGACCTTTACTGGAAAGCCGGGTGATCACGCGAGTAAGACTCCAGTAAGATTATCTCATATCTCCGCTCCCGCTACCTCCCCACGACTTCGCGGATCAGCCGCAGCGTGTTGCCGCCCATAATCTTCTTCACGTCCTCGCCGCTGTAGCCCCTCCTTAGAAGAGCCGCGGCAATCTGCACTTCCCTGGAGATGTCCTCCAACCCTTTCGGCGGACCGCCGATGCCGTCGAAATCGCTGCCGATTCCCACGTGGTCGATCCCCGCCACCTTCACCGCGTGGTCGATGTGCGCCACCACGTCGTCGATCGTGGCGGCCACCTGGACCGGCGCCGTGTCGCGCCGCAGTTCCGCGGCGGCGTAATCGTCCAGCGCCTTCCCGGTCAGGTCGGGCACCTGTGAAAAGGAAATCGCGCCGACGCTCTTCATCAGGGTATCGGCGTCCTGCTGGTTCACGAAGCCTTCGCCGAAGTTGATCCCCATCACTCCGCCGTTCTTCGCCAGCGCGCGCAGCATCTCGTCGGTCGCGTTGCGCGGAACGTTCGAAATCGCCCGGCACGAAGAGTGCGACAGGATGACCGGCTTGGCCGACACTGCCAGCGTGTCAAAGAACGTCTTGTCCGACACGTGCGAAACGTCCACAATCATCCCGAGCCGGTTCATCTCCCGCACCACCTCCTTGCCGAAATCGGTGAGCCCGTCGTGCTCGGGTTTGTCGGTGGAGGAGTCCGCCCAATCGGTGTTGCGGAAATGCGTCAGGGTCATCGACATGATGCCCATGCGGCGATACTGGCGCAGCACCGCCAGATCGTCGTCGATCTGGTGCCCCCCTTCGGCGGTCAGGAACGCCGCGATGCGCCCGGCGCCGGCGATGCGCTCGATATCGGCGGCGCTGGTGGCGAACTCGATCTCGCCGGGATGCGCTTCGACGAAGCGCTGCATGGCGTCGCGCAGGTCCAGCGTGCGCCGCACCGCCTCGGCGCCTTTGTAATAGGTCGGCACCCAGAGCGCGAAGAACGGCGCGCGCACGCCGCCTTCGCGCAGGCGCGGCAGATCGACGTGCCCGCGCCCGGTGCGCTGCGTCAGATCCTCTCCCGCCATCAACACGCGCTGCGCCGTATCGATATGGCTGTCGATCCCGATGTACTCGCCCGCCAATCGCCGCGCGCGCTCCAGGTACACGTCCTGCCCGTATCCGCATAGCGCGATCGCCAGCAGAATTCCGATCCGTTTCCGCATATTCCCGTAGTGTAGGCCAGCCCTACCGCGCGTGCTCGATCCGGTACACGCGGAACCGGCGCAGTTCGACGTGGCTGTACGTGGTGCGGAACCCGAAGCGTCCGCGCACGTACGGCTGCGCGTCGTGGAAATCGAAAATCACCCGGCCGTCGCGGATGTACTGAATGCGGCCGCCGAACGCCACCAACTCCACCTTCTGGCCGGCGTTTGGCTTGAGCAGCACATCCGGCGAGGATAGGTCGTGCTCCGGCAGCATCGGACGCGTTTCCTTGTCGCCGATGTAGCGGCGGAACCGCGTGGTCGTGTTCCAGTTGCCGCCCTGTCCCACGTAGTACGCGCGCAGATCGTTGTACTCGGCGAAACGCCCGCCGCGCGGCCGGACGTTGGCCGCCATCCAGAAGCAGTTGAGGTCGCTCACCCGGTCGTTGGGTCCGCCGCGCCGGATCATCACGGCTTCGTATTCGATCCGGATCGCACCCTGCAACTCCGGGTGGAACCAAACCGTGCAGCCGGCCGGCACGTCTATGCTCAGGATGCCGTCCTTCGCCTCCACGCGGCCTGGCTTTTCCATCTCGACGGTCCAGCGGGAGAGACCGTGCGTGAAATCGTCGGCGTACAGCAGTTTCGCGTCCTGGAACCACGCCTCCGGCCCCGCGATCATCGCCGCCAGCCAGGCGAAGAGCGTAAACATTTCCGATATCATAACAGCAGGTCATGGGCAGGCGGCCTCGTGCTGCCCGCGCAACGGCCTGCCGGAGTTGCCATGAACCGAACCATGCGGCGGTGCGCCACCCTCCTGTTGGGCGCGGGACTTGCGGTCCCGGCGGTCCCCCAACAGCGCGGGGAACAGCCCCAGGAGGAGACGCGCCTTCCCAGCGGTCAATTGCAGCGGGACGCCATCCTCAAAGCCGAGTACGAGGCCAACCTGAAGGACGCCGCGGAACTGGCCGACCTGGCCACGCAGCTCAAACTCGACCTGGAAAAGAACGATCGCTACGTGCTCTCCATGGCCACCTTGAAGAAGACCGATGACATCGAAAAACTGGCCAGGCGGATCCGCTCGCGCCTGCGTCACAATTAGCCTGCTGGCCGGCGCGCTCTTCGCGCAGCCGGCGCCGAAAGTGCCTGCCATCGCGCTGGTCAACGCGGCGGACGCCGCGCAGTGGCAGCAGATGACGCGCGACCTCGGCTGGCGCGTCATCACCGCCCCGGTCGCCGCCGGCGCCGGACCCGATCAGATCGCCCTGGCGCTTGCCAAGCAGGTGGAGGCGGCGGTCGAGTCCGGTACGGTGGATCCCACGCGCGTCTACATCGCCGGTCGCGGCGACGATTCCGCCCTGGTCTTCTACGTCATCTCGCGCGTGCCCGACCTGTGGGCGGCGGGTGTGGCGGTAGGCGGATCGCCTAAAGCGGCTATCGACACCAACCGCATCTGGGCGGCCAACTTCAAGCTCGTGCCGGTCCTCTGGCTTGGCGGCGCGGACCAGGAATCCCTCGCGCAGCAACTCAAATTCACCAGGATGAACGTGGAGTGGCGCGTCACCGCGAACGGCGCTCCCGCCTCCGTCGTGCTGAACTGGCTCGCCACGCACCAGCGGGAAATCCCGCCGCTCGACATCGATTGCGAGACCAACTCCCCGCAATTTGCCCGCTGCTATTGGATTCAGATGACCAAATTCGATTCCGCCGAGCGCAACGACGTGCTCGAGACCACGCGCATCGCCGGCGGCTCGGGCGCGGTGCTCGATCTGGGCGGCTTCGGCTTCAAGCTCGACGATCCCGGTCCCGGCGTGCTCATTACCTACCTGCCGCCGAAATACGATGGGCCGCTCAAACTCAACGACCGCCTCGTCGCGCTCGATGGCCGCCCGCTCGAGAACGCCGCGTTCTACCAGAAGCTGATCGAGAAGATCACCGAGCAGAAATCGGCGGTGGTCCTGGTGCAGCGCGGTAAGGACCGCATCCGGGTGGAGACCCGTATCATCGTGCCGGCCACCGATGCCGGCATCACCGCGCGGGTGCAGGCGCGCTACCTGCCGGCCGAAAAGCATATCGAGATCGTCAGCCGCACCGTTACCGAGTTGCGCGTGAATCTGCCCGCGGAGTGGATGCCCGCGGGCGTCCTGTGGAACGGGTTCGCGCTCGAAAACATCGATCGCCCCGGCTGCTGGGTGCTCTCCCTGCAGAAAGAACTCGCCCGCGCGGAGAAGTGCCAGTGAACATCCGCTGCGCCTGGGCCGCGGCCGAGCCCAACATCGCCTATCACGACACCGAGTGGGGAGTGCCGGTGCACGACGACCGCGTGCTGTTCGAGTTTCTCATCCTCGAAGGCGCGCAGGCGGGGCTGAGTTGGACCACGATTCTGAATAAGCGCGCCGCCTACCGCAAGGCCTTCGCCGGCTTCGACCCGCGCAAGGTGGCGCGCTTCGACGAAACGAAGATCGCCGCGCTGCTCGCCAACCCAGGGATCGTCCGCAACCGCCTCAAGATCCGCGCCGCGGTGGAGAATGCCCGCGCATTCCTCGCCGTGCAGAAGGAGTTCGGCAGCTTCGACCGCTACATCTGGAGCTTTCCCGGCGGCAAGCCGCTCCAGCCGCGGCGCGCTTCTATGAAAGATGTGCCGGCGCAGACTCCGGAGTCCGGCGCCATGAGCAAGGACCTGCGCAAGCGCGGCTTCCGCTTCTGCGGCTCCACCATCTGCTACGCCTTCATGCAGGCCACCGGCATGGTCAACGACCACGTGAACACCTGCTTCCGCTACCGGGAGTTGGCCTGATGCGGCGCTCCGCGCGTCCCCCCAGCCACCACGAAGTCGCCCGCCGGCTGCGCAGGGCGCCGAAGAGTCCGGCGCGCGACGAAGCCTTCCGCAAAATGATCCGCTCCATCCCGCGCGGGAAGGTGGCCACCTACGGACAGGTGGCGGCCGCCGCCGGATATCCTCTGTACCACCGTCACGTGGCGCAGTTGCTGCAACGCTCCGGAGGTACACTACCCTGGCAGCGCGTGGTCGGGGCGGGCGGAGAGATCAAGCTCAAGTACGAAGCCGCGCTGGAACAGCGCACCAGGCTCGAAATGGAAGGCGTGCGCTTCCGCGGAAAGCGGGTCGATATGGCCGAGTACCAGCATCGCTTCCGCGGCTGGGAGCTCTGACCGCGCAACGCAGGTTGCGGAGATTCAC
>JBBIQR010000106.1:0-14142 GCA_037442245.1 Candidatus Solibacter sp. | reverse complement strand
CCGGGCTCGTCCCCACCAGAGCGTGGAGCGCTGCGACCTCCTCGGCGGTGTCGCGGTACTACCTGGCCATGGCGTACTTCAAGTCCGGGGATGCGCAGAAGGCGCGCGAGAGCTTCGATGCGGCCAGCCGGATCGACGCGCGGTGTCCGGAAGCGCGCGCCGCGCGAGAGCTGATCGGCGCATCCACGGCGCAGTCCCGGTAGATCCCTCATTCACAGGCTGACCGCCCGCCACTGCCGCGCGGGACAGCGTGGGGTCGCGCCCATTGGGCCGCTCCTGCATGTTCCGGCGGGGCCTTCGCGGAAGTGGCAACTATAGAAAAAGATTTGCAATTCTGAAACTCCCTTAGTTTCGCGAAGACAGCGGCGCGGTCATCGGTTCCGGCTGATTTCACAGGGAGTTACCGTTGCCGGAGCGAACGCGGTGCGATTGGCTGGCGAGTTGCACCGCAAGCCTGCGACTCGCAAAAGCATCCCGCAAGCGGTATCGCGCGTGCGACTACCAGGGAACCCAAACGGGCTGCGGGCGGAGCAATTGGATTTTAGGGAGGAAAAGGATGAAACAGCTTTGGAAGATTCTGGGGATTGTGGCGTTGGTCCTGCTCGTTGCCCCACAGGCGAACTCCACGGTCTATACCTTGACAAGCGGTAACTCAACCGCAAACGTCGACACCGGATCCAGCACGGGCATGTACGGCTGGACGATCGATGGAACCAGCCTGCTGTACCAGCAGTGGTTCTGGTACCGGGTCGGCAACACCGGCGGGGAACACTCCGTAGACAGCCTCGGGCTGATCGGCGCGACGCAGCCGACGTCGAACATCCTGCTGGCGGATTTCGGCAGCAGAAGCGGGCTGGAGATCAACGTATCGTATCTCATGACCGGCGGAACGGCGGGTTCCAACGTGGCGGACGTGGCGGAGACCATTACGATTCACAACCACGGCACGTCGGCTCTCGACTTCCACTTCTTCCAGTATTCGGACTTTGACCTGAACCGAAGGACCCTAGCCGACGAAGTGACCATCGACCACAGTCTGCGGTTTGTGGATCAACGCCCGGCGACGTTGGGGAGCGGTCCGATGCTGAGCGAGACCGTGCTTACCGGAAGCCACGCGCCGAGCCACGCCGAGGCGAACTTCTACGCCAATACACTGAACAGCCTGATGGACGGCTCGCCGACCACGCTGAACGATCACCTGACGGCCGGTCCCGGGGACGTCACCTGGGCCTTCCAGTGGGATACGGTGATCGGAGCGGGCGGCGCCTTTATCATCAGCAAGGATAAGACCGTGGCGCCGGTACCCGAGCCTGCCACCCTGGCATTGTTCGGCGGCATCATGGTGCTGCTTGCCCGGCGGTTCCGGAAAGCGGCTGTATAAGGCACCCTCCACACGGCGGTTCGTCCCGCCGGTTGTCCAACGGCTCTCCCATCCAGGCGGTGGGAGAGCCGTTTTCTCTTGATGCGGGGGGATTATTCGGCGAAGCAGCGGGAAACCTGGGGGATCACCTCGCCGGCGAACCGGTAGGCTTCCTGGACGGCGGCGGGATCGTCGGCAACGGTGAGCCGCACGATGGCGCCGGAAGTGCGGCCGAGGCGCAAGGCGTCCAGAACGAGGTAGAGTTTGCCGGCGTACTCGCTGGCGATGACGCGATCCTTATTCTGATACCAGTACAGCATGCGCGCGCGCTCGCCGGGTTGCAGGAGGAGGTAGTCGTTGATGGCCACGGTGCGCCCGCCGGTGTGCAGCGTGGCTTTGCCGGCATTGCTCATCTCCCAGCCTCCGCCGGGCAGGCAATATTTCGGGGAGTGCATGCTTTCGCCGGCGCGCTGGTTGGCGTAGAAGGCGACGAAGAAGCCGATGGATCCGCCGTGACGCCGGTAGGTGCGCGAGAGATAGGAGGTGGCGTTGAGCGAGTCGGCGATGCGGCGCGCGAGAGGGGGATCGTCGGCGCCCTCCCAACCGGCGATGCGGGCGCCGATAGAGGATAGCGGTTGGGCCAGGCGTCCGGGCCGCCGTTCCATCGCCGCGCGCGAGGCCAACAGGGTGGAACCCAACATGAGGCAGGTGGCGCCGTAGCGCCAGGAGGATGTCATAAGCCGCCTTTTCGTCCGGTGAAGACCCGCTTAGCGAGCCAGATGCCAGCCCAGAGAGTGGCGAAGCCGCAGACGAAGACCAGCCAGCCGGTGAGCGAGTGGTAGAAGCCGAGGGCGAGGTCGGGGTCGCGCTCGGCGAGGAGCGCGGTCCCGGCGACGCGGAGCACGTTGAAGAGGATGGCGATCGGGACCGCCAGCGCGAAGACGAGGACGCGCGCGCTCAGCCGGGTGCATTCGAGGTAACCGAGCAGCAGCGCGGCGACGGATAGCGAGGCCAGGGAACGCAGCCCGCTACAGGCTTCGGCGACGCCGAGCGAGGTATTCGCCAGTTGAATCACGTTGCCTTCGCGGAAGACCGAGACGCCCATGAATTGTACGAAGCCGGTGGCCGCGCTCGACGCCAGCAATTGCAGCGGGGCGGTGACGCTGTTATAGACAATGACCGGCAGCGGAATCACCGAGGCGATCAGGAGCAGGGGAAAAGCCTGGTGGCGCAGGACCGCCAATCCGCGGAAGGTCCAGAGCAGAGAGGCAATCAGCAGGACGAACGAGAGGCGGGTGAGGAAGAACTCGGCACCGAGGCTGCCCAAGAGGTAAGCCAGGCAAGCCGCGGCAATTCCCGCGAGACCGCGGCTGTCGGGAGCCTGGGTTTGCGGCAGGCCGGGCCACTGCTTCCACATGAGGTAGAGTGCCAGCGGGGCGACCAGCAGGCCGTGAGAGTAGCCTTCGTCGGTCCACCAGAAGCCGGCCCAGTCCACGAGGACTTTCCGGTACAGACCCAGCACCAGCGCGCCGGCCAGGAGGATCTTCCAGTCCGCGGCTTTCCACAGGGGCAGGCTTTGGAGCCGACGCTCGCCCGGGCGCACACCTGCCAGCGGAGATTTGGCAAGGATCATCGCGGTGAGGCGAGAGCAACCGAAGGGCCAACGCCCGCGCGGCGCCGGCGCCGCCGTTGCCGGAAGGCGTGAAAGAAAAAAAGTGGGAAGCCGGTGCCCAACAGTTTCCCGTGACGGGGTTTGCGCCCGCCGCAGGGGGACATGGGAGCGCGGGCGGCTCTCCCGCAGCGTTTGGCGCGCGACGTGCAATATCCGGTGCGGAGTCCGGTTGCACGCTTATGAACGCCTTCTCCGCAAACAGCAAAGGTCCTTTCCGCAGGCCGAAGCTCGGGCCGCAATCGATCCTGCGCATGATCTTCAAGCGCAAGGCGCTGTTCCTGGCCGCCTGGATCGTGGTGGCGGGAGCCAGCGCCGCCGGGATCGCGATGATGCCCGCCATCTACCGGGCTGAGACGCTGATCCTGGTCGAATCGCAACGCATCCCGGAGCGGTTTGTCACGTCCACGGTGAATGCCGATCTGAAGGACCGGCTCACGACCCTGAGCCAGCAGATTCTGAGCTACGGGAAGCTCCTCGAGATCGTGGAGAAATATGGCTTGTATAAGAAGGAGCGCGCGGACCACGTCCAGGAAGAGATCGTCGAGATGATGCGCCAGGACATCTCGATCCAACTGGATGAGACCTGGACGGCGAGGGCGCGCGGAGAGGCGAAGCCCAGCGCGTTCCGCATCGCGTATCAGGGTCCGAGTCCGGAAGTGGTGATGCTGGTGGCGAACCAACTGGGCAACCTGTTCATCGACGAGAACCTGCGGGCGCGCGAAGTCCAGGCGGTGGGGACCTCGGAGTTTCTGTCGACGCAAATGGAAGAAGCCAAGAAGCGGCTGGAGCAGCAGGAAGCCCGGATGAGCCAGTTCAAGGTTCAGCACAACGGCGAACTGCCGGAGCAGGAGACGGCGCTGTTGGCCTCGCTGAGCCAGATCCAGATGCAGATCCAGTCGGTCAACGACGAGGCCACGCGCGCCGAACAGACCAAGCACCTGGCGGAGACGGCGATCTCTTCCTCGCAGGCGACCATGGAAGCGCTGGTGGCGATGACCGAACAGATCGGCCAGCCGGCCGCGAAGGGCGAAGAGGACTTGAAGACGTCCGAGCGGATGTCGCGCCAGCTCGAAGCGGCGCTGCTGCATTACACGGAGGACCATCCGCAGGTGAAGGCGCTGCGGAAGCTGATCCCGGTGGTGCGGGAGCAGGAAGCCGCCGATGAGCGGGCCCGGGCGTCGAAGACCGTGGCCGAAGGTACGAAGGCGGATGGAGGCAAGGCGCCGCTCCCGAATCCGAAACTGGCCGAAGCGGAACTGCGCGAGCGCGAGCGCGTGGCGCAACTCCGGGCGCAGGTCGAGCTTGCCAATCGCCAGATCGAAACGTCGTCGGCGAAGCACGTCGAGTTGGACAAGAAGGCCGAAGATTTGAGAAAGCGGATCGGGCAATTGCCGCTGCGCGAGCAGGAACTGGCGGCGGTGCGGCGCGATTACGAAATCTCGCGCACCAATTACCAATCGCTGCTGGACAAAGCGCTGTCCGCGAACATGGCCGCCGATATGGAGTTGCGCCAGAAGGCGGAACGGTTCCGCACGATCGATCAGGCGCGGGTGCCGGAAAAGCCGGTGAAGCCGGACCGCCCGCTGCTGTACGCCGCGGGCGTGCTGTGCGGACTGCTGATGGGGCTGGTGACGGCGCTGGCGCGCGAATCGCGCAGCGGGGCGCTGCTGGGCGAATGGGAACTGCCCAAGGGGGTTGCGGTACTGGGGCGGGTTCCGCGCATCGAGCCGGTTCACCCCGCCGGCTACGCGGAGGAACGGACGCGGGAGCGGAAGCGCCGGTGGCTGTGGTTCGCCGCCGCGCTATTGATTCTGGCGCTGATGGCTGCGGGCGCCGCGGCGATCTACCTGGGCTGGATTCGCCTGCCGGGAGGGATTGGAAATGTCTAGCCTGTTGGAAACGGCCCACACGCATCGCGAGAGCGCGATGCCCGCGCCCGGATGGCGCGCCGGCGTACGCACGGCCGCGGTCCACAGCGCGACGGGATCGGTGATCCTGCCTTTCGACGGGCGGGACAACCGCGCCGCCGAGCAGTATCGCATCGTGCGGACGAAGCTGATCTACAGCCCGGCACGCCCGCGCTTCCTGGCAGTCACGAGCCCGCATGTGGCCGATGGGAAGAGCGTCACGGCGGTTAACCTGGGCGGGGTGCTGGCGTTGAAGGAGGGGACGCACGTCCTGCTGATCGACGCCGACCTGCGGCGGTCCACGCTTTCGGCGCTGCTCGACATTCCGGCGGTGCCCGGACTGGCGGACGTGCTACGCGGCGAGTGCTCGCTGGAAGCGGCGGTGGTGCGGCTGGAGACCCATCCCGGCCTGTACGTGCTGCCTTCCGGGGCGGACGGCTCGAACCCGGCGGAACTCTTCGATTCAGAACCGTGGCGCAATGTGTGCGCGGCGGTCCGCGGCGAGTTCGATTATGTCGTGGCCGACACGACTCCGGCCGGCGTGGTGGCGGACTACGAGCTGGTGCAAGCCGCGGCCGACGGCGTGATCGTGGTGGTGCGGCCGGACGTCACCAACCGAAGACGCTGTTACGAGGCGCTCGATTGCATCGCGCGCGAGAAGCTGTTGGGGGTGCTGCTCAACAGCGTTCCGGACTGGCTGTTCGCGCGGGCGGCGGGCCACGGATACCACTACTACCGGGGCCACGATGATTAAACTGTTCCACGTCTGCTTTCCGGGCCGGACACTGCTGCTGGCGATCAGCGAGGGCATGCTCAGCGCGCTCACGCTGCTGGCGGCGATTTATCTGTGGTTCGGGAACAACGTGGACCTGGCGCTGCGCTACGACTACGGGGCGCTGCGCATCCTGTTCGCATCCTTCGTGTGCGTGCTGTGCATGTATTACTACGACCTTTACGACAGCCTGGTGGTGCGCAGCTTCCGCGAAGTGGCCGCCCGCATGGTGCAGGTGCTGGGCACGGTCTGCATCGTTCTGGCGGTGATTTATTACAGCTATCCCGCGGCGCAGATCGGGCGCGGTCCGATGCTCACCTGGGTGGTGGTGTCGGGCATCGCGCTGTTGCTGTGGCGGCGGGGGTACGTGAGCGTGAGCACGTCGGCGCAGCTTGGGGAGCGGTGCATTCTGCTTGGCGACGGGCCGCTCGGCAAAAGCCTGGCGGAGGAAATCGCCGCCCGCCCGGAGTTCGGTTTCCACCTGGCCGGTTATGTATCGCAGGAATCCTGGGTGGAAGGCGCGGCCGATTTACCGCGGCTGGGCGGAATCGGAGAACTGCCCGAGATCGTGCGCCGCGAGAAGATCTCGCGCGTGATCGTGGGGATGGCCGACCGCCGCGGGCATCTTCCGGTGCAGGAACTGCTCGGGCTCAAGACGCACGGGATCAAGATTCACGACGCGCCGGAAATCTTCGAGGCGGTCACCGGGCAGGTGCCGGTGCGCTGGCTCCAGGCGAGCTGGCTGCTGTTTTCCGGCGGCTTCCGCATTTCGCGGGGGATCCTGTTTTACAAGCGCTCCCTCTCCTGCGCGGTTTCGTTGTGCGGCATCGCGCTGACCGCGCCGCTGATGGCGCTGGTCGCGGTGCTGATCCGGCTGGACTCGCCGGGTCCGGTGATCTTCCGGCAAAAACGGATCGGGAAGGATGGCCGCCCCTTCACTCTTTTCAAGTTCCGCTCGATGCGGGAAGACGCCGACCCGGCGCGCCCGGCACTGCCGGACGACGAGCGCATCACGCGGGTGGGCCGCTGGATCCGGCGCTGCCGCATCGACGAGCTGCCGCAATTATTCAATATTCTCCGCGGGGACATGTGCCTGGTGGGACCGCGCCCTTTTATTCCCGAAGCCGAAGCGCGTTACGCGCGCGAGATTCCGTTCTACAGCCAGCGGTGGAGCGTGCCGCCGGGAGCGACGGGCTGGGCGCAGATCAAGAAAGGCTACTGCTCGACGCTGGAGGACAACGTGGAGAAGCTGGGCTACGACCTGTTCTACATCAAGAACATTTCGCCCGGCCTGGACTGCCTGATTCTGCTGCACACGATCAAGATTCTGCTGCTGGGGCGCGGCGCCAGGTAGTTTGCCAGCGCGCCGCGAGGCGCACAGCCGGGGATGAAGAGGTCGCCCGCTCCCCGGATGGAAAACGCGGGATGTGACCAAAAGGGCGGTAGCTTGCCGACGGGTAGGGACTTTCCATGGAGAACTGGTTCGCAGTCCGGGTGCGGTCGAATCGCGAAAAGGCAGTGCGCGACATGTGGCGGATGAGGGGCATCGAGGAGTTCCTGCCGTTGGTGCGGCGTATCTCGCGCTGGAGCGACCGCAAGAAGACGACCGAGTCGCCGCTCTTTCCGGGATACATTTTCTGCCGCATCGACGCAGCGCGCCGCATGCCGGTTCTCACGACACCGGGGGTGGTGCAACTGGTGGGCGACGGGAGCGGGCCGCTTCCGGTCGAGGAAGGGGAACTGGCCGCGGTGCGCCGTCTGGCCGAGTCCGGTGTGCCGGCGGCGGAGTGGCCGTATCTCCGCGCGGGCGAGCGGGTCGCGGTGGACCACGGTCCTCTGGCGGGTCTGGAAGGCATCGTGGAGCGCAGCGGGGACCGCTTCCGCGTGGTGGTCTCGTTGACCTTGCTGCAACGCTCGGTGGCGGTGGAACTGGAGCCGGAGTGCGTGCGGCGGGTGAATGGATACCGGCGCGCGGAGAGCCTTCCGCCCGCAGTCTGAATCAAACGGACAAGCATTGGCGCACACATGATGGATATCGGCGCAATCCTGTTCTGGCTGGGCGCGGCGTGGCTGGTGTACGTCTACGCCGGCTATCCGCTGGCGCTGGCGGCTCTCCGGCTGTTCGCGCGGCCGAAGCGCACGGCCGGCGGCGAGTACCGGCCGGCGGTGGCGGTCCTGCTGGCGGCGCGCAACGAAGAGCGCGACATCGAATGGAAGGTCCGGGAGTGTCTGGCGTGGGACTACCCGGCGGACCGGCTCGAAGTCTGGGTGGCGTCCGACGCTTCCGATGACCGCACCGACGACATCGTGCGCGGCATCGGCGATGCGCGCGCGCGGCTGGTGCGGATGGAACGGCGCGGCGGCAAGGTCCGGGCGCTCAACCGTCTCGCGCAACTCACCGGCGCGGACCTGCTGCTGTTCACGGACGCGAACGCGCACATCGGGCGCGCGGCACCCGGCGCGCTGGTGCGGCATTTCGCCGATCCCGCGGTGGGATGCGTGACCGGCCACACCGGATGCGTGGGCGGCGGCGAGTTCGCGGTCGGCGGCGGAGCGCAGGTGTACTGGGGCTACGAGGCGATGGTGAGCCGGCTGGAGGACGGGCTGGGCGGGGTGCTGGTCTGCGACGGGGCCATCCACTGCGCGCGGCGCGAATGCTACGAGCCGCTCGACCCGGAGCTGGCCAACGATCTGGAGCTGCCGCTGCGCATCCGGCGCCGCGGATACCGTTCGGAGTGGGAACCGCTCGCGGTGGCGTGGGAGCGCGATACGCAATCGCCGCGGGAGGAGTACGCGCGGCGGCGGCGCATCTGCGGTCAAGGCGCGCTGGCCGCGTGGAAGCTGCGTCATCTATTGCGCGGCTTTGCCGGCTGGCAGTTCGTTTCGCGTAAGATCCTGCGCTGGCTGACGGCGATGCCGATGGCGCTGGTGCTGGCCGGATCGGCGCTACTGGCGCGGGAGCCGCTGTTCGCCGCGCTGCTGGCGGGGCAGGCGGTGTTTTACCTGGCCGCGCTGGGCGCCTGGGCGCTCACGGCGGCGGGGAAGCGCGTGCCGCGAATGCTGGCGGTGCCCTTCTACATCGTGCTGGGCGCGGCGGGAGGGTTCGCCGGCGTGCTCGAAACGCTGGGCGGGCGGCGCTTCGACGTCTGGGAAATTCCACTGCTCTCGCGAGGCAAGTCATGAGCGTACGCTGCATTTTTTCGATCGACGTGGAGGATTGGTTCCACATTCTCGACCTGCCTTCGACGCCCGAGCCGCGCGAATGGGACCGGCTGCCCTCGCGGGTCGAGAGCAACTTCCGCCGGCTGCTCGACCTGCTGGCGGAGAACGGCGTGCACGCCACATGTTTCTTCCTGGGCTGGATTGCGCGCCGCTTTCCCCACCTGGTGCGGGAAGCGGTCGCCGCCGGCCACGAAGCCGCCTCGCACGGGCTGTCCCACCGGCTGGCGTACCAGATGTCGCCGCTGGACTTCTATCGCGACGCAGCGCTCTCCCGCCGGGTGATCGGGGACGCTGCCGGCTGCGAAGTCACCGGATACCGCGCCAGCGGATTCTCCGTCACCGGGCACACGCCGTGGTTCTTCGAGGACCTGGCCGCGGCGGGCTACCGCTACGATTCCTCGGTGTTCCCGGCGCCCCGCGCCCACGGCGGAATGCGTGGGGCCGATTGCGCGCCGTACAAGGTCGAGACGCCGTCCGGCGAGATGTTCGAATTCCCGATCACGGTGGTGAAGATCCTGCGCCATCCCTTCTGCTTCTTCGGCGGCGGGTACCTGCGGATGGCGCCGTGGTGGCTGATCCGGCGCGGCGCGGAGAGCGTGCTTCAGGAGGACCGTCCGGTGGTGTTCTACATTCACCCGCGCGAAATCGATCCGCGGCAGCCGCGCCTGCCGATGAACGCGGTGCGCCGCTTCAAGTGCTACGTGAATCTGGGCACGACGGAAGAGAAGGTGCGGCACATCCTTGCGACGTTCTCCTGCACCACGTTTGCCGGGTTCCTGGGGGACGCTCACGGGGCGCCGGCGCTAGTGGAGGCCGCGCGATGACGGTGGATGTTTGCGGAAACGGCGCTGCGTGGGACGCGTTCGCCGCGGGGGCCGCGGGCGCCGCCAACTATCATCGCTGGATCTGGAAGGAGGCTATCGAAGCCACCTTCGGCCATCGCGGCTACTATCTGGCGGCGAGCGAAGGCGGGGCGATCCGGGGCGTGCTGCCGCTGTTTCTGATCCGCAGCCGTCTCTTCGGCAGTTTCCTGGTGTCGGTGCCGTTCTTCAGCTACGGCGGCATTCTGGCGGCGAGCGCCGGCGCGCGCGCCGCGCTGGAAGACGCCGCGATCGAACTGGCGCGCGAACTGGGGGCGCGGCACATCGAACTGCGGGGAGGCGAGCGAGCCGCGAGCGGATGGACCGGCGCGGCGGAGAAGGTGGTCATGGAAGTGGACCTTTCGGCGGGGGCGGACGCGCTGTGGCAGCGGCTGAGCTCCCGCCTGCGCAACAAGGTCCGGCACGCGGAAAACCGCGGCTTCCGGGTGCAGTGGGGCGGGGCGGCGGACGTGGCCGCGTTCTATCCGGTGTTCGCCGGCAACATGCGCAACCTGGGCACGCCGGTGTATCCGCGGGCGTGGTTCGAGAACCTGTGCCGGGTGGACCCCGAGGGAACCCGCATCGTCACGGTGTGGGACGGCGGGCGCGCGATCGCGGGAGCATTCCTGTGCGAATTCGGGCGGAACATGGAAGCGCCGTGGATCGCGTCTCTGCCCGAGGGGCGGAAGGATTACTCTTCGGTGCTGCTGTACTGGAGTTTTCTGCAATACGCCGCGAGCCGCGGGTGCAGCCGCTTCGACCTGGGACGCTGCACGCCCAACGGCGGCACCTACTCCTTCAAGAAACTGTGGGGCTGCATCGAAACGCCGCTCCGCTGGCATTACTGGCTGGCGCCGGGGCGCGAAGTTCCGCGGCTGCGGCCGGAGAATACGAAATTTCACGTGGCCATTCAGGTGTGGAAGCACCTGCCGCTGTTTGTGGCCAATCTGCTGGGCCCGCGCATCGTCCGCTCCTTGCCGTGACGCCATGCAAATCTTCGTTCTGATCGACGCTTTGGGATGGGAATACGCGGAGGCAGGCCGCTTCCTCGCGGACGTGCTGCCGTACCGCACGCCGCTGCGCACGGTGCTGGGCTTCAGCTCCGGCGCGATTCCCAGCATCCTCACCGGACTGCCGCCCGAACGCCACGGGCAGTGGAACCTGGTTTACTACGACCCGGAGCACTCGCCGTTCCGCTGGCTGCGGCATCTCGGGTTTCTGCCGGACCGGGTTCTGGATCACCGGGTGAGCCGCAAACTGCTGAAGGAAGCCGGCCGGCATTTGCTCGGCATGGGGAAGAACTTCGAGTGCCACGTGCCGCCGCGTCTGCTGCCGTGGTTCAACTTCACGGAGAAGACGAACATCTACCGGCGCGGCGGCATTCCGGGCGCGGCCTCGATCTTCGACCGGCTGGCCGAAGCCGGCATTCCGTATCGCGCGTACGAATACCACCAGGCGTCCGACGCCGAGTTGTTGCGGCGGGCGCGCGCCGAGGTGGAGTCGCGCGCCGCGCAGTTCTTCTTCGTTTACCTGTGCGAGCTGGACGCCTTCCTGCACCTGCACTGTCACGAGCCGGAACTGGTCGCGGGGCGGCTGCGGTGGTACGGCGCGGAATTGCGCAAGCTGTTTGAGAGCGCGCGGCAGGCGGAGCCGGATTCGACGGTCGCGGTCTTCTCCGATCACGGGATGACGCCGGTGGAGCGGCGGGTGGACGTGGCGGCGGGCATCGAGCGGCTGGGGTTCCGCATGCCCGAGGATTACCTGGCGGCCTACGACTCGACGATGGCGCGCTTCTGGTTTTTTCACGGCGAGGCGCGGCACGAAATCACCGGGCTGCTGGAGGGGCTCGGCTGCGGGCGCGTGCTCTCCGTCCCGGAGCAGGAGCGGCTGGGCATTCGCTTCCCCGACCGCCGCTACGGCGACATCATTTTCCTGATGCAGCCGGGCTGGCTGATCGCGCGCAGCGGTTTCAGCGGCGGCTGGATGCCGAACGGCATGCACGGCTACCATCCCGACGACCCGCACTCCGACGGAGTGTTTCTCAGCGGCCGGCGGCCGGAGGTCCCGGTGCGCGAGATCCGCGACGTGTACCGGTGCATGTGGGAGGCGGCGGCGCCCGCACGCGTATGAGCCAACCTTTGAACGTGCTGCTGCTCTCGATCACGCGGGTACGCGCGGGCGTGGAAGAGCACATGCTCACGCTGCTGCGGGGCTTCGACCGCGGGATGTTCCGGCCGCACCTGGCATGCCTGCCGGAGTTGGCGCGGGCTCTCGGCGGAGACATCCCCGGCGATGTGGAAGTGATGGAGATCCCGCTGGAGCGGAGCGGCTGGATGCGGTCCTGGTGGCGGCTGGCGCGCTACCTGCGCGAGCGCCGCATCGACATACTGCACTCGCACATGTTCCGCGGCAGCCTGTTCGCCTCGCCGGCCGGGCGCCTGTGCCGCGTGCCCGTGGTCCTGGAAACCTCTCACGGGCGCGAGGCCTGGCGCCACGGCTGGCGCAGCAGTTACTTCGTGGACCGGCTGGTAAACCGCTGTGTGAGCCGCACCATCGCAGTCTCCGGGGCGAACGCGCGCTACCTGATCGAAGAAAAGAAACTGCCGGCGCACAACGTCACGGTGATCCGCAACGGATGCGATCTGGAGCGATTCCGCCCGGAGCACGCGGCGCCGGAAGGGATGCGGGAGAGTCTGGGGATCGGGCCGGACGAGCCCGTGATTCTGGCGATTGGACGGCTGGAGCCGCAGAAGGGACATGGCTTCCTGCTGGACGCGCTGGCGGAGGTGCATCGCGATTATCCCGCCGCGCGCACGATTCTGCTGGGGGACGGGTCCCTGCGGGAAGAACTGGGGAAGCAGGCAGCGGCGCTCGGGATCGGTGAGGCGGTGCGCTTCGTGGGGTTCCAGCCGAACGTGCCGGACTGGCTGGCGATGGCCGATTTCACGGTGCTGCCGAGCCTGCACGAAGGGCTGCCGCTGGTGGCGATCGAATCGCTCGCGGCGGGACGGCCGATGATCGCGACCGCGGTGGACGGCACACCCGAGGTGGTGCTGCACGAGCGCACCGGGTTGCTGGTGCCGCCGTGCGAAGCGGCGCCGCTGGCGCATGCCATCCGGCGGATGCTCGGTTCGGCGGAACTGCGGCGGCGATTTGCGCGGGCCGGCCGCGAGTGGGTGCTGGAACACTTCACGCGCGAGCGGCAAATGCGCGACACCCAGGATCTGTATCTGGAAGAATGGCGGCGCGCGGCGCACGCGGGGGCGTTGCGGACGGCGGCGCGGGAGCAGACCTCATGACGCGGGAATGCGCGGCGGCGAGTTTGCGGGAACGCATCGGCGGGATCGCCGAAGGCGTGCTGCGGCAGCGATACGGCGCGGCGCTGGAGGCGGTGATCCTGACCGGGAGCATGGCGCGGGACGAGGCCACCATCGTGGAACGCGGCGGCGGTTGGGAAGTGCTGGGCGACGCGGAGTTCCTGGCGATCTTCCGCGACGCGCGGTCGCGGCCGCGGCCGGCGGAGATGGCGGCAGCGGCGCGGAGCATCGGAGAGGCGCTCGCCGCGGCGGGCATCGTCTGCCGCGCCGGCGCGGACAGCGCGTGCACGGAATACCTGGCGCGCATGCGTCCCCACATTTACGGATACGAACTGCGCGAGTGCGGGCGCGTGCTCGGCGGCGACCCGGATGTGCTGCGGCGCATCCCCGCGTTTCAGCCGTGCGACATCCCGCTGGAGGACGCGGTGCACCTGCTGATGAACCGCGCGATTGAACTGGCGGCCAAAGCGGCGGAACTGCCGGACTGCCCGCGCGCGCTGCCGGAAGAGGTGATTTATCGCGCGGCCAAACTCCACCTGGACGCGGCTACTTCTCTGCTGCTCTTCGCCGGCGAATATCTGCCCGAGTACGCGGCGCGCGCGCGACGGCTGCGGCACCTGGCGGCGGACAGTTCGGGCGCGGCGTGGCCGTTTCCGCTCGAGGAGTTCGCCGGCCGCGTGGAATCCGCCACCGCCATGAAACTGACCGGCGACCTGCGCGCCGGAGGCACGTGGGACTTTTTCGCCGCATCGCTCGAGTACGCGGGGCGGCTGTTCGATTGGGAACTGCACCGGGTGACCGGCGCTTCCGCCGCGGCGTCCAGGTCCGCGCTGGTGGAGGCATGGATGCGCCGGCAGCCGGTGGCGGGGCGGTTGCGCGGCTGGCTCGTGGCGCTGCGCGGACTGGGCGCGCACGCGGCGTTCGCGCGCATGCCGCGGTGGACGCGGCTGCTGCTCGCGTCGCCGCGGCACTGGACGTACGCCGCGGCGGCCGATGCCGTCTTCCGCGTGCCGGACCTGCTGCGGGGCGCGG
>JBBIQR010000105.1:0-14340 GCA_037442245.1 Candidatus Solibacter sp. | reverse complement strand
CGGAAAAGAATCGCGGCGAAGTCGCCCAGGAAATCGCGCCACAGGAACCAGTAGTGGGAGCCGGGGATTTCCTTGTACGAAGTTTTGAACCCGTGCTTTTCGAGCAGCGCGTGGAGGTTCATGGTGCCGTCGCGCGCCATGTCGGTGGTGCCCGCGCCGGTCCAGTAGAACTTGACGCCGCCCTGCTTGACGGCCTCGAGTTGCTTTTCGTAGGCCTCATCGACGGTGCGCGGGCCGGAGCTGAACACGCCGATGTAGCCGAAGACGCCGGGGTTGTTGTTGGTGGCCATGAGGGTGTGGCCGCCGCCCATGGAGAGGCCGGCGATGGCGCGGTCGTCCTTGCCGGCGATTACGCGATAGTTCTTCTCGACGAAGGGGATCACGTCCTTGACCAGGCTCTCGGGGTAGGAGCCGGGGTAGGGTTGGGGCGGGCGCGCGGGCATGGCGCCGCGTCCTCCGCCGGCCGCCTGCAGGGGCGGAGGCAGAGGAGCCTGCACCGCCTGCGGCGCGGGCGTGGGTCCGTAGGCGTAGCCCTGGGACACGGTCTGCGCCGCGTTGCCGTTGGGCATCACGACGATCATGGGCCGCGCTTTTCCGGCGGCGATCAGGTTGTCGAGGATGATATTGGCGCGCCCCATCGTGACCCAGGCGTCCTCGTCGCCGCCTCCGCCGTGCAGCAGGTAGAGGACGGGATAGCGGCTCTGACCCGCCTCGTATCCGGGCGGCGTGTACACATACATGCGGCGGCGATCCTGTTTCAGCGTGGGCGAGGGATACCAGACGATCTGGATGGAGCCGTGCGGCACGTCGTGGAACGTCCAGAGAGCGGATTCGGGACCGGGGATCATGAGCAGGTTGTCGATGCGGAACCCGTCGCGCTGCGTTTCGCCGTTGCCCGGGTCGAGGGCTTTGACGCCATCGGCCAGATACCAGTAGCCCCACAACTGCGCGCCAAGGGGACCGACGGTGACGGACCAGATGCCGCTATCGTCGCGGGTCATCTTGATATCGCGCGCGCCCTCCCAACTGCCGTTCAAGGTGACTTCGTGGGCGTTGGGCGCGAACAGGCGGAAGGTGACGGTGCGGTCCGGGTGAATCTCGGGAGAGACGGGGCGCGGCGCCGCGCTGCCCCGTCCGGCGGCGGCGGGCTGCGCGAATGCCGCGGACCCGGCGAGCGCCGCTGCCACGAGCGCCGCGGTCAACGGGATCGAAAGCTTCATGAGATCTGCCTCGCTAATTGGAGAATTTCGTTTGCAGGAACCCGGTCCATAGTGTACAGAAGCCGGCGCGCGGATGCTCGCGGGGTCACGCGCAGACCCGGGAGTAGGGATGGCGGAGCGGCAGATTGCCGGTGGAGGCGAAGATGTCGAGCGACTGTTCGTAATCGGCGGCTGGGATGGCGGTGCCGCCGGACCAGGCGCCGAGAGATTGGTAGAAGGCGATCGCATCCGTCAGCGCGTCGAACGGAACACCGGGAAAGAGCGCGGCTTCGGAGGCGGCGATCTCCGCGGGCGGCGCGGAAGCGGCCCAACTGCGGGCGGCGGCGAGCGCGCGCAGGAACGCGGCGCACTCGGGACGCAGCAGGAAATCGCGCCGCGCGGCGACGCTGCTGAAGGCGCATGATGGCAGTCCGGCGCCGGTACTGGCAACGATGTGGGCCGCGCCTTCGCGCTCGAGCTGGTGCGGCGCGGGCGCTTGCAGATGGATGTAATCGCCCTCGCCGGAGCGGAAGGCGGCGATCATGCGTGCTGGGTTGCCGGCATCGAGCAGCCGGATCCTACCGGGATCTGCGCCATGCTGCCGCAGGGAATACCGCAGCATGGCGAGAGGCTGCGCGCCGTGATCGGCGAGCAGCGCCGCGCCTTCCAGGCTCTGCCAGCGGAAGGCGGGCTCGGGCCGCCGGCCGGCGAGCAGGAACCCGTCGCGGCAGTTGATCTGCGCGATGTGGACCGGGATCTCCGTCTCGCCGCGGTCGAGATCGCGCCACCCGGCCGAGACGGCGGTCTGCATCACGTCCGCCCGGCCCTCCATCAGGACCTTGCGGTAATGATCGCCGGGCGCGGCCGCGGAGTAGAGCGCGGGGACGCCCTCGCGCTCCAGAAAGCCTCCCACGGCCACGCAGATGAAGGGCGTGTAGAAGGCCGAGTGGCGGGTGGCCATGAGATGTAGCGGCATGGGTCCATTGTCGCCCGGCGGCCGGCACGGCGCGGCTCGCACTCGCGCTGCGGCGTTCCGGCGGAGCCGGTTCCGGATACAATAGGGACCCTATGATGCATCGCATTGCGTTGCTGCCGGTTGGGATGCTGATTGCGGGTGGTCTTCATGGCCAGGCGCTCCCGGCAAGCTGGGAGGAATTGACCGCGCCTGATTTTGTCAAAGCTCTGGACGTGGCCAAGGGCACGTGCATCCTGCCCTTCGGCATCATCGAGAAGCACGGGCCGGCGGGACCGATGGGGACCGACCTCATCAACGTGCGCTACGCCACGTTTCAGGCGGTGAAGCAGGAGTACGCGATCGTGTTTCCCGAGTATTACTTCGGACAGATCTTCGAGGCCAAACATCAGCCCGGCACGATCGCCTACAGCACGCATCTGCAACTGGAAATGCTGCAGGAGACCACGTCGGAAATGGGCCGCAACGGCTGCACGAAAGTGGTGATCGTCAGCGGGCACGGCGGCAACACGAGCCTGATTCAGTACTTCGCGCAGACGACACTGGAGACGCCGAAAGACTACGTGGTATACGCGATCACCAACGCGCCCGGGCAGGGCGCGGCGCCCGCGGCGGCGAGGGCGAGCA
Organism: Candidatus Solibacter sp.; assembly: GCA_037442245.1. Lineage (GTDB taxonomy): Bacteria > Acidobacteriota > Terriglobia > Bryobacterales > Bryobacteraceae > Solibacter. The sequence goes on along the minus strand of JBBIQR010000105.1, from coordinate 11,541 downwards.
AGCCGGGCGCCGATGGGCACGCGGGTGAAGGCGAGCTTTCCACGGTAATGGCGGCGCGGCCGGAACTCGTCCACCCGGAGCGCTCGGCGACGGAGTCCGGGAAGGATCTGAACCGCCTGGACCTGCCGGGCAACGTGTATACCGGAATCTGGTGGTACGCGCGGTTTCCGAATCACTATCAGGGCGATTCGGCGGGCGCCAACGCGGCGCGCGGCGAGGCGCTGATGCAGATGCGCGCGGACGCCATCGCAAGCGCCATCCGGGCGATCAAAGCGGACCAGATCTCGCCACGGCTGCAAAAGGAGTTTTTTGAGGGAGCGGCCCAGCCGGTGAAGACGAAGCAGTAAGCTCAGAGCGACTTGGTCGCGCCGGAATCGATATCGAGGATGGCGCCGTTCAAGAGGGTGCCGCGCGGTCCCACGACGAAGGCGACGAGTTCGGCGACGTCCTCGGGTTCGCCGATGCGGACGATGCCGGCGCGGTGGACGTACTCGCGCTCGGCGGAGGCGGGATCGGCGCCGGTCTCTTTGGCCAGAGCCAGCAGGCGCGCCTGGAAGCGCTGGGTGCGGATAGTCCCGGGGTTGATGGCGTTGACCCGGATGCCGTCGGGCAGCCCGGCTTCGGCGAGGGACTTGGTCAGCGAGAGCAGCGCGGCGTTGACCGAGCCGCCGATGGCGAACTGAGCTCCGGGCGTGCGTCCGCCGATGCCCGCGATGAAGACCACCGATCCGGACGTCTGGCGGAGATGGGGCCACGCGGCGCGCGTCAGCCGGACGGAGCCGAAGAATTTGAGCGCGAAGCCGTCCAGCCACTCGTCGTCGGAGAGCGCGGGGAACAGTCCGCGGCGGGTGGCGCCCGCGTTGTTGACCACGATATCGATGCGCCCGGTCTGCTCGATAGCGTAGGCGGCGAGGCGGGAAGGCGCGTTGGGCAGGCGGAGATCGAGCGCGAGGGCGTGGGCGGCGCCTCCGGCGGCTTGAATCTCCGCGGCAGCCTGGGCGAGCGCCGCCGCGTCGCGCGCGGTCAGGATGACGCTAGCGCCATCGCACGCGAGGCGCAGCGCGATGGCCCGTCCGATGCCGCGGCTGGCGCCGGTCACAATCGCGGTCGTGCCTGAGAGCGCGTTCGGCATGGTGGGGCTTCCTGGCGGCGTTTGACGCCGCGCGCCGCGATTGTATCATCCGGCACTCCACTCGCGGCGGAGACAGGGGTTCGAGGAATTTGACCTTTGCCGCGGAATGTGACATCATTCCCCGAGCCTGGCTGCTCCGCCATGAAGCGGCAGTTTGCAAGCATGACAGCCGGCATGGCCGCCGGTGTTACCGCGGCCGTGGTGATCGCCTGCGCCGGCGGCGCGTACGTCTACTCGCAGCACCACATGAAATCTCTGCTCGAAACCGCGCGATTCACCGCGATGGCCGAGGGCGAGTTGATCCGCGTGGCGCTCGAACACCAGATGATCGAGAACGACCGCACCCTGATCGCGCGTATGGTCGAGACCTTCGGACGCCAGGCGCGCGTCGAGCGGCTCGCCATTCTCGACCGCAGCGGCGCCGAGCGCTACGCCAGCGGCGCGGGGCGGGCCGAACCCATGGACCTCTCGTCTCCCACCTGCCAGGCGTGCCACCGGTATCCGGCGGCGCAGCGCGGATCGAGCCGGGTGATCGAGACGCGCGGCGGCACCGTCCTGCGCACCGTGGTCCCGATCCGCAATCGCGAGGAGTGCTTCCGCTGTCACGACCCGAGCCACAAGATCAACGGCATCCTGATCCTGGACATCAAGACGGACCAGTTGCGCGAAGCCATGACGCACGATCTCTGGTGGCTGGTCCTGGCGACGGCCACGATCACGCTCTTGCTGGTGAGCGCGATCGGCCTGGTGGTGCGGCTGGCGGTGCTGCGGCGTTTGCAGCGCTTCGAGACCGCGGCGCGGCGCATCGCGGCGGGCGATCTGGAACGGCGCATCCCGGCACGGGGGTCCGATACCATCTCCTGGCTGGAGCGTGAGTTCAACACCATGGCCGATTCCGTGGCGCTCCTGGTGGGCGAAGTCCGCACCCAGCGCGAGCGGCTCGAGACGGTGATTAACAGTATCGACGACGGCATCGTGGTGCTCGACACGCGGCGCAAGATCCTGGCGGCGAACGACGCTTTCCTGGCGCGCGTGGACCACTCGCGGCAGGATGTGCTCGGCTGCTGCTGCCGCGGGCTGCAAGCCGGCGGCTGCGATGTCAACGACTGCCCGACGCTGGCGTGTCTCGCCTCCGGCGGACGGCAGGTGCGCATCTGCGAACGCCGCACCGCCGCCGGCAAGGTGGTGTGGGAGGAGGTGCACGCTTCGCCGGTCCGCGACGCGGCCGGGACGTTGCAGCAGGTGGTCGAGGTGTGGCGCGATATCTCCGAGCGCCGGGCCGCCGAGGCCCACCTCGCCGAAGCCCACCGGCTCGCCTCCGTAGGCACACTCGCCTCGGGCTTTTCCCACGAGCTGAATACCCCGCTCGCCACCGTGCTGACCTGCGTGGAAGGCATCCTGCGCGAATCCGCCGCCGCCGCGCCAGCGGACGGTGATCGCGTCCGCGAGAACGCCGCCATCGCGCGCGAGCAGATCCTGCGCTGCCGCGGGATCACGCAGCATTTCCTGCGCATGGCGCGCGGGCAGCGGGCGCAGGGCGACGCGGTGGACGTCGAGGCGGCGATCCGCGGCGTGGCGCGCCTGATCGAGCCGACCGCGCGCGAGCACGGCGTGCGCGTCGAGGTCCGTCCGATGCCGCCCGGCACCCACGTGCGTGCCGACGAATCGGAGTTCGAGCACACCCTGATCAATCTCCTGCTGAACGCCATTCAGGCGTGCGGCAGCGGCGGGCGCGTCGCCGTCGAGGTCGAAGCCGCCGAGCAAGTGCGGATCCGCGTGCGGGACAACGGCTGCGGCATCCCGCCGGAGAGCCAGGCGCGCATCTTCGAGCCCTTCTTCAGCGCGCGCCAGGGCGGCACCGGACTGGGGCTGTTCCTCTCGCTCCATTTCGTGCGCCGCTGGAAGGGCGACCTCACGGTGGCAAGCACGCCGGGCGAGGGATCCACCTTCGAAATCGTGCTGCCCGCGCTGGTGCGCACCGCCGCGCCGGAGCTGGTTTCATGACACCCGCCGGCCCCATCCTGCTGGTGGACGACGACCCGGCGTTCCGGCACGTGATGGCGGGCGAACTCCGCCGGCTCGGGCACGAAGTCCACACCGCGGAGAGCGCCGAGGAGGCCATACGCAAGGTGGAGCAGGCGGAACCCGCCGTCGTCCTGCTGGACCTGCGGCTGCCGGGCATGGACGGACTCTCCGCGCTGAAATCGCTGCGCGCGCGCCATGCCACGGCCGAGGTGATTATGCTCACCGGCAACGGCACCATCGATACCGCGATCGAATCCATCCGGGTGGGCGCGTTCGATTACGTGATCAAGCCCTGCCCGCTCGACGAACTCGAGATCCGCATTCAGCGCGCCCTCGAGCGCCGCGCCCTGCGGCAGCGGACCCACCTGCTGGAACGCGGGCTGACGCCGCCGGACCTGGGCGGATCGTTCATCGGAGAGAGCGCCGAGTTTCAACGCCTGCTGCACCTGATCGAACGCGTGGGTCCGAGCGACGCCACCGTGCTCATCACCGGCGAAACCGGCTCGGGAAAAGAGCGCGTCGCGAAAATGATCCACGCGCGCAGCCCGCGCCGCGCCAAGCCGTTCGTGGTGGTGGACTGCGCGGCGCTGCAGGAAGCGCTGCTGCAGAGCGAGCTCTTCGGGCACGAGCGCGGCGCGTTCACCGGCGCCGAGCGCAGCAAGCCGGGGCTGTTCGAGGTCGCCCACGGTGGTACGATCTTCCTCGATGAAATCGGCGAAATCAGCCAGGCCACCCAAACGAACCTGTTGCGGGTGCTGGACACCTCCGCGTTCCGCCGCCTCGGCGGGACCAGCGAAATCCGCGTGGACGTCCGCGTGCTGGCCGCGACCAATCGCGACCTGGCCGCGATGGTCCGCAAACAGCAGTTCCGCGAAGACCTCTACTACCGCATGAGCACCATCCGGCTGGAGGTGCCGCCGCTGCGCGCGCGCGGCGGCGACATCGAACTCCTGGCGCGTCACTTCGTCGGCGTGCTGAACGAGCGCTTCGGCTCCGCGCGGACCATTCACCCGGTCGCGCTCGAAGCGCTGCGCCGCCACCCGTGGCCCGGCAACGTGCGGGAACTGCTGCACGCCATCGAGGCGGCGATGGTGGTGTGCGAGGGCGACGAGATCCTGCCCGCGCACCTGCCGCTGCCCGCGCCCGCGCCCGCTCCCGCCGCCGGCGAGAACACGCCGCTGCCCACCCTCGAGGAACTCGAGCGCGCCCACATCCGACGCGTGCTCGACTCTACCGCCGGCCATCGCGGCAACGCGGCCCGCATCCTGGGGATCAGCGAGCGCAACCTCTATCGCAAGTTGCACGAACTCGGGATGCCGGAGTAGCCCCTACAACGTCTTCTGGTCCGCCTTGGCAATCTCGGTGTCCTTGACCCCGGTGCACATGTGTATGCTGAGGCCGCTGACATCGTGCAGCGCGAACTCCGGCGCGTCCCCCGCCTTCGGCACGCGGATGCGGAAGAAGTCCGCGTCCTGCACGTCATCCAGAACAAACGCCGGGCGGCGATCCTCGTTGATCGCGCGGATCCGCACGTTGTCGAACTCGATGCCCTTGACGTGCCGCAGGTAGAATCCATGGGACGGCATTCTGCGGCGCTGCACCGGCGCCGGCGCGCCGCGTCCGGCCTGTGCTCCGGCGGGCGGAGCGCCCCTGCCCGCGGCTCTTCCCTGCCCTTCCGGCACGAATTGCCCGTTGGGACCGCGCCCGTTGCGCCCGGGACGCGGCGGCGCCGTGAACATGTCGGGCTCGGGGTAGATGTCCTCGGCTTCGGGCGGCTGATAGCCGGCGTCCTCCGCCGTGCCGCCCCCCTGGTGCTGAATCTCGACGTTGGAGATCTTCACGTCCTCGATGTAGGATCCGGGAATCCCGCTGATTACCGAACCCAGCGACGAGACCGAGTTCGAGCAAACCAGGTTATCGATGATCACCCGCTTCAACGTCCCGGCTTTCGCGCCGTCCGGAGCCCGCAGGCGCCGGCCGAGCCGCAGGAAGATCGGGGCGCTCATGATGTCCCGCATGGAAATGCCGGTGACCGTGACGTCCTCGATCCGCGAGCCGTCCACCGATTCGAGCGCCAGCCCCTGGCAGCCTTCGAACACGCAGTTGGAGATCGTGATGTTGCGGAAGCCGCCGTTGGATTCGGTGCCGAATTTGATGCGCCCGGTGTGCGGCACCCGCGCCTCCGGCCCGAAGCGCTGGTACGTGCCGTCGAGCAGCGTACCCTCTTCCCAGCAGCCGCTGACGTAGCAGTTCGTGATCGTCACGAACTCGGTCGAGCGCGGCGCGCCCAGAGCATAGTCGGCCTTGAGGCAGATGCCGTCGTCCCAGGGCGAGTTGACGTAGCAGTTGGAGACCCGCACGTTGCGGCAGGAATCGATGTCCATCCCGTCGCGGTTGGTGTCGATCTTCAGGTTGTCGATCGTCAGGTTATCCACGCCGGTCGCCAGGATGCCGAAGTGCCCTCCGTGAAGAATCGAGAAATCGCGCAGCAGAACGTTGTGGCAGCCGCGCAGGCTGATCGACTTGTTGCCGACCCCGGGATTCATCGCGCCCTGCCCGCGGCTCAGTCCGCGGCCCCAGATGCGCCCGCTGCCGGTGATCGCGACGTTGGCGATCCCGTCGCCCCAGAGCAGGCTGTTGTGGAAGTGGCTGTGGCCGAAATCCTGGTAGGCGTCCCACTGGTTCGGTTCGGCGGGATCGTAGCCGGATGCGCCGCCTTCCGGCGTATCCGCGGCGATGATGGTCGCGCCCGCTTCGAGGTGCAGTCCGACGTTGCTCTTGAGCCGGATCGAGAAGCACAGGTAGTTGCCCGCGGGCAGGTAGACGGTGCCGCCGCCCGCCGCCGCCGCGGCTTCGATGGCCTTGTTGATGGCCGGCGTGTCGAGCGCGGCGCCATCGCCTTTAGCGCCGAAGCCTTTCGCGTCGAATGGCATGTCCGGGACAGGCGACGCCAGCCCGGCGCGCGCCGCGATGCCGGCGGCAAGCGCTCCGCCGGCCGCGCGCTTCAGAAACTCTCTGCGCGGTGTCATGGGATTTCCACGCTCACGATATCACCGATCGCCCTGCTTCACCCATTCCTCGTTGAAGCGGACGTGCTTGATCGACTTGCCCGCCGGCGTGAAATAGCTGTAGGTCACGTGGATGGCGCCGTCGTGCGCCTGGATCACGCTGGGATAGTGAAACTGGCTGTTGATCTTCTGCGCCGGGTTGCCGTCCAGGTGGCGGCGCCATTTCCAGTTCGCTCCTTCGTCGTCGCTGATCGCCGCCACCAGCGAGTAACGCCCGGATTCGAGGTCGTTGTACACCATGATCCAATCGCCGTTCTTCAGCCGGATATTCTCCAGGCTCGTGCCGGGATTCGGAATCTCGGTGTCGCGCGCCGCGGACCAGGTCACCCCGTCATCCTTGCTCAAGCTGATGTGTGCGCGCTTCGGCGGCGGGCCGTTATCCCGGAGGTAGGCCACCAGCGTGCCGTCCTTCTTGCGGACCACCGAAGGCTGGATGCATCCGTCCCCGACGATCGGTTCGCTCGCCGTCCACGTATACCCGCGGTCGTCGCTGATCGCCATGATCCCGTAGGAGAAGCCGTCGGAGTACATGGGCACCAGGATCCGCCCGCTCGCCAGTTCCAGCGGATGCGTGCGGGTGAACCAGCCCATGCGCGAGAAGTACTCGTCTTCGGCGTGGGCGATCTGCTCCTTGGCCCGTTCGGCGCGCGGACCGTTGGCGGCAATCTCGCCCGCGGCGAAGACGCGCGTCTTCTCCACGATGTTCTTCGGGATGAGCACGATGTTGTCCTGGAACTCCCACTTCGGCGGACCGTCCGCCTGCTGGTAATCGGTCGAGATCCGGTACTTCATCAGCGCGGTCTCCCAACGGTGCGCGACGATCAGGGGCCAGAAGAAAAACAGCCGCTGGTGGGAATCCAGGAAGAGTACGGGATTCGTCTCCGGGAAACCGGGCGTGTCCGCCATCAGGAAAGGCGCGGTCCATTTTCCGGTCGCGTGGTTCCAGCGCGCGCCGCGGATCAGCACGTCGTCCGCCGTACGCTCGCCGGATCCGTGGAACCAGACCACCAGCAGATCGCCGTTGGGCAACTCGACCACGCTGGAGGAATGATTGTGCCAGCTTTCCTGGGGAAAGATGAGTTCGCCGGAGTACTCGGGCGCGGCGGCGCGGCCAAGCGCCGCGGCGAGAAGGAGGGCCGCTAAGGTTCGCATAGCTTTTGTCGTGCTACTAAGATAACGCCGCGACGCCGCGTGTTTTTTGCCGCGCCGTGACTTATAGTGAGGCTGTGTTGGCGAGGCAGGCGGATGCCGCGGAACTGCGCGCCGCCATCGAGGAGTTCCTGAAGAGCGCGCGCGAGCCCGCGCTGCTCGAGCCGGGCGAGGAGTTGCTGCCGTTGAGCGGCGATAATTTCGTCCTGGAAATGCGCGGGTCGCGCCTGACCCTGGCGGCGTGGGACCGCACGCGCAATTGGTCGCGCCGCATCGTGGCAGTGGCGGAGGCGGCCAACGCGCGTCTGGAATTGACGGTCGAAAAATTCGCGCGGCGGCAGGGGCGGTTGTTCCTGCTCGATCTGGCGCGGCGCGGCGGCGCGGAGATGGGCAGGCGCAGCGGACGCCTGGTATTCCGCGAGCGGTTTCGCCTCCTGCTGCGGCGTCAGTTCCCCGGATGGACCCTGGCCGAAGTCACCGCCGAGCCCGACCTCGCCCACAGCCTCTCGCCGTCGTTTCCGCGTGCGTTCCTCAAGCACGGGCAGCACGGATGGGCCGCCATCGCCTGTCCGCCGGAGGGCGATGCCGCGGCCGTGCTCACTTTCGGGCTCATCTGGCTCGCGTACCTGCGGAAGCGGGAAAAGCGCGTCACCGTGGAAGGCCTCGCACTGTACCTGCCGGTGTGCAAGGAGCGCGCCGCCGCGCTGCGTGTCCTGTGCCTCGATCCGGCGGCGGCGCGATACCAACTGTTCGCCTACGACGATCGCGATACGGTCGCGCATGTGGATCCGCTCGACCACGGCAATCTGGATACCCGCCTGGAGTTGTGCCGCCGTCCCGCGCCTAATCGCGTGGATGAGTGGGAGCGGCTCGCGGCGCTGCCCGATGTGGAACGCGTACCGCGGCATGACGGCCGCGAAAGCCTCCGCGTGCGCGGCATCGAATTCGCCGAGTTGCGCGAGGGCGAACTCTTCTTCGGATTAAGCGAACGCCACGCGGCGCATCCGCGGCACCTGGCGGAGATCGCGGCCATCGCCGAAGAACTGGCGCGGGCGCGCCACCCCGCCGCGGATCGCGCGCATCCGCTCTACCGCCAGTACCCCGAGGCGTGGCTCGAATCCATGGTGCGGGCCCGCATCGAGGAGATCGATGCCCGCCTCCGCCTCGAACCCGTGTACGGGCAGGTGCCCGCGTTTGCCGGAGGCGATCGCGGCGTGCTCGATCTGCTGGCGGTGGATCGCGCCGGGCGTCTCGCGGTGATCGAGTTGAAAGCCTCCGAGGACGTCCACCTCCCCCTGCAGGCGCTGGATTATTGGGTGCGTGTGAAGTGGCACTTGGACCGCGGCGAGTTTCCCCGCCACGGATATTTCCCGGGCGTCGAGTTGTCGGAACAGGCGCCGCGGCTCCTGTTGGTTTCGCCAGGGCTCGAGTTTCATCCCACCACCGAGACCATTCTCGCTTTCTTCGCGCCTTCGATCGAGGTGGAGCGGGTCGGGCTGGCGTTAGAATGGCGGAAGGGGCTGCGCGTCGTGTTTCGTCTGGCCGGCGCGTCTCATCCCGAATGACTTATGCTGAAACTCCTTAAGGACGCCCGCGCGGCAATCGCGCTCCTCAACCCGGAGCAGGTTCGCGTGCGGACCCTCACCCCGCTCCATATCGGGCTGGTCGCGGATTCCAGCGGCGCTTACGCGGAGATGGAAGAGTTTCTGGCTCCCCAGGATTTGCCGCGCGCCGAGCGCATCGAGCGCATGCAGCAGATTCACCGCGCCAACGACCCGGAGCCGCCGCAGTCCGTGGACGTGGTGCTCTACGAACCGGGGCTGGCGTGTCCCCAGGGTGCGTATACGTACTTTCGCGGGCGCGAGGGCGAGACCGTCGCGGAGATTCTGCGCGAGAAGGACGGGCTCGCCCTCGGCTTGGCCCGCCAGTTTCCCGCGTTTCGTGCGTGCGTGATCGAGCGACTGGTTCACGAAGTATCCCGCGAGAACGCGCTGTTCGCTTTGGCCACAGCCCTGCCCAACGTGGTGCCCAACCTGATCGAGTTGCCGTGGGCGTTCGGCGAATTCGCCAGCGACACCACGTTTCTCACCGTGAACCAGATGCGCATGGCGTTTGAGATCGCCGGTGCGTGCGGCAAACCGGTTGGCCTCGTGGAGCAGAAGTTCGAAGTGCTCGGCATCGCCGGCGGCGCGCTCGGCTGGCGCGCCCTGGCGCGGGAACTGGTGGGCCACATTCCGCTGGGCGGCGGGCTGATCCCCAAAGGCGCGATCGCCTACGCCGGAACCTATCTTACGGGCAAGGCGCTCGAAAGGCTCCACCTGCTGGGCGAAAAGTTCACGCCCGACGAGCGCAAGGCTCTCTACGAGCGCGCGCTCGAGCGGGGGCGGCATCTTGTCCGCGGACTGCGGGCCAGTTAAGGCCCGCGCCGGCTCTTTGTGATTATTTTCGCGATGTCGTTAAACCTGTTCGCGGTTTGGCGCGTCGTAAAATGTAGATTGGGCCCCAAGGGAGATAACTATGCGTCTTCTATATGCAGGCATCGTATTGACTGTCGCGACCCTCGGGTTCGCCGATACCATCACCATGAAGAACGGTACCGTGATTAACGGTACGTATCTGGGCGGTAGCGCCCGGCAGGTGCGGATCGCCACCGGGGACAACGTCCAAACGTTCGATGTGACCGACGTGCAGCGGATCGAGTTTGGCGGCTCGAGCATGGGGGCAGCCCCGCAGGCTCCCGCCGCGGTCGCGCCGCCCGCCCCACCCCAGGCGCCGCGCATGCGCCAGGACAACGTCATGCGTCCGCAGGATCCGCCGCCTCCGGCGCAGATGGCATCGAGCGGCATCACGCTTCCCGCGGGCACGAATTTCGTGATCCGCATGATCGACTCGGTGGATTCGGAAACCGCCCGCGTCGGGCAGTCGTTCTCGGCCAGCCTCGATCAGCCCGTGATGCTCAACGGCGACACCATCATCCCGCGTGGCGCGGACGTGGCCGTGAAACTGGTGGACTCCAAGCAGTCCGGTAAGCTCACCGGCCGCACGGAATTGGCGCTCTCCCTGCAATCGGTGCGGGTCAACGGGCAGATGGTGGACATTAACACCCAGACCATCTCGCAGCAGAGTTCCTCGCGCGGCGCGCGCACCGCCAAGGTGGCGGGCGGCACGGCGGCGGTAGGCGCGATCATCGGCGCCATCGCCGGCGGAGGCACCGGAGCGGCGATCGGCGCGGGCGCCGGCGCGGCGGCCGGCGCGGGAGCGGAGGTGCTGACCAACGGGCAGCGCGTGCGCATCCCCTCGGAAACCCGCCTCACGTTCGTCCTGGATAACCCGGTCCGCCTGTGAGCCGGCCAACCGCGATTGTCACCGGCGCGAGCCGCGGCATCGGACGCGCCGTCGCCACCGAACTTGCCCCGACCCATCACGTCATCGCGACCTACCGCGGGCGCAAGGACGCCGCGGACTCGCTCCGCGCGGAGACCGGCTGCGATATTTTCCAGTGCGATATCGCAAGCGCAGGGGACCGCGCGGCGCTGCTCGCCTTCGCCCATGAGCGCTTCGAGAACCTGGACCTGCTGGTGAACAATGCCGGCGTGGCTCCCCGTGAACGGCGCGACCTGCTGGAGGCCTCCGAGGAAAGCTTCGACGAACTCATCTCCACCAATCTCAAGGGGCCGTATTTCCTCACGCAGGGCGCCGCCCGCTGGATGGCGGAGCAAAAATCCGGGCGGATTGTGTTCGTCACCTCGATTTCGTCCTACACCGCGAGCGTCAACCGCGGCGAGTACTGCGTCTCCAAGGCGGGGCTCAGCATGGCGGTGGCGCTTTACGCGCTGCGCCTCGCCGAACTCGGCATCCCGGTGTTCGAGATCCGGCCGGGGATCATCCGCACGGACATGATCGCCAAGGTGGAGCAGGTGTACGAGGCGAAGATCGCAGCGGGCCTGCTGCCGCAGCGGCGCATGGGCGAGGGCGTGGATATCGCGCGCGCGGTGCGGGCTGTGGCGGACGGGTTGCTCGATTACTCAACCGGCACGGTGCTGAACGTGGACGGCGGGTTCAGTTTGCGCGGGCTGTAGGGGCGCGGCACGGCGGCGCTTTGCGCGAGGGTTGCGGTTCGATCCAAAGGCCGGCCGGGAGGCCGGCGGTACCTATTCGCGGATGTAG
>JBBIQR010000104.1:0-14351 GCA_037442245.1 Candidatus Solibacter sp. | reverse complement strand
AGTCGTGTTCAGTAGCGTGGTGGCGCAGCGCACGCCCTCCGGCGCCTTCCTTGCGGCGTTCGACCTCGCGACACCATCGCTCGGCGGCGCGCTCGCATGCGCGGCGGACGCGCTCACGAATATGCCGGCCGGCCCCGTAGCGCCCGGTCAGTTGATCGCGATCTTCGGCAGCGGACTCGGTCCGGCGCCGCCGGTGAGCGCGTCGTTGTCCGGCCCCGATCCGGTGCCTGCCTCGCTCGGCGGCGTGACCGTCGCGTTCGACGGAATCCCCGCGCCGCTCCTCTACGTTTCTTCCGCACAGGTCAACCTCAGCGTGCCTTGGGAGGTGCGCGGGAAGGCGTTCACCCTGATGACGGTCGCAGTGGATGGCAGCGAGGTCGCGTCCCGCGAGTTCGCCGTAGCCGGCAGCAGTCCCGCGCTGTTCGTGGATACCAGCGGAACAGCGGCGGACGGCAACAGCAGCTTTCCGGCGGTCGCGTTCAACGGCGACGGCAGCAGGAATTCACAGTCCAACCCCGCCGCGCCCGGCTCCGCGGTGACGCTCTTCCTCAACGGCGCCGGCGCGGACACCGGCAGCGCGCCCCCGGCGGACGGCAGCATCACCGGGTCCGATCCCGCCCCGAGCGCGCTCGCGGTCAGCGTCAACGCCGGTACGCTCGCGCTCGAAACCGGACCGCTGACACCGTGGCCGGACACGATCGCCGGACTCTACCGGGTGCAGGCGCGTTTACCAGTATCCACGATCGGCGGCCTGCGCGCGGTGCCTCTTACCGTGACGGTGGGCGGAGTGCTCGCCGCTCCGTTCGTGTATTTCGACAAGGTGTATCAGGCCGGCGGATGGGTGTGGATCGGCTTGCGCTGACGCGGGCGGCGCAGCGCGGCGTCAGGCGTATTTCCGCGCGATCGCGGCGTCCTCGCCGATTTCGTCGGTGAGGATGGGGAACATGCCGACGATCACGCCGTCGGTCTTCTTGATGTTTGCGAAAGCGAACTCGAAGGCTTTCTCGATCGAGCCACGATTGCCGCACATGCGTCCCGCGGCCAGAATCTTGAATCCCAGGCAGGGCTTGGAAACCTGGCGCACAACCGCGGTCATGCGCGCGGGATCGCCGGCCAGATACAACTCGTCCAGCGGCGTATCGCCGAGCTCTTTCCGGACCGCGTCCGGATCGCGGCGCAGGTTGTGGAAGCAGGTCATGTAGAAATCCTGCTCCCACCCGGAGTCCTCGACCCGCGCGATGTTCTGGGGCGAGTGCGAGGAGATGCCGGCCGGCAGACCGGCGTCGTGCACCTTGCGGACGAAATCGCGGACACGGCCCTCTTCACCGGCGCGGAATGCGCGGTCGGTGTACTCGCCGTGGTGGACGATGGCGATCGGATGCAGCGCGAGAACCTCCTTCCACGGCGCGGCTTCGAGGTCCCGCGTCAGGCAGATCCACTGAATTTTGGAGCCGCCTTCCCACGCGGCGCGCAGCGCGCCGAAAATCTTCGGGTCCGGGTCCGCCTGCCAGGTATTGATGCCGGCGGCTTCGCAGCGGCGGACGAACTCGAGCGTGCGCGCCGGCGTGAACCAGTCTTTCATCAAAGCCGAGAGCTTCGGAACCGAGTGCGCGTAGCCGCCGATCGGGTTGTACCCGGCGACCAGGCGCGTGACCTTGTGCTTGCCGATCTCGATGGTAGGCAGGGAAGCGTTTTCTGCGGCGCGGGAAGCAGCGGACGCTGCCAGCGCGCCGGTAGCGATCCGCGTCACAAACGTGCGCCGGTCGCAGGACGGCTGCCGGGTCATGCCACGGCCATGGTAGCACCGGGCGGCAGCCTCCACGGAAATTACCAGCCCGTAGGATCAGTATTGGACGCGGGGGATGTCAGTCTGGAGGAAATCCCCGCCGGTAAAAAGCAGCGGCAACCCTGCCACGGAGGCTACCGCGTATGCCATGCAGTCGCCGAAGTTCAGCCCGGCTGCGTGACGCCCGCGGCCGAACCGCAGAAAGGCGCTCGTCGCGGCGTCTGCGTGCTCCGCGCTGAACGCGACCACCTCGGCATTCAAGCGGCGCAGAAAGGCGGAAATGAGCGGACGCGCATCCTGTCCCAGACGAGCCGTCAGCACCATCGCGGTCTCCAAGAGTGTCGGCGCCCCAATCAGGACGATTTCCGCCCGGTCGAGCGAGTCCATCAATGATTCGTGGCCGGGTTCCTTCAAGTGAATCGCAACGATGGCCGAACTGTCCAGAACCATCGCTCAGTAACCCTCCGCTCCGTATCCCAGGATGCGGTCTTCCTCTTCACGCGTCAGGACGCGTCCCAACTCGGTGGGGGGAACGAATGGCCATACATTCCGCGTCATGTAGTCCCGCAGCCCCGGCCGCTTTCCACTCTTCCCGCCGTGCGCCTGAAGCCGGGTACGGCGCTCGATCAAAGCACGCCGGATCGCTTCCGTCTTCGTCTCCCCGGCGAGACGAGCAACCTCGGAGGCCAACGCCTCTACGTCTGCATTCTTAATGTTGAGGCCCATGGTATATTTATACCAATAGTATACCATTCCGCCCAGACGCTTCATCCAAGCCGCGCGATCTCCTCCGCCACCCGCTCCGGATGTTCCATCGCGATGTAGTGGCTGGCATCTTCCAGCACGACGTCGCGGCCTTTCGCAAAGTGCGACGCCAGGTCAGGCGCGGTCGGAGACGCGGCCAGTTCGAAGATGTCGGGATGCCGCGTGCGCCCCGCGCGCAACACCACCACTGGAATCTGCACGCTCGCGATCTCCGGATAAATGTCCGATTCCGCCTGCCGCGAGTTCTCGTAAATGGAGGCTTCGATCGCCGGCGGACAGGCCAGTACGTAATGCCCGCCTTCCGCCGTGAGCCCCCACTCGCAGTAGTCGCGCAGGATCTCCGGGCGCCAGCCGGAGAATGGCGGGCGCGCATGGAAGCGCTGGTACATCTCCTCGGGACCCTTCCAGTGATTCTTGCGGCGCAGCGTGAAGGAAACGTCGGGGAACGCCGCGCCGTAGAGTTCGCGCGGGAAAATGGTCGGGTCCACCAGCAGCAGCGCGCGGTACGTGGCGGGGCGCAGCGCCGCGCACTGCACCGTGATGTGCCCGCCCATGGAGTGGCCGATCCCGATCGCGCCGTGCAGCGCGAAGTGTTCGGCCACGGCGGCCAGGTCATGCCCCCAATCGCGCCAGCGGCACGGCGGAGCGGGCTTGCTGCTCCGTCCGTGTCCGCGGGAATCGACCGCCAGGCAGCGCCGCCCGGGGAACCGCGCGACAATGCGGTCCCAGCAGCGCCCGTGAAAACCGGTGGCGTGCGCGAACAGCATCGGCGGACCATCGCCGGGCCAGTCCCATACCGCGATCTGCTGGCCGTTGGCGGGGACGATGTGAAGTTCGGGAGCGCGGGACACTCTCCCGATTGTGACACGCGCCCCACTATACTCAATGTTGATGCCCGGGCGCCTCTACCTGGTCGCGACCCCGATCGGAAATCTGGAAGACATCACCTACCGCGCCGTGCGCCTGCTCGGCGAAGCCGATGTCATCGCCTGCGAAGACACGCGGCAGACCCGCAAGCTGCTGGACCACTACGGCATCCACAAACCCACCGTCAGCTACCACGAGCACAACGAAGCCGAGCGCGCCGCGGAGTTAACTGCGCGGATGACGGTTGGCGCGACGGTGGCGCTGGTCTCCGACGCCGGCATGCCGCTGGTGAGCGACCCCGGTTACCGGTTGGTGCGCGCGGCCATCGACGCGGGCATCCCGGTGGAGCCGGTACCCGGTGCCTCGGCGAGCCTCGCCGCACTAGCCGCCAGCGGGTTGGCTACCGACGCGTTCCACTTCGGCGGCTTCCTCCCGCCGAAGGATGGGCAGCGGCGGCGCACGCTCGAATCGCTGGCCGCCGAAGAGGCGACACTCATCTTCTACGAGGCGCCGCACCGCATCCTGGAAACCCTGCAGGCCGTCGAGGAGACGCTTGGCGCGCGTCAGGTGGTGGTGGCGCGCGAACTCACCAAGTTGCACGAAGAGTTTCTCCGCGGTACACCCGCGGAGGTGCGCGCGCAACTCGCCGCGCGCGACACCGTCAAAGGCGAGATCACGCTGCTGATCGGCAAGGCGGATGCCCCGCCGCCGGACGATACGCCGCTCGAAGAGGCGGTCGCCGCGCTGGTCACCGCCGGCGTGCCGCGCATGGACGCCATTAAACAGGTTGCGCGCCAGCGCGGACTATCCAAACGTGAGGTGTACAAACATGTGCTTTAGGACCGCCGCCGCGCTGCTGCTTTCGGCCGCGCTCTGCCCCGCCCAGGAATACGTGGACCGGATCGTCGAGCGCGCGCGCCAGGCGTTCGACGTGCCCGGCATCGCGGTAGCCATCGTCAAGGACGGCCAGGTGGTCCACCTCAAGGGCTACGGCGTACGCCGTCTCGGCGACCCGGCGCCGGTCACTGAGCACACCCTCTTCCGCATCGCCAGCAACACCAAGGCGTTCACTTCCGCCGCGCTGGCCATCCTGGTAGACCAGAAGCGCATCGCCTGGGACGATCCGGTGACGCAGTACCTGCCCGCCTTCCAGATGTACGACCCCTACGTCACGCGCGAAATGACCGTGCGCGACCTGCTGACCCACCGCAGCGGGCTCGGACTCGGCGCCGGCGACCTGATGTTCTTCCCGCCCGGCGACCTGCCGTCCGAGGAGATCGTGCGCCGCCTCCGCTACATCAGGCCGGCAACGAGTTTCCGCAGCACCTACGCCTACGACAACCTGTTGTACCTGGTCGCCGGCTCGATCATCCCGGCGGTGGCCAACGGCCAGAGTTGGGGCGATTTTCTGAAGGCGCGGATCTTCACGCCGCTCGGCATGACCGGCACCGTCACGGACACGTGGAGCTTCAAGCAGTCCCGGGATGCGGCGGCGCCGCACAACAGCCTCTCCGGCAAACTCGAACCGCTGCCGCAGGAGGATGTGGACAATAACGCGCCCGCCGGCGCCATGGTGTCCAGCGTCGCGGATCTTTCGAAGTGGCTCCTGGTGCAGTTGAATGGCGGGGTGATCGAAGGCGACCGCCGGCTGTTCAGCGCCGCGCAGGCGCGCGAAATGTGGACGCCGGTGACGATCATCCCGGTGGCGGAAGCGGGGAACGAAGCGGATCCGGCTTTCGCCGCGACGCGCCCCGATTTCAGCGCCTACGCGCTCGGCTGGGGTGTGCGCGGTTACCGCGGCAAAAAACTGGTGGGCCACACCGGAATGCTCTCCGGCTTCGTCTCGCGCACCGCGCTGCTGCCGGACCTCAAACTCGGGATCGTGGTGCTGACCAACGCGGAGGCGGAGGGCGCTCATTCGGCCATCGTCAACACCGTGCTCGACCACTACCTGGGCGCACCCGAAACGGATTGGATCGCGGCCTACCAGGCGCTCGACCGCAAGGAGCGAGCGGACGCCGACGCGGCCGTTCGCAAGGCCGGTGGCGCGCGCCGCACCGATACCAGGCCGTCGCTGCCCGTGGCTTCCTACGCGGGACGCTACCGGGATGCCTGGTACGGCGATATCCGGATCGAGGAGCACGAGGGCAAGCTCTCCATCTACTTCACCCACACGGCGGATCTCGCCGGGGACCTCGAACACTGGCAGTACGACACGTTCGTCGCGCGATGGAAGAACCGCGCGCTCAATGCCGACGCCTTCGTGACGTTCTCCCTCAAACCCGACGGTTCCATCGGCGAAATGCGCATGCAGGCGGTCTCGCCGCTCACCGATTTCAGTTTCGATTTCCAGGACCTCCTGTTCCACCCGGTCCCGATCAACATCAAGCCGATGTAGCCCGCCCAGGGCGGCATCAGCGCGGCACGCGCACGTAGGCCAGCGCCACCACGCGTCCGGACGCCGGAGAAACGATCGCGGAAGTAATCTCCGCCTCGTTGCCCTCGAAGGTTGTTTTGGCGCCCGGCTCCGGCGGCGCGCCGCCTTCCAACTCCAGGCGCACCAGCTTCCGGTTCACGTGGCCCTGCGCGCGGATGCGCTCCACGATTTCCTGCCCGATATAGCAGCCCTTGTTGAACGCCACGCCGTGCATCTGCTGGGTCTCCTGCGGCAGGCTGGTATCGCGGATGTCGTCACCGAAGCGCGGCTTGCCGTTCTCGATCCGTACGATGCGCGCCTCGGCGGCAGACGCCTGGAGCGCGCCGGCTGTTGCGAGGCGGGCGGCGAGTTCCCGCGCGTCCTCCGGCGAAGCGCAGAAGATGCGCGCGCCGGGCTGCCCCGTTGCGGAGACGCGAGCCACCGTGCGCCCGTCCCACTCCGCGTGCGTGAAGTCTGAATCCGGTAGCGGCGCGCCCAGCCCAGCCAGCAGCGCCGGCGCCTCCGGACCTTCCACCGCGAGGCAGCCGGTGGACGCGGTCGCGTCCTCCAACTCCACCTGGTCGGCGATGATGTAGCGGCGGATGTGCTGATGAACTTTCTCGCGCAACTCAGGCTCGGTATCGATCAGGAAGCGGTCGGCAAAGCAGAAGAGATTGAGGTCCGCCTGGATGCGCCCTTGCGGATTGAGCAGGAACGCGTAGCAGCCCGCGCCCGGCATCATCTTCTTCACTTCGTTCGTGGAGATGTTGTGCAGCAGCCGCGCGCGGTCCCGCCCGCGCGCCAGGATGCGTCCGCGCGTGGAAAGGTCGATCCATGCCGCACCCGAGCGCAGCGCCTCGTATCCGTTGCTCATACTTCAGTGTACCGGGTGCCTCAGGCGATGCCCTTGAGCACGTTCGAGATCAGAATCACGGTGAGCGCACTGATGGCGGCTCCGATCATCTGCCGGTTGCGCCGTTTGTTGCCCGGCTGCGCGATCAGGATCGCCACGCTGAATACGTGCAGCGCCAGCAGCATCTTCAAGCCGAACAGAGCGTGGTAGATCACCGAATGGCCGGGCTTGGTCAGGTAGTTGAAGATTCCCGAAAGCACCAGGCAGATCATGGCCGTGATGACGATGGGACGGAAGTGCGCGGCGGCGCGCTCGTCCAGCGTGGTGCGCGCTTCCGGAGACAGGAAGCCCTCCGAAGGCGCGATCACGAAACGCGCGTAAAGAATGCCCCCAACCAGGGTCGCGACCGAGCACAGATGGACCCAGCGCATCAACGGGATCAGGATGTCACCCATACCCGTGAGTATACAATCGCCTTATATGATCCACGAGATCCTGCCGGTCGGCATGCTGCAATGCAACTGCTCGATCTTTGGCGACGAGGCGGCCCGCGAAGCCCTGGTAGTCGATCCCGGCGATGAAATCGACGCCATCCTGGAGATCCTCGCGCGGCACGCCTTCACGGTAAAGTCGATCGTCATCACTCACGCCCACATCGATCACATCGGCGGAGCGCAAAAACTGCGGCGCGCCACCGGCGCTCCGGTCTATATGAACTCCGCCGATGACGAATTGCGGCGCCACATGGACATGCAGGCGGCGTGGCTCGGAGTCGCGCCTCCGGAAGAGGCCGAGATCGATGCCGACGCGCGCGACGGCGACCGCCTGCTTTTCGGCGCCACCGAAGTCCACGTGCTGCATACCCCCGGACACACGCAGGGCAGCATCTGCCTGTGGATGCCTTCCGAGCATATGCTCGCCGCGGGAGACACGCTGTTCAAGGACAGCATCGGACGCACCGATCTACCCGGCGGCGACGGTCGCCAGATCCTGCGCTCCATCCACGATAAGTTACTGGGGCTGCCCGGAGCGACCCTGGTAGTTCCGGGACACGGCGCCAACACCACAATCGACCGCGAACGCCAGTTCAACTTCTTCCTGCAGCGTCTTTAGGCATCGCGGCAACCGCGTTACTGCCGCGGCTCGATGTGAACCACTTCGGAACTGAACGGCGCGGGCAACGCCACGGTGACGCCCTTGGCCATCAACTGCTGCCCGGTTTGGGCGTACACGGCGGAATCGATCTCGAACCACACATTGTAGGTCCGGTCTGGACTCAGCCCGCGCGGCTGTAGAAGGTATTGGCTGTCCGGCGCATCCGCGCGCGTCACGACCGCGATCGCCGTATCGTTAACTGCGTTGTAGCTCTGGATCGCGTCGATGCCGTTGGGATTCGGCGGCAGCAGGTGAAACACCTTGCCGGAAGCGATGCCCATGCGCTGGTCTTTATAACGCTGGATCTGCCCGGCGAGGAAGGCGCTCTGGTTGGCGTCGAGCGCGCTCAACTGGTTCATCAGTACCCAAGGTCCCCCGAAGCGGTAGCTGTGGGTGGCGTACGGCGTCAACCCGTCGCTCTCCGGCATGTAGCGTTCGGCATAGCGCGGCGGAAACGGGTAGGTCGCGCCATACACCGCGCTGCGCGATTCCAGCGACCCCGATGCGTCGTTGGTGATCGACGTGACATAGTTCCGCACCATGTTGAACGTCATCATGCTGCCGCCGTTTTCGCAGTTCTCCCACACCACCTGCGGGCGCGCCGCCTGAATCGCCGCGACCACCGCGTTGATGCCCTGCACGGAGTTGGCGTAGTTGCTGTCCGCTGCGTCGTGGGTGTGGTCCGCCCGGGTGCACTGCTTTACCATGTTCTGCCCGTCCTGCAGGATCCAGTCCACGTGATACTCATCGATAAGCCGGACCGCTTCGGCCACCAGCCAGTCCTGCGCGGGTTTGTTCGAAAGACAAAGCGGCGTGGCCCCGAAGTACGAGCCGCTATCGGTCGCCGCCCACTCCGGATGCTGCAGCATCACCGGGCTGTCCGGATCGGCTTCGGCCAGCGCGAAGTGCAGGCCGAACTTCATCCCCAGCGTGTGCACATAGTCTGCGACCACCCCCAGGCCATTCGGGAACTTGGCCGGATCGGCGTGCCAGTCGCCGATGGCCCGCGCCCAGCCCAGGTCCACGGTGAACAACTGCACCCCCATGGCCGCCGCCAGGTCCGCGTTGCGCAGCAGCGTCTGCTCGTCGATCTTGTCTTGAAACCCCCAGGAATCCCAGGACACGTAGGGGAACGACGTCTGGTCCGGCGCCGGCCTGGCCAGAATCGCTTCCGCGAAACGCTGCGTGCGGTACGCGGCTTCGTCGTAGTCTCCGTGAAACAGTCCCAGAAAGGCGGGCGGAGTCGTGAACGTGCCCAGCGGATCCACCGGATGGTGCAGATCCGCGATCTCGGACCTCAGCGCCAGCGACCCACCCGATGCCTGCTGGATTACGGTGGTGCTGGCGTGCCCGTCGAATTCCCAGCCGGCGAAAAGTCCGCGCCCGTCGCTGTCGCGCACCGCCAGCCACCCGCAGTGGGCCCCGGACGCGCCTGACTCCACCTGGAAGGGCACTCCCCCAGGATCCAGAGCCGTCTCCGCCGTTTGAAAATCCCCCGGCTTCGCCGCCACCGACCATTGGCTCACCCGCATCGCGCCGTAACTCTTCCCACTGTCGCCGAAGGTCCACGGCTCCAGGTTGACACCCGTCACATAGCTGGTCGAGGAGGTCTGGTTGCGATAGATCAGCCAATAGCGCAGTACCGGCTGGTTGTCATACATCTCCAGCACCACGGTGAATTGCCCGCGCCCTTGCAGCTCGTTCAATATGATGCTCTGCCGCATCCCGCCGGGCACCGTCGCGGATGCCTGCCCCAGTAAATCGAACGCGCTCGTTTCGTCGAATACCCCGGCGGTCGTCTCGATCTGGATCGGAGAACTCGACCCGCCGTCCGGCGGCATCCAAACGTCGCCCGATCCCGCCGCGCCGACCTGACGCGTCAGAAAATGACCGTCCGGGGTTAGTTGGAAGACAGCTGAGATGAGCCCGTTCGATAAGTTCCAAATTCTTTGATCGGGATCATACCCGACCTGAGTGGCGGCGAGCAATACCGCCGGCAACAGGCCCAACCCCGCAACTCTTCCCACCAGGCGCATGGCGCAGTTTTCTTGAACTTACCAGTCCAAACACCTTATCGGCGAAAAGGTTTGTAAGATTGAAGTCGAAGCGTGTAAAGCTTCGTAAGGGACCGCTCTTAGCGGCGCTTCGCCGCCATGTCCCGGTGCGTGATCTTTACCTGATACCCGCTCTCCGCAAGGACTTTCCGGATCTCCGACGCAATCATCACCGACCGGTGCTGACCACCGG
Source organism: Candidatus Solibacter sp. (assembly GCA_037442245.1). Lineage (GTDB taxonomy): Bacteria > Acidobacteriota > Terriglobia > Bryobacterales > Bryobacteraceae > Solibacter. The sequence continues at coordinate 4,262 of JBBIQR010000104.1, read as the reverse complement.
TGCATCCAATTGATATCGTCAGATAACTCTTCCCTTCCCTGATATAGTGAGGGATGAGATAGACCAGAAGTTCCGTAATCCTCTTCAGGAACTCCACGGTCTGCGGAAATGACCTGATGTAACGCGCCACCCCCGGGTTGATACCGGTCAGGTGTTTAAAACGCGGGATGTAATTGGGATTAGGTAAAAACCGGACGTCGAATACTAAGTCGCTGTCCTGCGGAATGCCGTTCCGGAATCCGAAGCTCGTCACATAAATCATCAGGTTCGATTCGTCGCGCTGCCCGCGGAACCGCTCCCCGATGAATTCGCGCAACTCGTGCACGGTGAACTTCGACGTGTTGATGATCAGCTCGGCGATGGATCGGATCGGCGCCAACTGCGCCCGCTCGCTCTTGATGCTGCGGATGATGCTCTTGTCCGTGCCCAGCGGGTGCGGACGCCGCGTCTCGCTGAACCGGCGCACCAGCGCTTCGTCATCGGCTTCCAGAAACACCAGCCGCGCATCCACCGTGCGGCGTATCGCCTCCATCACCTTGGGCAGCGACTGCAATCCGCTGCCTTCGCGGATATCCACCACCAGGGCGGCGGAGCGGATGGTCGGGTTCTGCGAGGTGAGTTCGGCGAATTTCGGAATCAGTTCCACGGGCAGGTTGTCCACGGAATAGAACCCGAGATCCTCCAGCGATTTGAGCACCGAGCCCTTGCCCGAACCGCTCATCCCGGTGATGACGACCAGTTCGGGCCGATGCACGGCCGCGTCCCCTTTTTCCTTGGAACCTACCCGTTTTCCCGCCATTTCCCGCTTGTCAGGCTTCCACCAGATCGAAGTGACCGTCGTCGCGGCGCAGCAGAACCCGGATGCGGTCCGTCTCGGCGTCGCGGTATACCAGGTATGGGCGATCCTTCTCCATCTCCAGAATCGCCTCCTCCAGCGTCATGGGTTTGCGGCGCTGATGATGATTCACGCGGAAGATGCGGTGCGCCGGCTCGCTCTCGCTTTCGCTCTCCGCTTCCGCCGCGGCTGCCTCGCCTTCCGCCGCCTGGCCTTTACGCGGCGAGCGCTTCGCGTCCCGCCACTTGGTCTGCGCCTTGAGTACCTGTTTTTCCAGCTTCTCCGCCGCCGAATGGATGGCGGTGAACAGGTCCCCGTTGGACCCGGCGCCGGCCAGCGCGTGGTTGTAGTAGTTGACCGTAACCTCGGCGTGGTGCAGGTGGCGTTCGAGTGACAGCACCACGTGCGCCTCGACCTCGCGTTTCCCGTCCAGCAACTTGCCCAGCTTGGCAAACCGTGCTTCCAGCTTCTTGAGCTGCGCCGGTGCGAGTTCCACTTGTCTGCCGGTATAGGTGATCTTCATGATGACCTCGTCATGGGCCGAACCACACCCTACTCCTTTATAGCGCGAATGGAACCCTGGCAACGATGGCTTCGAAACCGGAGAGCACAAACGAAAACGGGGCGGGACTCGCCGAGTCCCGCCCCGTTTCCTTTGAGCCGCCGCCAGGCAGCAGCTACTTGCCTTGCTTCAGCTTCTCGCGCTGCTCCTTGAGCACCGCTTTCCGGCTGAGTTTGATTTTGTTGCCTTCGAGCGCCAGTACCTTCACCAGGATCTGGTCGCCCTCCTTCAACTCGTCGCGGACATCCTTGATGCGGTTCTCCGCGATCTCGCTGATGTGCAGCAGGCCGTCCGTGCCCGGGAAGATCTCGACGAACGCGCCGAAATCCACCAGCCGGACCACCTTGCCCAGATACGTCTTGCCGACCTCGGCCGATGCCGTCAGATCGCTGATGATCTGGATCGCCTTGTTGGCGCTGGCTTCATCGCTCGAAGCCACGTGCACGGTCCCATCGTCCTCGACGTCGATCTTCACGCCGGTCTGCTCGATGATCCCGCGGATCACCTTGCCGCCGGGTCCGATGACGTCGCGAATCTTATCGGTCGGGATCTTCAGGGTGTAAATCCTGGGTGCGTACTGGCTGATGCTGGCCGAAGGAGCGGCCAGCGCCTCGTACATCTTGTCCAGGATGAAGAGCCGCCCCTGGCGCGCCTGCTCGAGCGCTTCCTTCATGATCGCGGTGGTCACGTTCGGCACCTTGATATCCATCTGCAGCGCCGTGATGCCGTTGCGCGTGCCGGCGACCTTGAAGTCCATGTCGCCGTAGTGATCCTCGGCGCCGGCGATGTCGGTCAGAATGGCGTACTCATCGCCTTCCATCACCAGCCCCATCGCCACACCGCCCACGTGTGACGCCAGCGGCGCGCCCGCCTGCATCAGCGCCAGCGATCCGCCGCAAACCGTCGCCATCGAGCTAGACCCGTTCGATTCCAGGATGTCGCTCACCACGCGCATCGTATACGGGAACTTGTCCTCCGTGGGGACGAGCGCGGTCAGCGACCTCTCGGCCAACGCGCCGTGCCCGATTTCGCGGCGTCCCGGACCGCGCATGAAGCCGGTCTCGCCGACGCTGAACGGCGGGAAGTTGTAGTGCAGCATGAAGCGCTTGGTGGCTTCGCCCGGCTCCAGCAGTTCGATGCGCTGCTCGTCTTCCTTGGTGCCCAGCGTCACCGTCACCAGCGCCTGCGTTTCGCCGCGCGTGAACAGCGCGCTCCCGTGCGTGCGCGGCAGGACGCCGGTTTCGATTGTGATCTTGCGGATCTCGTCGAACGCGCGGCCGTCCGGACGCCGGTGGTTCTTCAGCATCTCGTCGCGGAAGATCCGTTCCTTGAGCGCGTCGTAACACTTGCCGGCTTCGTCGCGCTGCTCTTCCGCCAGCCCGCTCACCACCCGCTCTTTGATCTGCGCGATCAGCGAGTAGCTGGTCAGCTTATCGTGCCTCTGCGTGTTCAGCGCGTCCGTCAGGTCCGTGCGCGCGGCCTTATCCACCTGCGCGAACAACTCCGGGTTGAGCTGCGGCGGAGTGAACACCCGCTTCTGCTTGCCGGCCAGCTTCATCAGCTCGCGGATGCCTTGGGCGATCTTCTTGCAGCAGTCGTGGCCGAACTCGATGGCGCCGAGTACATCCTGCTCGCTGACTTGCTGCGCCCCCGCCTCCACCATCACGATGCCGTCCTCGGTGCCCGCAACCACGATGTTCAGATTCGACGCGCGGCCCTCGGTATAAGTCGGGTTGGCGATGTACTGCCCGTCCTTCATCCCCACCCGGACGCCGCCCAGGACGTAGGGGAAGGGAAGATCGCTGATGGCCAGCGCCGCCGCGGCGCCCACAATCGCCAGCGAGTTCGGGTCCTGCTCCGGGTCCGCGCTCATCACCATCGCGATGATCTGCGTATCGTTGAGGAACCCTTCCGGGAACAGCGGACGCACCGGGCGATCGATGAGCCGGCTGGTTAGAATCTCTTTTTCACTGGGGCGCCCTTCGCGTTTGATGAAGCCCCCGGGAATCTTCCCGGCGGAATACGTGTACTCGCGGTAATCCACGGTCAGCGGGAAAAAGCCCGCGCCGGGTTTGGGCTGCTCCGCCATGCAAGCGGTGACCAGTACGACCGAGTCACCCGAGCGAACGACAACGGCGCCGTGCGCCTGTTTGGCCATCCTACCCGTTTCCAGGGTAATGATCCGGCCGCCCAGATCGATTTCAACTGTATGCGACATTCTTTCTTTGAACCTCCAGCCTCGGCCGGAAACCAGTTCCGGCGAGCCATGATCGGATCCCTATCCGGGTCCTTTCGAGAGTGGAGTTGACAGGATGGAAAGTCAGCCCACGGTGGGACTCACGCATCCGCACCGCCCTGACGGGATGGGTATATGCGGGAGCGCCGGCCCGAACCGGACCGGTGCTCCCGTGAATGGATTAGCGGCGGATGCCAAGGCGTTGCAACACTGCCTTGTAGCGCTCCGGATCCGTTTCACGCAGGTACGTCAGCAGGCGGCGACGCTTGGCAACCAGGGTCAACAGACCGCGACGCGATCCGTGATCCTTTTTGTGCGTCTTGAAGTGCTCCGTGAGCTGCGAAATCCGGCTGCTCAACAGGGCAATTTGCACCTCTGGCGACCCCGTATCGGTCTTGTGGCGCTGATTGGATTGAAAAATCTGCCGCTTCACTTCAACTGCCAGTGCCATTCTCGGGGTAATGCTCCTTGTCTTCTCTTTTCTCGTTTTGGTACTTCAATAGCATAACACACACAAGACCGCCTGCTGGGAGCCTGTGTCAACTACACTCAAAGCATCATGCCCGAAACCGGCCGCCTCTTCATCGAGTGCTCCCTCCGCCGCCTCGGCGAACTCATCCCGCGCATCG
>JBBIQR010000103.1:0-14559 GCA_037442245.1 Candidatus Solibacter sp. | reverse complement strand
GCACGGCGAAGCTTCGGTTACAAGAAGTGCTTTTTCAAGCGGTCAAAGCACTAGTGTTGACGCGCTACATCCGCGAGGCAATGAAGCGGGCCCGGTTCAAGACTCTCGACGACGGCACCTGTTTCGGCGAGATACCCTGGGTTGGCTGGCGTGTGGGCCAATGAGGCGACGGGCGAGACTTGCCGCGAAGTGCTGCAAGAAGTTCTCGAGGAATGGCTGATACTCAAGATTCGCGACAACGATCCGATCCCCCGCCTCGGCCGGGTCAGCCTATCGCACAAAGCCGCATGAGCGATGGCGAAACCGATTTCCCGCCAGGAGATGATCCGGCGTTTCCGCCGCCTCGGCTTCGCGGGGCCGCTCTCCGGGAGCCGGCATCGATTCACGGCGAGGGCCATCGTAATCATGCCCGACACCTCCGCCGCGGGCTCCGAACCATGCCGGCGAATCGGCGCAAACAGTCTGATACTCTGAAACCGGGAGGAAGCGTCCCATGGAACCGTTCCGGTTTCACGTGTTTGTCTGCGATCAACGGAAGCCCGAGGGGGTTCCCTGCTGCAACGCCCGCGGATCGGCCGCGGTGGTCGAACTCCTGCGCAGGGAAATCCACGCACGCGGCCTGGCCGACGAAGTCCAGGTCACGGTTTGCGGCTCGCTGGGGCTTTGCGAGCACGGGCCCAACATGGTGGTGTATCCCGAGGGCATCTGGTATTCCGGAGTGACGGAGCAGGACGTGGCGGAGATCGTCCGCTCGCACTTCGAAGAGGGCGTCCCGGTGGAGCGGCTGGCGCGCACGGACGTCGCGGATCTGCGCGCGGAGATCGTGACCAACCGCGACCGGATGCTGGCCGCGCGGCGGGCCCGCGAGGAGTCCGGCGCGCTGCCGGAGGACCTCCACGAGCGCATCCGAGCTTATCAGGAAAGCCGCGCGATTCTCACCGCGCTCGAACTCAACGTGTTCACGGCCCTCGGCACCGGAGCCACGGCGGTGGCGGCGGCGGAAAAGATCGGCGCGGACCCGCGGGCCACGGAAATGCTGCTCAACGCGCTCACCGGCATGGAGCTGCTGGTCAAGCGGGACGGCGTGTTCCGCAATACCCCGGTGGCGGCGCGCTACTTTGTGGCCGGCGCGCCGGACAACGCGCGTCCCGGATTGCTCCACATCGCGCACCTGTGGACGCGATGGTCGCACCTCACCGAATCCGTGCGCACGGGAGCCGCCATCGGCCTGCCCGGGATGGAGGAGCGCGGTCCGGAGTGGACCGACGCCTTTATCGCGGCGATGCACCGCAACGCGGCCGAACGGGTGCCGCACGTGCTGCGGGCGGTCGGCGCCGGCAATGTGCGCCGCATGCTGGACGTGGGCGGAGGGTCCGGCGCGTATTCCATCGGGTTCGCGCAGGCCAATCCGGCGCTGCTGGCGGACATCCTCGACCTGCCCGGGGTTGAGCCGATCGCGCAGTGCCACATCGACCGGGCCGGTCTCAGGGACCGCGTTGTCGTCCGCGCCTGCGACTTTCTGAGCGGCGACCTTGGCGGCGGCTACGATCTGGTTCTGGCCTCCGCCATCTGCCACATGCTCGGTCCCGCGGAGAATCGGGACCTGCTGCGCCGCTGCCGCGAGGCTCTGGTCCCGGGCGGCAGAATCGTCATCCAGGATTTCATCCTGGACGCGGACAAGACGTCGCCGCGATGGGGCGCGCTCTTCGCCCTGAATATGCTGGTGGGTACGCGTGCCGGCGGCAACTATAGCGAAGAGGAGTATCGCGAATGGCTCGCGGGGACCGGCTTCGCGGAGATCCGCCGCGTCCGCCTGCCCGGTCCGGCGGGACTGATGATTGCGACGCGCCGGTAGCCGGGGCGGCCGTGTTCCACCCGTGATTTACCGCTTCTCTTCGCCGCGGGAGGGGAGCATAATGATCGCGTAGCAGAACTCCTGACAGGAGGCGCTCTGTGCCGATCAAGACGTTATTGGGGCTGGCCGGCGTGGCCAAACCGTTGTCGTCGGAAGAGGGCCGGCGAATCCTCGAGCGAGACCAGTACCGTTGCCAGTACTGCGGACTCGACGGGATGGCGCAGTTCGAAAACTCTCTCGTGATGACCGTGGATTTTATTCATCCGCGGGCACGGAAAGGGAAGAAGACCGCGGAGAACCTGATCACCGCCTGCCGGGCGTGCAACACGATTAAGGGCCACCGCATTTTCCACACTTTCGAGGACGCCAAGGCATTCGTGCTCAAGCGCCGCGAAGAGTTGCACAAGGAGTGGGAGGTCCAGAAAGCCCGCATCCGGAACCGGGCGGCGGCCGGCGCGTTGTAGACTGAGGCCGGCGGGAGTGAGGGCGGCACCGGTCCCTGGGGTGAGCGTGCTGCGCGTCGCGCCGCGGGAGGGGGTGGTGTGCCCGCGTCCGCTGCCGATCCGCACTCGGACTATATTGGTGTGTCACCCTCATGAGACGCACCGCCTTGCTTACGCTGCCCGCGCTGCTCCTCAGCGCTCTGTCCTCCGCCGCCACCCGCGAGGCGGACCTGGTCGTTTACGGCTGCACCTCCGGCGGCATCACCGCCGCCATCCAGGCCAGGCGCATGGGCAGGACCGCTCTCCTGGTCTGCCCCGAAGAGCACCTCGGCGGCATGACGTCGGGCGGCCTCGGTTTCACCGATACCGGCGATAAGAGCGTGATCGGGGGCCTGTCCCGGGAGTTTTACCACCGGGTCTGGCTGCACTACGAGACGCCCGAAGCCTGGATCTGGCAGAAGCGGGAGGAGTACGGCAATCGGGGGCAGGGAACCGAAGCGCGCGACAGCGCCGCCCGCACCATGTGGATCTTCGAACCGCACGTGGCGGAGCGCATTTATGACGACTGGGTCCGCGAAGCCGGGATTCCGGTGATCCGCGACGCCTGGCTGGACCGCGCTCACGGCGTCAGGAAACAGGGCGACCGCATCGCCAGCATCACCACGCTCGACGGCAACTCGTACGCCGCCAGGATGTTCATCGACGCCACCTACGAAGGCGACCTGATGGCGGCGGCGGGCGTGGAATACACCGTCGGCCGCGAGTCCAACCGTACCTACGACGAGCACTGGAACGGCGTGCAGACGGGCGTCTTCCAGCACCGGCACCACTTCGCCGTCCTGCCGGCGCCGATCTCGCCGTACGTGATTCCAGGCAAACCGGGCAGCGGCGTGCTCCCCCACATCTCCACCGATCCGCCCGGCAATTACGGCGAAGCCGACCGTAAGGTCCAGACCTATTGCTACCGCGTCTGCCTCACGCAGGTGGAGGCCAACCGCGTGCCGTTCCCCAAGCCCGCCGGTTACGATCCCAAGGAGTACGAACTTCTGCTGCGCGTCTTCGGCGCGGGCTGGCGCGAGACGTTCCAGAAGTTCGACGCCATTCCCAACGCGAAGACCGACACCAACAACCACGGTCCCTTCAGTACGGACGATATCGGCGCCAACTGGGATTACCCCGACGCCGGCTACCAGCGCCGCCGCGAAATCCTGGCCGCGCACGTCCGCTATCAGGAGGGCTGGTTCTACTTCATCGCCAACGATCCGCGCGTCCCCGAGGAGGTCCGCAGCCGGATGGCGCGCTGGGGCCTTGCCAAGGACGAGTTCCCCACCACCGGCAACTGGCCGCACCAGATTTACGTGCGGGAAGCGCGCCGCATGATCGGGCAGTACGTCATGACCGAGAATGAACTGACCAAGCGGCGGCCCACGCCGGAGAGCGTCGGGATGGGATCGTACGGCATCGACTCGCACAACGTGGAACGCTACATCACCCCGGAAGGCTCGGTGCAGAACGAGGGCGATATCGGGGTCGGCACGAACGGCCCCTACCAGATCGCCTACGGCTCGCTGGTGCCCAAGCGCGGACAGGCGGCCAATCTGCTGGTGCCGGTCTGCGTCTCGAGTTCCCACATCGCCTATGGCTCGATCCGGATGGAGCCGGTGTTCATGATCCTCGGCCAATCCGCGGCCACCGCCGCCGTGCTCGCCATGGAATCCGGCGCCGCCGTACAGGACGTGCCCTACTCGAAGCTCCGCGAGCGCCTATTGCGGGATGGACAGGTCCTGGACCGGCCGCGATAGAATAAGAACCTCCATGCACTCTGCCATCCGCGTCCCCGCCATCCTGCTGTGCGCCGTTGCGCTCACTCATTGCGGCGGCGGGGAGAAGCCAGCGGAGGAGGCGGTGCGGACCGGACCAGTGGTTTCGCCCGACCTGGTCAACGGCGCGACCGTCACCGGCAAGGTCGGGTTCAGCGGCGCGGCGCCCGCGCCCAAGCCCATCGATATGTCCGCCAACCCGCAGTGCGAGCGCGCCCACAAGGACCACCCGGTCACCGCCGAGGATATCGTGGTCAACCCGAACCACACGCTGCGCAACGTTTTCGTCTGGATCAAGACCGGCGTGCCCGCGCTCAATTGGGCGGTGCCGTCCACTCCCGCCGCGCTCGATCAGAAGTTCTGCATGTATCAGCCGCACGTGCTCGGCGCGATGACCGGGCAGGCGGTGTCCATTGCGAACGACGATCCCGTCAACCACAACATCCACCCCATCCCGCAGACCAACGAGGAGTGGAACGACGTGCAGAGTCCCGGCGAAGCGCCGAAACTGCGCACCTTCCCCAAGCAGGAAGTCATGATCCCGATCAAGTGCAACGTGCACCCCTGGATGCGCTCGTATCTCGGAATCGTCTCTCACCCTTTCTTCGCAGTGACGGCGGAGGACGGGTCGTTTACAATAAAAGGATTGCCCCCCGGGACCTACACGGTCCAGGCCTGGCACGAAAAGTTCGGCACTCAGGAACAGCAGGTCACGGTCGGGGCAAAGGAAAGCAAGGCTGTCGATTTTTCCTATAGCTATAAGGAATAAGGGTTTGGGGAGCGGTTTTCTCGAAGCCGCCACCCGTTGAGATGCATCTGAACACCGTGGGTCAACTCTGGGTACGCCGCTACACGCCGGTGCTGGCGTTCTGTACCCTGCTGCTGGTGGTCGCCGGAGGCCTGGTGACCAGCAACGACGCCGCTCTTTCTGTCCCCGATTGGCCGCTTTCGTGGGGACACCTGGTTCCGGTGCTCGAAGGCGGCATCCGCTACGAATTCGCGCACCGTACGCTGGGGCTGGTGGTCATTCTGCTCACGGCGGTTCTCGCCTTCCGCCTGCGGACGGCGCTCGCCTGGACGGCGCTCGGGGCGATCCTGACGCAGGCCGCTCTGGGCGGCGTACTGGTGCGGTTCCTCGACCCCAAAGCGGCGGCCATTGCGCACGCCGCGATCGCCCAATGCTGCTTCGGCCTCACGGTGCTGCTGTGGCTGGACGCGCGCGATGGGATTGCGGTCCGCGAGAGTATGCCGGCGCCCGCGCGCATCGCCGCCGCGGTGGCGCTGTTCGCCCAGACGATTCTCGGCGCGGCCGTGCGGCACGGTGTGGTGGGGCCCGCCCCGCATATCGCCGGCGCTATCGCCGCCACCGGACTGGTCATGTGGGCGGCGTTTCCCGTCCTCATTCAACAAATGGATAACGCTGCGCTCCGCCGTCCCGCGATGCTGCTGCTTTCGATCACCTTCTCCCAGATTTTTCTCGGCATTGCCGCGTGGATGTCGCGCGTCGCCACCCTGGACGCGCCGCAGCCGATGCCGGTGATGGTTCTGTTCACCGTGGCGCACGTTGCCGTGGGCTCGCTTGCCTTCGGCGCCGCGCTCGCGCTGGCCGCCGCGCCGGCGCTGCCGCGGGAAGGGATGGCCGCCGCCTGATGCGCGATTACCTCGATCTGACCAAGCCGCGCATCACGTGGCTGATCCTGATGTCCACGGCGATCGGCTACTTCTTCGGACTCCCCACCGCGCCGTCGTGGTTCGGCTTCCTCAGCCACATCCCGCTGCTGCCGCTGTTGCACACGATTCTGGGCACCGGCCTCATCGCCAGCGGAACCGCCGCCCTGAACCAGTGGTACGAGCGCGGGCTCGATCGCAAAATGCATCGCACCGAGCGGCGCCCGCTGCCGGCAGGCCGCATCCAGTCGCAGCGCGCGCTCGCGTTCGGCGTCGCGCTCTCGATCGCCGGCTTCGTCGAACTGTGGTTGGGCGTCAACCTGCTCTCCGCCGCCATCGGCGCCTTCACCCTGGCCAGCTACCTGTTCCTCTACACGCCGCTGAAGACCCGCACCTGGTGGAGCACCACCATCGGCGCCATCCCCGGCGCGATGCCGCCCATGATCGGCTTCGCCGCCGCCGCCGGAACCCTCACCCGCGAATCCTTCGTGCTCGGCGCGATCCTCTTCCTCTGGCAATTTCCGCACTTCTACTCGATCGCCTGGATGTATAAGGACGACTACGCGCGCGCCGGCATCCGCATGCTGCCGGTCGTCGAGCCGGATGGGCGCTCGACCGCGCGCCAGATCGTGCTCTACGGCATCGCCCTGATTCCGGTCAGCCTGCTGCCTTCCTGGCTGGGCATGGCCGGGAGCCTCTACCTGATCGGCGCCCTCGCGCTGGGCCTTTGGTTCCTCTATTCCGGCGTGCGGGTGGCGCTGGAACGCAGCCTGGTCCGCGCGCGCGGCGTGCTGATCACCAGCGTGCTTTACCTGCCGCTGATTTACGGGTTGCTGATCCTCAACAGGCCCGGACTGTGATTCAGGTTCAGAATCTCTCCCACCGCTACGGCGACCGCGTGGCGCTCCACGGCGTCACGTTCGAGGTTGGCAAGGGCGAAATCTTCGGACTCCTCGGTCCCAACGGGGGAGGGAAGTCCACGCTCTTCCGCATCCTTTCCACCATGATGGTGCCCACCGAAGGGACCGCGACGATCGCCGGCATCGACGTGGCGCGCGATCCCGCGTCGGTGCGCCGCCAGGTCGGCGTCGTCTTCCAGACGCAGAGCCTGGACAAAGCCCTCACCGTGGAAGAGAACCTGCGCGCGCAGGGCCACCTTCACGGCTTGAGCGGAGCCACGCTGCGCGAACGGATGGATTTCGCCATGCAGCGGCTGGGGATCGCCGACCGCCGCCGCGACCTGGTCGAGACGCTCTCCGGCGGTCTGCGCCGCCGCGTCGAGATCGCCAAAGCCCTGCTGCACCGCCCGCAGGTGCTGCTCATGGACGAAGCCTCGACCGGGCTCGACCCCGCCGCGCGCCGCGAAGTCTCGCGCCACGTCGAGGACCTGCGCCGCGAAGAAGGCGTCACCATTCTGCTGACCACTCACATTCTGGAGGAGGCCGACCGCTGCGACCGGCTGATCCTGCTGCACCAGGGGAACGTGGTCGCCGACGGCACTCCGCGCGAACTGCGCGCCCGCATCGGCGGCGATGTCGTCGTACTCGAAGCCGCCGCGCCCGAACCGCTGGCTGCCAAGATTCGCGACCGCTTCCACGCGTCTGTGACCGCGATCGAAAACCACGTGCGCGTCGAGATCCCCAACGGGCACCGCTTCATTACCGAGGTGGTGGAGGCGTTCCCCGGCGAAATCGATTCCGTCGGGCTGCATAAGCCGACCCTGGAAGACGTGTTCGTCAACCTGACCGGAGCGTCCTTCGATGAGTAGCTTCTTCCTCAGCGCCGCCACCCTCTGGCAGCGCGAACTGGTTCGCTTCTGGCGTCAGAAGAGCCGCATCCTGGGCGTGGTCGCATCGCCGCTGGTGTTCTGGCTGGTCATCGGCTACGGTTCGAACGATCTTGCGCGCTTCTACTCGGGCGCGCTCGTGCTGACCGTCATGTTCTCGGCCATCTTCTCCAACATCAGCATCATCGAAGACCGCCGCGAAGGCTTCCTGCTCTCGATGCTGGTGTCGCCGGCGCCGCGCACCAGCCTGGTGCTGGGCAAGATCCTCGGCTCGGCCACGCTCGCCTGGATTCAGGGCCTCATCTTCCTTGCCTTCGCTCCGCTTGCCGGCGTCAGCATCTCGCTTTTCGAGTTGCTGCCGGTGGTCGCGGCCATTTTCCTGGTCAGCTTCACGCTCACCGGCATGGGTTTCGTGCTGGCGTGGAAGATGGAGTCCACCGCCGGGTTCCACGCCATCATGAACCTGCTGCTGGTGCCGATGTGGATGGTCTCGGGGGCGCTTTTCCCGATGGCTACCGCTCACGGCTGGATTCGCGCGATCATGTGGGTGAACCCTTTGACCTATTCCATCGCGCTGCTCGATCATACCCTGCGTTTGCGCAACGCCGCGCCCGGAGGCGTGGAAAGCCTGGTGGTGACCGCGGCGGTAGGGGTTGCCCTGCTGCTGGTTTCCGGCGTGATGGCCGCCCGGAAATCCACGCGGAGCGCGGCTTGAAGCACCTGCCGCCCGCCGCCCTCTGCGTGCTGCTCGCCGCCTGCTCGCCGAACCCGGCGCTGCCCGTCTTCGGCTCCATTCCGCAGTTCGATCTCACCGCGCAGACCGGCCGGCCCTTTGACAGCCGCTCGCTCGACGGCCACCTCTGGATCGCCAACTTCATCTACACCACCTGCCCCGGTCCGTGCCCGATGATGAGCCACCAGATGCACGGCATTCAGCAGGCGACCGAAGCCACCCCCGCGGTCAAACTGGTCTCCTTCACGGTCGATCCCGCGCACGATACGCCACCTGTCCTCGCCGCCTACGCCAGGAACTTCAAGGCCGATCCCGCCCGCTGGACCTTTCTCACCGGCGACATCGCCAAACTTGACGACCTCGGATTCAAGGAGTTCAAGCTCAACCACGTCGACGGCAACCTGGACCACTCGACCCGCTTCGTCCTGATCGACGCGCGGCGCCGCATCCGCGGCTTTTACCTGTCGAGCGACGAGGGTTTCCCGCGGAACCTGCTGCGCGACCTCCAGCGCCTGCAATCGGAACCGTCATGATCCACGTGCTCCCCACCGTCAACGCCACGCTCAACGCCATCTCCGCCGTGCTGCTGGTGTGGGCCTACATCCTGATCCGCAACAAGCGGGTCGAGCAGCATCGCCGCGTGATGCTGACCGCGTTCACCACGTCCTGCCTCTTTCTGGTCAGCTACCTCGTGTATCACGCGCAGACCGGCTCGCGGCCCTTCGGACACGAGGGCACCACGCTGCGCACGGTCTACCTGAGCATCCTCGCCACCCACACGGTGCTCGCCGCCGCCGTCCCGTTTCTGGCCATCATCACGCTGCGCCGCGGACTCGCCGCGAAGTACGACCGCCACCGCAGGATCGCGCGCTGGACCCTCCCCATCTGGCTCTACGTCTCGGTCACCGGCGTCGTCGTCTACTTCATGCTCTATCATCTATAAGCGCCGCCGCGGCGAAGTGAACCGCGATACACTTCTACCCATGAGGAAACTCGCGCTGGTTCTTTTGCTCGCTCTTGGTGTGTTTGCGCAGGACGAACCGCCTGCCGCTCCCGGCGGCGGACGTGGTGGACGTGGCGGCCGCGGCGGCGCCAACGCCGAACCGATCAACGAGAACACCTTCTCGCCGCTCCACGTGCGGCAAATCGGTCCCGCCTTCATCTCCGGGCGCATCTCGCAGACCGCCGTCTTCCCCGACGACAGCAACCACTACCTGGTTGCCGAAGCCAGCGGCGGCCTCTGGCTCACCTTCAATAACGGGACCACCTGGCAGCCCGTCTTCGATACCTACGGTTCCTACTCGATCGGGTATGTCGCGATCGACCCGCGGAACCCATCGATCGTCTGGGCCGGCACGGGAGAGAACAACAACCAGCGTTCCGTCTCCTACGGCGACGGCGTCTACAAGTCCGACGACGGCGGCCGGACCTTCCACAACGTAGGCTTAAAACTCACCGAGCACATCGCCCGCATTGTGATCGATCCGCGCGATTCCAACGTGGTCTACGTCGCGGCGCCCGGTCCTCTTTGGAAGGGCGGCGGCGAGCGCGGCCTCTACAAGACGACCGACGGCGGCAAGACCTGGTCGGCATCCCTCATCAAGGTCGGCGACTACACCGGCTGCAGCGACGTCCTGCTGGACCCGCGCAACCCCGACATCCTCCTCGCCGCCACCCATCAGCGCCAGCGCAGCTACTTCGGCATCATTCACGGCGGACCCGAATCCGGCCTCTGGCGTTCCACCGACGCCGGTAAAACCTGGTCGCAGGTGCGCGGCGGCTTCCCCTCCGGCGAACTGGGCCGCATCGGCCTCAACTATGCGCCTTCGAACCCGAGCATCGTCTACGCGCAGGTGGAAGGCCCGGAGGGCCGCGGCGGCCTTTACCGTTCCGCCGATAACGGCGTCACCTGGGAAAAGCGCAACTCCTCCGATCAGCAGGGCCAGTATTACTCCAAGGTGCAGGTGGACCCCGCCAACACCGACCGCGTCTACATCCAGGGGGTGAACATCATGGTCAGCGACGATGGCGGCCGCACCCTCACCTCGCTTCCCACCCGCAACAAGCACGTCGACAACCACGATATCTGGATCGATCCCCACAACAACAATCACTATCGCGTGGGCTGCGACGGCGGCCTTTACGAATCCTACGACCGCGCCGCCACCTGGAATTTCAAGGCCAACCTGCCCACCGCCCAGATGTACGACATCGCGATCAGCGACGAGTCGCCGTGGTACTTCGTCTACGGCGGCACGCAGGACAACAACTCGTTCGGGTGCCCAACGGCGATTGCTTCGTCACCATGGGCGGCGACGGCTTCTACTCGCGCGTCGATCCGAAGGACCCCAACACCGTCTATGCGGAAATGCAGAACGGCGGCCTGGTGCGCTTCGACCGCCGCACCGGCGAGCGCGTCTCCATCCAGCCCGAGGCGAAAAAGGGCGATCCCGCGCTGCGCTGGAACTGGGACGCCCCCTTCATCGTCAGCGCCCATTCGAGCACACGCCTCTACTTCGGCTCGCAGAAACTCTACCGCTCCGACGACCGCGGCGATACCTGGCGCGAAATCTCCGGCGATCTCACCCGCCAGTTGGACCGCAACAAACTCCCGATGATGGGCAAAATCTGGCCGATCGACGCCATCCAGAAGAACGTCTCGACCGCGCTCTACGACAACATCAGCGCCATCGCCGAATCCCCCAAGACCGAAGGTCTGATCTACGTCGGGACCGACGATGGGCTGGTCCAGGTTACCGAGGATGGCGGCAAGAACTGGCGGAAGATCGACAAGCCCGCCGGCGTTCCCGACGACGCCTACGTGCAGCGCATCCTCGCCTCGCAGCACGATCCCAGCGTCGTCTACGTGGCTTACGAAAATCACCAGAACGGCGACTTCCGGCCGTATCTCATCCAGAGCGGCGACCGCGGCAGGACCTGGACCAACATCAGCGGCAACCTGCCCGAGCGCGGCGGCGTCTACGCCATCGCCGAGGACCACGTCGACCCCAAGCTGCTGTTCGCCGGCACCGAGTTCGCCCTTTACTACACGAAGACCGGCGGCGAGAAGTGGACCAAGCTCAACGTGGGACTGCCCACCATCATGGTGCGCGACCTGGCCATCCAGAAGAGCATGGACGACCTGGTCATCGGCACCTTCGGCCGCAGCATCTACGTGCTCGACGATTACAGCCCGCTGCGCAACGCCACTAATGAATTGATGACGCGCGCAAGTTACCTCTTCCCCGTGAAGCCCGCCCTGAGCTACATTCCGCAGAACCGCGGCGGCGACCTCGGTACCAGTTACTTCACCGCGCCGAATCCTCCGGTGGGCGCGCAGATCACCTTCAATTTGAAGGACGCCATCGAGACCAAGCGCGCGGAGCGCCAGCGCAAAGAGCGCGACGCCCTGGCGAAGGGCGAGACGCCGCCCTATCCCACGGCCGAGCAACTCCGCGCGGAAGCCGAGGAGGAGCCGCCCGCCATCGTGATCTCCATCGCCGACTCCGCCGGCAAAGTCGTGCGCCGCATCGACGCGCCGGCTACCCGCGGCATCCATCGCGTCACGTGGGACCTGCGCGCCCAGGGCGCTAACGCGCCTGCCCCGACGGCCGCTCCCGCCGGCGGCGGACGCGGTGGACGCGGCGGAGCGGGAGGCGGCGCCGCCGCCCCGCCGATCGATCCGGATATGGCCGAGTACGTGGCGCGCTTCAACGCCGGCCCCCTGGTGGTCCCCGGCAAGTACACGATCACGCTCGCCAAGCGCGTGGATGGCGTCGCCACACCCTTGCAAGGTTCCGAAACCGTGGAAGTGACCGCTGAGGCTTTCGCCACCCGCGAGGACCGCGTCTCGATGAGCGAGTTCCAGGACAAGCTCATCCGCCTCCAGCGAACCCTGACCGCGACCACCTCCACCGCGACTGAAGCCGGCACGCGCCTCGCCGCCATCCGCCGCGCCATCGACGCCACTCCGTCGCTGCCCGCGAAGGTGCGGGAGGATTGCGTGCGCCTCGAAAAGCAACTCGCCGCGATCAACCTCGCGCTCAATGGCGACCGCGTCTGGCGGTCCTTCAATGAAGGATCCCCGGCGTCCATCTCCGAGCACGTGCAGGCCGCGGTATCGCCCACCCGCGGCACCACCGGGCATCCCACGCGCACCGCGATAGAGCAATACCAGATCGCCAGCGACGCCCTCGCCGTCGAAGTCCCGCAACTCCGCAAGCTCATGGATACCGACATCCGCGCGCTGGAAAAACAACTCGACGCCGCCGGCGCTCCGTATACCCCCGGCCGCCTCCCCGATTGGAAGAAATAGCGCCGCGATGCGCGCGCTATTCCTGCTGCTCTGGGCCGCGGCGGCGCTCGCCCAGCCTCCCGCGATCGATCAGGAGGGCGTCTTCAACGCGGCCAGCCACATCCCGCCTTCACTTCCCGGCGGCGGGCTCGCGCCCGGCGCGCGCATCTTCATCAAGGGCCTGCGCTTCGCGGCGGATTCGCGCGTGCTCGCCGGTTCCCGCGAGGCTCGGGTGCTCTCCTCCACCCCGACGCTGATCGAAGCGCTGCTCCCCGGCGAACTCGCGCCCGGACGCAGCCAACTCACCGTCACCAACCGCGACGGCGCATCCCGCCCGTTTCCCATTCGGATCGTGCCTGCCGCGCCCGGCCTGTACAGCGCCAACGGCAAATCCTGGGGGCCGGCGCTGATGGAGCGGCCCTACCTTCTTACCGGCACGGGACTCGGCGCGGTCCGCGACCCGGAAATCTTCGCCGGCGGAAAGCGCGCCCGCCTGCTGCGCGCGGCGCCTAAGCCCGGCGCCCCCGGCATCGACGAAATCGAATTCGCCCTTCCGCCCGATACCCCCGCGGGATGCCACGTTCCGGTGCTCGCCCGCATCCCCGGCGGCGCCACCAGCAACACGGTCTCCGTTCCGGTGGGCGAGTGCCGCGAAGAACCCGTGCAGGCCACCGCTTTCCTCCTGCTGGTGCGCATGTTCAACCGCGTGCGGGCGTTCGGCGATCACCCCATCGACTTCACCCAGGACGTCGCCGCCGCCCTCTTCGCGCCCGCCGAGGGCATCGCCGCCATGCTCAACCCGTGGCGCCTGCGTCCGCCCGAGGGCACTTGCACCGCCTACACCGGACCCTTTTACGCCGCCGTGGATGAGCCTACCATCGCCGATTTCTTCGGTGGCGTGATCGGCAAGCGCGGGATCGACGCCGGTAAAGTCGCGCTACGCACCGCGCGCGGCGCGATCCCGATTCCGCGCGATACCCCCGGCTACTACCACTCCATCATCGGCACGGACAAACTGGTCTACCACACCGCCGGACCGCTGGTGCTCTCGCCCGGCCCCTACACGCTGGAATGGAATTCCGGCGCGGCGCGGCTTGTCATGCCCGAGCCGTTCACCTGGAGCAACCCGGGCCGCGCGGCCACCGTGACCCGCGCCGCGGGAGTCACCGTCGAGTGGAAGCCGCGCGAACCGCGGATGGCGATCGTCGCGGTGAACGTCGATCCCGATTCCGCGTCGATGGGCCTGTGCTTCTGCGTGGCGTCCGGCGGGCGCTTCACCATTCCGCCCGAGAGCCTGGCCAACATCCCGGCGACTTCGCCCGAGCAGGGGCTGCCGCTCAGCCTCCTGATCGTGGCTCCGCTGCCCGACCTCGCGAGCGTCCCCAGCGGCGGCGGCGCGAGCGCGCTCTCTCTCGCCACCACCATGCGGGTCGTCTCCGTCGACTACCGCTGATCTATTTCACCGCCACCGTCAGCCCGGTTGGACTCGAGTAGTTCCCCAGGGTCAGCACCACCGGCTGATTCCCCGGAGGCGTGCCCGGCGGAATCACCGCGTTGACTTGCAGCAGTCCCGCCGTGAACCCCGGCGCGGCCCCGCCGTACTTGATCTCGGCGCGCTGTGCCCCGATGGTCACGCTCAACCCGAGCACCGGCGCTGGAAACACCGAGGATGCGATCAGCCCGTCCGTTCCCGGCGGCGTGGTCTGCCCTTCGCCCGTCCCGAACAGCACGATGATGCTGCCCGCCGCCGCCGGATTCGTCGCCGAGTTGTAGCTGCCGTCCTGGTTCAGAATCGCGCCCTGCCCCTTGCCGGAGAAATCCGTCGAGAAGACGCCCGGGGCCGCGTCCGCCACCTTCACCGCGAGCGCGCCCGATTGTTGGCCCTGGTAGCTCACCACCACCTGCGACGCCGTCTTGCCCGCCACCCCGTAGGGCACGACCCCGCTCACCTCCACGGCCA
>JBBIQR010000102.1:0-14593 GCA_037442245.1 Candidatus Solibacter sp. | reverse complement strand
TAGCGTCCGGGCACGACCGGCGTGCTCGAGGGCTGGACGCCGCGTCCGCCGGGACCGCCGCTACCGAAGCTGCTGTCTCCGCCGAAACCGCTGCCGAAGTCGCTGCCGCCGGGACCGGTTCCCCCGCTCGTCGGAATCCCGGGACTTCCATTGGTCATGTTGCCCATCTGCTGTGCCGGCACGGCGCCGGAGATGCCTCCGTTGGGATTGGCATAGCGCTTCTCCTTGGCCGGGTCGTAGACGAATTCCCATTCGTCGTAGGCGGTGTGGTCGTTATATATCATGATGCCGTCGCCTTCGGCATTGGATGCCACGCCGGCGATTCCGGCGCCCATGACCGCGCCGCCGCCTAACTGCGCGCCGGTGGGCATGCCACCGGGGCGGGGACTGGTCAGGATCTGGTTGATCATGTCGGCCGCCTGCGAACCCGATGCGCCGGCGGTGGCGCCCGGCTGTCCGAAGGTCCCCGCCCCGCCGGCCATCGCCGGATTCACCCCGTAGGGAGATGCGCCTCCGAACTGCGAATTCACTGGTGCGCCCGGCTGCGCGGGAAGTTGCTGGCCGCCGAAGCCCTGCTGACCGAAGCCCTGCTGGCCGAAGCCCTGCTGGCCCGAGCCCTGCTGGCCGAAGCCTGGCTGCCCGCCGAAGCCTTGCTGACCGTAGCCCGGCTGTCCGTATCCCGATTGCCCTGGCGTCGCGCCGGTGGGCGACCCGCTGCCGGACGAACCGGAGCCGCCGAAGGAGTTGCTGATGGCGCCGAACGAACTGCCGCCGGAGGAGGACGTCCCGGAGCCGCCGGAGCCGCTCGCGGCGCTGCCGCCGGGGACGGCCTGTCCGCCGAACTGCATACTGCGGCCCCCGGCGAGCGCGCCCATCTGTCCCGGTATGCCCCCGGGTTGGCCGGGGAATCCGACCGGCAATCCGGTGGCGCCCTGCTGCCCGGGTATCGTCATTCCCGGGATGGGCTGGACGGCGCCCGGCTGCATGCCGCCCGGCTGCACGACGGACAGATTCTGCTGCCCGGGGATGAGCTGTGGGGGAGCATCGCCCGCCGCCGGCGATCCGGACGCGCCGCCCGGCGCTCCCGTCTGACCGGCGGGCAACTCGGGGCCGAACCCGGCAGCGCCGCCGTCGCTGGCCCGGCGGCGTTGGGCGATGGCCGCGCCGCCCTGCGGCGGGCCCGTCTGCCCGGTGCCGAAGGAGTTCTCCACGCCGGCGAAGGTGCCGTTATCTTTCTTTTCGTCCCCCTGCTTCTGCGGCTGGCTGATTTTGGAATCGGTCAGAATGCCGTTCTGCACATGGATCAGGCGCCACTCGTCTTTTCCCGTCATCGGATCGATGTAGCGGTGCCGCAGGAACCGCTGGTTCTGGAAATTTTCCAGATCCTTGATGTCGTTCGGATACCGCCCGGCCTTGTGTACGAAAAGCTGGATGGCGCGCTTGTACTGCTCGCCGCGTTCGATGAGGAGCTGCTCTTTGTTGCGCTCGCTTTCGACGGCGACCCGCGGGATCTCCAGGTAGAGCGTGATTGCCACCACGCTGGCCATCAGGAACACCAGCAACATGGCGAAGCCGCGCTGATTCCCGCGGCGCCGGCTCGGGATCGGTTTAGGGTGTGCCACCGGCCTCCTCGGAAATCGCCATGGGCTGCTGCTTCTTGGTCTGGTTATCCTCGAGCATGACGGACTCGCTGCCGATGCGCACCAGCCGCCAGCGGCCTTTGACGGTCATCCCTTCCGTTGCCAGTATAATGTCCTCGCCGTCCAAAAAGAAGGCGGTGCGCTGGTTGTTGATACGCCTGGTGGCCAGCCCGTAGTATTTGAACGACGGCGGCGGTGGCGGCGGTCCGGCGGGTTTTGGCTCCGGCGGCTTGGGTACGAACGGCCGCGGATAATCGTAGACCTGCGCCACCGGCTTCGGCTTGACGATCGGCTCCGGCCCGTTCAACCCGGGCGGAGCCGCGCCGAACTGGAAGAGGTTGCGCTGGCCGCCTTCCATCTTCGCGTCCTGCACCTTGGCGAGCAGATCGATGTGAATCGTCGGGTCCACAGCCATGGCGTCGAGCGGCGCCTCACCCTGGCTGTTTCTGGCGCGGAAGACGGGATGAAACTCGTCGTTCTTGGGGTTGCGCCCGCCGGCGCGGCGCGCGGGCGCGGAAGAGGAAGCGGCGGGCGCGGACGGCGCGGAGGCGGGCGCCGCGTCCGGATCGGCGCTACGCTGCGCCGCCGGATTCGGCGCGGACGGAGCAGAGGGCGCCGGATCGCTGAGCAGGTTGGTGTAGACCAGGTATCCGGCCACCAGCAAGAGAGCGCTGAGCGCGATCACCTTCCTTTTGTCTTGGGCGCCCAGCTTCATAGCGTCTCTCCCGGACGCTCCTTGATGAACGTGTCGATCTTCAACGCCACGTTCAGGTTCGGTCCGTTCTGCTGCGGCGCCGCCACCATGCTCTCGATGATGAGGAAGCGGTTCGACTTATCCACCAGGTTCACGAACTTCACCAGGTTGGCGTAGGTGCCGGTGCAGCCGGCGTTGATGGTCATCATGGAGAGCGAATCGCTGCCCTCGATGGGCTCGCTGTTCCAGGTGGTGGGCAGCAGCGTGATGCCGGCGTCCCTGGCCATCTGGAACAGGTCGCTCTGGATGGTGGAGGTGACCACGCGGCGATCGGTCACGTAGCCGTCGAGGAACTTGTCGCCTTCGCTGCGCGCGGTCTGGACCTTACCGGCGATGGAGCGCGCGCGTTTGACCTGAGCCTGAAGCTGCGCGACCTGCTGCTGCAACCCCTGGCGCTGCCGCCGGAGGTCGTCGGCGCCGCCGCCGAAGGGCTTGAATGCGATCACAGCCGCGGCCAGATTGGCGGCCAGGAGTACGCCCAGAAGCACCCGCATGGCGAGGCGCGGATCGTTCCACTTGATACCGGAAAAATCAAAGCTTCTGGTCATAACTCACCGTGAACCGGTAGCGGTACAAAGGCTCGGCCTGCGTGGGCGGCTGGAAGCTCTGCTGGAAGACGCCGCCGAAGAGGGGAGAGGATTCCAGCGCCTTGTAGAGCGGGATCACCGCGTCGCCGGAGTCCGACCCCACGATCAGGTCCAGCGTGATCTGGTTGCGGCCGGTCACATAGGGGCGGATGTTGAGCACGCGCACGTTGGGCGGCAGGATCTTTTCGAGATCGGCCAGCAGGCGCGTCCAACTGATGCCCTTGCGGTACAGCAGGCTGTTGATGAAGACGCTGCGCTCCAGCACCTCGGCATTGGCGGGCTGGCGCAGGACGCCCTCATAGCCGGTCTGCTCCTTGCGCGCCGCCTGAATCTGGCGGTTGAGACGCGCGATATCGGCGCGCACGTCGGCCATCTGGGCGCGGTCGGAGAGCGCGAGGGCGATGAGGGTGCCCAGCGATACCAGCAGGAGGAGGGAAACCGCCGCCGACGCCACGATCAGGGCGCGGTCGCGGCGGAAGGGCTGGCTGGCGAGATTGACCGGTACTTTCATCTTTTCAGCTTTTCGACAGGGAGCGGAGGTAGCCGAGCAGGCCGGCATTGTTTTCGCCGGGAGTGCCCAGCGGCGATTGTAGCGTCTCCGCCGGCACGCCGAGTTCGGCGGAAAGGCGGCTTGCGGCGTCGTCCGGCTGGCTTTCGAAGCCGCACAGCAGGAGTTTCTCCGCGCCTCGCCCCATGTTGTCCTCGATGTATACGAAGGTCGGCACCAGGACGGCGGCGATGTCCTCGAGGGACGCCGAGGGGAGTTCGAGGCAGCGGACCAGCTTGAGCGCGGCCTTCTCCCTTACGAGCACCGTGAGCACTCTTCCGCTCAACTTGGCGATTACGCTCAACCCTGCCTCGGGAGCGAGTTCGAGCGCCGCGAGCGCGGAGGTGGTGACCATCCCGGGATTCAGACCGGCGGTGCGGAAGGGGGCTTCGTAGCGGGAGACGATTTCGAGCGGCGTCATCACCACGATCACGTCCGTCTTGCCGGCCGCGGGGGGTTGGGCCAGGTAGCTGAGGGCGGCCGATTCGCTATCGAACGGGACGCTGCGCTTGAGGCGGAAGCGGATCAGCGCGGCCTGCTCTTTCGCGTCGCCCGGGAAGTGGTCGAAATCGAGGACCGCGGTGCGGGTGGCGTAGTCGGGCAGGATGAGGGCGACGTCCTTGCGCTTGCGCGCGGCCTGGGTGCCGGCGAGATGGCGCACGGCGAGGACGAACCCGTCCGGATCGGCCACGTTCTCCTTGACCGGGGATACCGCGAGCACGCCCGGCTGGAACGGCTGAAAATCCAGCTCGGCGTGGCTGCCGATGCGCGCGGCGGCGATTCCCGCCTCGGAGATTTCAAACGCCATGGCCGGCGGCGGTTCGTGGAGCAGGGATTGGAGCGCGCGGAACATGAGTGCCTGTCTCTATCCTTCGATAAACGTGACCTTGTTGATTTCGCGCAGCGTGGTCACGCCGTTTCGCATCTTTTCGACCGCGGATTCGCGCAGGAAGGTCATCCCCTCCTCGCGGGCCATGCGTTTGATCTCGCTGGTGGGACGCCGGTCGAGAATCATCTCGCGGATGCGGTCCGTCAGGTCCAGCAGTTCGTGGATGGCGCTGCGCCCGCGGAAGCCGGTGCCGCCGCACTCGAAGCAGCCGGCGCCTTCGTAGAACGGGACGTGGCGCCACTCCTCGGGATTGAGCCCGCTCTCGACGAGCATCGAGTCGGGATACGTGACCGGGCGTTTGCAGTGCTCGCAGGTCACCCGCACCAAGCGCTGGGCCAGGATGCAATTCAGCGCGCTGACGAAGTTGTACGGTTCGACCCCCATATTCAGGAAGCGCCCCAGCACGTCGAGCACGTTGTTGGCGTGCACGGTGGTGAAAACCAGGTGCCCGGTGAGGGCGCTGTTGATGGCGATCTGGGCGGTTTCCTGATCGCGGATTTCGCCCACCATGATCTTGTCGGGGTCGTGGCGCAGGATGGAGCGGAGGCCGCGCGCGAAGGTCAGCCCCTTCTTATCGTTCACCGGAATCTGGGTGATGCCCTTGAGCTGGTATTCCACCGGGTCTTCGATGGTGATGATCTTGTCTTCGTCGTTTTTGATCTCGCTCAAGGCGGCGTAGAGGGTGGTGGTCTTGCCGCTGCCGGTGGGACCGGTCACCAGCACCATGCCGTACGGCTCCTTGATGTAGCGGCGGAACTTGGTGAGGTCGTTTTCGCTGAACCCCACTACGTCGAGCGAGAGCTTGGCGAACTTCTCGCTCATCGATTCCTTGTCCAGCACGCGGAGCACGGCGTCCTCGCCGTGAATGGTGGGCATGATGGAGACGCGGAAGTCGATCAGGCGGTTCTTGTAGCGCACGCGGAAACGCCCGTC
Source organism: Candidatus Solibacter sp. (assembly GCA_037442245.1). GTDB lineage: Bacteria > Acidobacteriota > Terriglobia > Bryobacterales > Bryobacteraceae > Solibacter. The sequence goes on along the minus strand of JBBIQR010000102.1, from coordinate 9,243 downwards.
CTGCGGTACGCGCTTCTCGGCGATATCGAGTTCGCTCATCACCTTGATGCGCGAGATGATGGTGCTCTGCCAGTCCTTGGCGATCGGCGGCATGGCGTAGTGCAGGACTCCGTCGATCCGGTACTTGATGGCGACTTCCTGATCGCGGCTCTCGATGTGGATGTCGCTGGCACGGCGCTCGAGCGCGTTGAAGATCGTGGTATCGACCAGCTTGATGACCGGCGCGATGTCGCTGTCGGCGGCGGTGAGCTTGTCGATCGAAAGCGTCTCGTCCTGCTCGCCCTCCTCGGCCACCACGTCGAGCGCGAAGCCCTCGGTGACCTCTTCCAGCACGCGCTGCGATTGCTCGGTCTTCTTCAGCAGTTCGGAGATCTGCGAAAGCGTCGCCACCTTCACCCGCAGCTTCTTGTTGAGCAGCAGAGTGAGTTCGTCGACCAGCGCCAGGTTCCGCGGGTCGCTGAGCGCGATCTCCAGCGTCCCGTCGTGCGCCTGCAGGGGGACGAAGTTGTAGCGGAACATCAGGTCGACGGGAATCGAGCGGAACAGGTCGTGGTCGATGTTGGCTTCGCGCAGGTCGATGTATTCGCAGCGGTAGCGCGCGGCGACGGTGCGCGCCTGCCCGGCTTCGGCGGCGGGATCGTTGATGCGGATCTTTTCAGTCGCCATACATAACCTCTAGTGGATGGTGTCCGCCAGCGAGAAGATCGGCAGGTACAGCGCGATCAGCACAAACGCCACGAAGGAGCCCATGAGGATCATGATGGCGGGCTCGATCAGGCTGAGCGCGGCGGTCATCCGGGTGTTCACGTCCTCCTCGAAGAACTCGGCGACGCTGTTGAGCATACTGGGGAGGGCGCCGGTGCTCTCGCCGACCTCGATCATGTCGATCGCCAGTCCGGGGAAGAGGCCGGACTGCTTGAGTGAACCGGAGAGCGGCTGTCCTTCGCGCACGCTCCTTCCGGCGTTATCCACGGCGCGCTTGAGGAGCGGCGTCCCGAGCGAATCCCCGGCGGTCTCCATGGCCTGTACCAGCGGAATGCCCCCCACCAGCAGGGTGCTGAGGATGCGCGCCAGTTGCGCCACCTGGTACTTGAGCCAGATCTCGCCCAGAATCGGGGTGCGCATCTTGACGCGGTCGATCTTCTCCCGCGCGCTGTCGCGCCGCGCCCACATCCGGAACAGGAAGACGCCGCCGATCAGCGCTCCGGCGAAGAGCAGGATGTACGCGCGCGCCGTGGTGCCCACCGCGATCAGGTACACCGTCATGGCGGGCAGTTTGGCCTGCATCGAGGTGTAGAGACTGGCGAAGGTCGGGACCACGTAGGTCACCAGGAAGACCATGAGGCAGACCACCAGCAGGATCAGCACCGCCGGGTACATCAGGGAGACCAGGACCTTCTTTTTCACCGCCAGCGCCATCTTCTGGTAATTGATGTAGCGGTCCATGACTTCGACGAGGCTGCCCGATTTTTCACCGGCCATGACGCTGGTGATGTAGATTTTGGGGAAGATGCCCTGCTGGCGGAAGGCGTCGGAGAGGAGCATGCCGTTGCGTACGTCGTCGCGGACGGCTTTGATGTAAGGGCCGAGTTTCGGATCGGTGAGCCGTTCGGCGAGCAGGTCGAGGCCCTTGAGGATCGGGAGTCCGGCGCGGATGAGGGTCACGAACTGCTGGTTGAAGATGAGGAACTTCTCGAGGTTCAGCTTCTTGCGGCCCAACAGGGAGGTGGCCGAGGCGGCCCCGCGGGTCTTGATCGAGTAGATCAGGAAGCCCTGCGAGGTGTAGCGTTCGCGGAGTTCCTTCTCGCTGGCGGCGGTGGCCACCTGCTGGTGGATCTGGCCGCGGCCATCAGCGTACTTGAGCACGAACTCGGCCATGGCTAGGGGGTGTCCTCCACCACCTTGGCGCCCTGAGGCGCCTGGAATTTGAACAACTTGTCGTCCAAAGGCGGGTCTATCTTCTCATCCTCGAAGCGGAATTCGATGACGGAATGGTCGTACCCGACCACTTTGACCATCTGGATGCGGGCGTCGGGCTGCACCACGAATTCCACGCTCGAATACGGCAGGTTCTCGGTGGCAGGCTCGGCCGCGATCCGCTGCCCGGCCCCTTCGGGCACCGCTTTGAGATTGCGGAATTCCTTTTGAAAGTTCAATTTACCGAGCAGGAAGGCGAGCGGAGCGCGCATATCGTCGCTGGCCTTGAGCTTCATCTTCTCGACCTGGTTGTCGTCCGGGGTGTAGAGCCACAGGTTCTTGCCGTCGCTCACGAAGAGCTTGCCTTTGGGCTGGGTGTAATCCCAGCGCATACGGCCGGGCTTGCGGAGTTGGAGCACGCCGCCTTCGCTGCGGCGGGGCCGGCCCTGCGGCGTATAGTCTTCATGAAAAACGACTTGGAGCGTTTTGGCCTGGTTGTAACGGGTCTCGACCGCTTTGAGAAGGCGGTCGAGTGCGGGGTCGGCGGCATAGGCCGACACCGCGAGTAGCGCCAAGAGAGGCCGGAGCGGGCTCACAAATTGTTAGACGTAGCGGGCGTGCCAAGCGTGCAGGGGGGAATGCGGGGGAAGGGGGCAGGCCAGGAGGCCTGCGCTACCGGGACAATGCCCAAATAGTGGCAGCAGGCGGTAGAGTATGGCGTTTTAAGTTATTAAATAACAGGTATTTAGATATGGACGACGGCGTGCAGTATTTCGCGGCATGAAGCGGAGGTTGTGGATTGTAGCCGCGCTCGCCGGGAGCGCTTTTGCCCAGGAACCGGCGCCCCTCAAGCTGTCGTTGAAGGATGCTGTGACTCTGGCCCTGAAACAGAATCCGTACGTGATCCTGGCGGCGCTGAACACGTCGCAGGCGCAGCAGGACCGGGCGATCGCGCGCTCCGCGCTGCTGCCGCAGGCGACCGGGCGGGTGCAGGAGACGGTGAACCGCGTGAACCTGGAATCGGCCATCGGGCTGTCGTTTCCGGGCTTCGCGCAGCATGTGGGTCCGTTCTGGGTATCGCAGGCGGGAGTGGGGTTCAACGCGCCGCTCTTCGACCTGACGCTGTGGCGGCGGTATAAGGCGTCGCAATCGGGCATTGACGCGTCGCGCGCGCAGGAGACGGGCGCGCGGGAGGAGAGCGTGATGCTGGTGGTTTCGCAGTATCTGGGCGGCCAGCGGGCGGCGGCGGATGTGCAGGCGGCGCAATCGCGCGTCGACCTGGCGCAGGCGCTGTACGATCAAGCGGCGGATTTGCAGAAGAACGGTGCGGGCACGGGCATCGACACGCTGCGGTCCAACGTGGCGCTGCAGAACGAAAAGCAGCGCCTGATCGTATCGCGCACGCAGCTCGAAACCTCGCTATACGCGCTGGTGCGGCTGCTGAACCTGGACCCGCACCAGAAGGTCGAACTGGCCGATTCGGTGAGCTTCTTCGATACCCCGGAGGTCAACCCGGACCAGACGATGGAGCAGGCGTGGCAGGCGCGGCCCGAAGTGCGCCAGATACTGGCCGAGGAGCAGCGGGCGGAAATCAGCCTGCAGGCGGCGGGCGACGCGCGGCTGCCCAAGCTATCGGTCAGCGGCTCCTGGGCGGAACAGGGGCTGACGCCGAACTCGGCGATTCCCGTGTACCAGTATTCGTGGGGCATCGACGTGCCGCTGTTCACGGGCGGACGCATTCAGGCGGAGAGGGCGCGCGCGGAACTGGCGCTGAAGCAACTCAAGCAGCAGGAGACCGACATCCGCAACCGGGTGGCGCTGGAGGTGAAGACGGCGGCGGCGCAGCTCAAGAGCGCGCGCAGCGAGGTGGATGTGGCCAACCTCGGGGTGCAACTGGCGCGGCAGCAGGTGGAGCAATCGCGCGACCGCTTCCAGGCGGGCGTGACCAACAACGTGGAAGTGATTCAGGCGCAGGACGAGCTGGCGCGGGCCAGCGACAACCAGATCGCGGCGTTGTACCGGTACAACCAGTCGCGCGCCGACCTGGCGCACGCGGCGGGGAGGATGGAGGCGCTGTACGCGAAATAGGGAAGCAGGCGGCGCGGTGAATCCGTGGGTGATCGCGCTCACGGTCATGCTGGCCACGTTCATGGAGGTGCTGGACACGAGCGTCGCCAACGTGGCGCTGCCGCATATCGCGGGCAGCCTTTCGGCAAGCGTCGAGGAAGCGACGTGGGTGCTGACCTCGTACCTGGTGGCCAACGCCATCATCCTGCCCATGGGCGGGTGGTTTTCGATGGTGTTCGGGCGCAAGCGCTTCTACATGATCTGCGTGGCGCTGTTCACGGTATCGAGCTTCCTGTGCGGGATCGCGCCGACGCTGGGTCTGCTGATCCTGTTCCGTGTGATGCAGGGAATCGGCGGCGGCGCTCTGCAGCCGATGGCGCAGGCGATGCTGGTCGAGAGTTTCCCGCGCGAAAAGCAGGGGATGGCCATGGCGGTGTATGGCATGGGCGTGGTGGTGGCGCCGGTGATCGGACCGACGCTGGGCGGGTGGATCACGGACAACTTCAACTGGGGGTGGATCTTCTTCATCAACGTGCCGATCGGCATTCTTTCGCTGGTGCTGACGGCGGACGTGATCCACGATCCTCCCTACCTGGTGCGGCGCAGCCTGGCCAGCATCAAGCTGGACTACATCGGGTTCGGGCTGCTGGCGCTGGGGCTGGGGTCGCTCGAAATCGTGATGGACGAGGGGCAGCGCAACGACTGGTTCGGGTCCGGCTTCATCGTCACCTTCGCGGTGATCATGGTGGTCTGCCTGGTGGCGGTGGTGCTCTGGGAACTGCGGCAGAAGGAGCCGGTGATCGATTTCCACGTGCTCAAGGAGAGGAACTACACGCTATCGACGTTGTCGATGCTGGTGCTGGGGTTCGTGCTCTACGGCAGCACCGCGCTGTTGCCGCTGTTCCTGCAAACGCTGCTCGGCTACACGGCGCTGTTGAGCGGGCTGGTGCTTTCGCCGGGCGGGATTGTGATCTGCGTGTGCCTGCCGATGGTCGGGTTCCTGCTGCGCAAGGTGGAGGCGCGCTGGCTGGTGGTTGTGGGGGTGACGATTTCGACCCTGGGGCTGATCCGGATGGCCCACTTCACGCTGGATGTCGACCTGCCCACGGCGATTTGGGGACGCGTGGTGCAGAGTCTCGGCCTCGCGTTTCTGTTCGTGCCGATCAGCACGGTGGCGTTCGCGCGCATCCCCAAGGAGCGGACGAACTACGCGACCGGGCTGTTCAACCTGGCGCGGAATATCGGGGGCAGCGCCGGCATCGCGGCGGTGACCACGATGCTGGCGCGGCGGGCGCAGTATCACCAGAGCATCCTGGTGGAGCACCTGACCCCGATGGACGGGGCGTACCGCGACCGGCTGGCAGCGGCGGCGGCGGCGCTCCATGCCGGCGGGGTTTCGGCGCCGGACGCGGCGGTGGGGGCGCGCGGCATGATCTACGGGATGCTGGTGAAACAGGCCAACATGCTGGCGTTCGCGGATGCCTTCTGGGTGATGGGGATCCTGTTTCTGGCGGTGATTCCGCTGATGCTGATGGTGAAGCGGGTGGGCCACGCGAGTCCTCCGGCCAACCTGGGGCATTGAGCCGGGATGCCGAAATGTGGGCAGAGCGGGATGTCCAAGGCTTCGGAGCGAGTGAGCCAAGTAGTTGAATACTTGGGACTTATATGGAATCGCGCAGGTGGCCCGCGGCTTGCGCAAACGGATAGTCAGGGAAGGGCGTAAACTAAGATGCCGGACGTGATGGACGAATTGTCGGAAGAAATGAAGAACGCGGCGGCTCCCAAGAAGAAGGGGCGGGTCAAATTCGTATTCCTGGGATTCCTTGCCCTTGTGGCGGCGGTGGGGACGTGGGCGTACCTGCACTTCCGCGGACAGATCTCGACCGACGACGCGCAGGTGGACGCGCACATCGTGGCCATCGCGCCGCGCATCCCCGGCAATGTCACCGAAGTGCTGGTGCTGGATAATCAACCGGTGAAGGCGGGCGATCCGCTGGTGCGCATCGACCCGCGGGATTACCAGGTGAAGGTGGACCAGGCGAAGGCGGCGGTGGTGCAGGCGGAAAGCCAGTTGCACACGGCGCGGACGGTGGTTCCGCTGACCAACGAGACCACGGAATCGGGCACGACCGGGGCGGCGGCGCAGCTTTCCGACGCCATGGCGGAACTGGAGCGGGCGCGCATCGCGGCGCAGCAGGCGTCCACCAGCGACATCGCCGTTGCGGAGGCGAATGTGCGCGCGCGGCAGGCGAACAACGACCGCGCGCAGGCGGACCTGGCGCGCATGAAGCCGCTGCTCGAAAAGGCCGAGATATCGCAGTTGCAGTACGACGCCTACTCGGCGGCGGCGCGGGTGGCTGAAAGCGAACTGCACAGCACACAGGAGAAACTGGCGAGCATCCGGCAGGACGCCGATATCAGGCGGGCGGCGGTGAACGCCGCGCAGTCGCGTGTGGCGCAGGCGCAGGCGGCGGTGGAGAGTGCGCAGGCCAATCGCAAACAGGTGGACGTGCGGCAGGCGGAGACCGGCTCCGCGCAGGCGGCGGTGGAGGTGGCGCAGGCCAACCTGGCGGCGGCCTTGTTGCAACTGAGTTACACGACGCTCACGGCGCCGGTGGACGGCGTGGTCACGCGCAAGAGCGTCGAACCGGGCCAGACGGTGGCTCCGGGGCAGAGCCTGATGACGGTGATCCCGCTGCACGACGTGTGGGTCACGGCGAACTTCAAGGAGACGCAGTTGTCCGGGGTGCGCGCGGGGCAGCGGGCGGAGATCGGGGTAGATATGTACGGCAGGACGGTCGAAGGGCACGTGGATTCGATCGCGGGGGCGACGGGATCGCGCATGAGCCTGCTGCCGCCGGAGAACGCGACGGGTAATTTCGTCAAGGTAGTGCAGCGCATCCCGGTAAAGATTCTGGTGGACAAGACCGATGGCCTGGTTCTGCGGCCCGGAATGAACGTGGATGCGACCATTTTCACGGACAAATAGGCCCAACGGCGCCTGGTAGTGTACTGCGGCGCACAGTGGCTGCCGGGATGCTTTCGTACAGAGGGATGCGGATCTGGGTCCTTCCACTTTTGTGGGCAACGGCGCTGGCGGCAGCCGATCAGCAGCAACTGGCGCTGGTGTGGAAAGCGCAACTGGATTTCGATAAGGTGGCGCTGTCCGCGGCGCCGCCGCTGGTGGATTCCGGAGCCTGCGTCCAATCCCAGGCGGCGGTGATGGCGGTGAGCGCTCCGGCGGACACCGCGGTTCTCTTCTTCCGCAGGGGATTCTGCCGGCTGGCGGAAGCCGCGCTGATGCGGGGTCCCAACGAATACGAAGCGGCGGCGCGGGATTTCGACCGGGCGATCGCGGCGTGGCCGCAACGCGCGGGTTTGGGGAAGAAAGCCGCGCCCGATCCGGTACCCGCGGCGTTGCGGGTTCTCCCGTGGGTGGCGCGGTTGCACGGGGACATTGGCGATGAGGCTCGAACCGCGGCGCGGGCGGGCATTGAAGCCGCGCTGTCCGGTCCCAGGTGCGGCAGTGGTCCGGTGGGGCCTGCGCAGTGCGAGAGCGCGCTGGAAGCCGGACGGGAGTGGTTGGGCTGGATTGCGCTCGGCGAGAGCCGGCTTGAGGATGCGGCGCGGTGGTTCACGGGCGCGGCGGGCACGGGATGGCCGGAATGGGTCGAGGGGCAGCGGCGATTCCAGCGGGCCGATTACGCGGGTGCGGCGGCGGCGGAGGAGCGGGCGGTCGGGGTGTGGCAGGCGTCATGGCGGGACGGCGGGCCGGCGCTGGCGCGGCGGCTGGGTCCGGAGCCCGATACCGAGGGGGCGCGGGTGGACCTGGGCGCGGCGCGGCTGCTGGCGGGCGATGCGAGGGGCGCGATCGAGGAGTTGAGCGCGGCGTTGAAGGCGGAGCCTGCGAATGCGCGGGCTCTCTTTGTGCGGGCGCGGGCGCACGATCTGGCGGGCGACCGGGAGGCGGCGCTGGCCGATTACGGGCTGGCCAGCCGGACGGCGTTCGCCGGGGTCCGCGACGGGGCCAGCGGAGAAGCCCACTTGTATCGCGGGATTCTGCTTTACCGGCGCGGGGACGCGGCGCGGGCGGAGAACGAATTCGCCAGCGCGCTGGACCTGGACATCCCGGCCGGGCTGCGCGGGGATGCGCGCGCGTGGCGGCATCTGGCGGCGGTCGCGGCGGGGACGTGCGGCAGCGAGCGCGAGCTTCTGGAAGAGGCGATGGCGCAGGCGTCGCCGTACTTTCCGCGGGACGAGGCGCGGCGGGTGGCGGCGGGTTGCCGGGAGCAGCGCGGACTTGGGTTGTCGCGGGACAGCCTGGGGAGGTAGGAGAAGACTCGCCGGCCGCTGGGGGTACGCGCGGCATTTTGTCCCGCTGGCCATGAACGACGGCGAAACTTGGACCGTTTTTTCCTTGACAGCCAGACCGGCGGGGATATATTCTGAACCAAATTCCGCCTTGAATCGTTTCAAGGTCACAGCTATCTGTTGTGGGGTGAGGTAAGCGACCGTGACGTCGCCGATTCGGAAACGGGATCTCCGTGCGGGCTTCCACCAGGGAAGCACGGCGCGGACTGTGTCCGCGGCTTGCGAGCGATCCGCATCCTACAGCATGCACGGCCGGAAGTTACGCGCCATCGGCCGATTCAATCCAGCCCCCCGTTCCCAACTGGGGGCGCCGATGGAGGCGAGTCGATGCACCGTATTCGAATGTTCGCGGGGATCTCCGCGCTGCTGCTGGCACTGCTGCCGGCGGCGGACGCGCAGAGCGTTACCGGACAGATCTCAGGAGTCGTGACCGATTCCAGCGGCGGGGCGCTGGTCGGCGCGACCGTCCGGTTAACCAACGATCTCTCCCAACAGGAACGCAGCTACGCGTCCAGCGCGAGCGGTTCTTTTGTATTCACGAACCTGGTTCCCGGGGCCTACAGCGTCAAGGTGTCGATGGCCGGGTTCAAGAATTATGAGCAGCGGAGCATTCCTGTCGCCGCGCAGGAACGCGTGGACCTGCACGAGATTCAACTCTCGGTGGGCGACGTTACCAACACTGTGGAAGTGCAGGCGTCCGCCGTGCACGTGGCCACGGACAGCAGCGACCGCAGCGTCGATATCGGGCTGACCCAGATTCAGGACACGCCGACCCGCGGACGCAATCCGCTCTCGCTAATCATGACGCTGCCGGGGGTGCAGACCGTGCAGTCGGGCGATTACCGAGGGTGGAGCGGCGGCGGCATCCCCGGCGTCAACGGCGGGCAG
>JBBIQR010000101.1:0-14602 GCA_037442245.1 Candidatus Solibacter sp. | reverse complement strand
CCGGAGAAGACCTTCCCGGCGCGGGCGACCCTGAAGAACCTGGACAACCGGCTGCGTCCCGGAATGAGTTCGACTTCGGAGATCATTATCCAGCGCGAGCCCGGGGTGCTGTTGATCCCGTCGCGCTCGAGTTTTGCCAGCAACGGCCGGCCGGCGGTGTATCTGCAGGCGGGCAAGGGATTCCTGACACGGCCGATCCAGATCGGCGAGCAGAACGACGAGGACGCGATCGTGACCGGCGGGTTGAAGGAGGGCGACGTCGTGGCCCTGGAGAATCCGGCGGAAGCCATCCGGAAGGCGAAGAAGAAATTGTAGCGAGAGGGCGGGGCCGCCGGGCGGACGGGCGGCGCGCCGGGCGTGAGTCAATCATGAAAAAGGCAATTTTCCGGGTGCTCGTTCTGGCGGTTCTGGCCGGCGCGGGGTGGGGCGGTTACAAATACTACAAGTCGCTGCCGGAGCGGCAGGATACCATCCCGATGACCAGGGTGCAGCGCGGCGACGTGGTGATCCGCGCCTTCTCCCGCGGCGAACTCAAGCCGGCGCGCTCGATTACGCTGAACGCGCCGAACCTGTTCGGCACCGTGCAGGTCACCGATCTGGCTCCCATGGGCTCGCTGGCCCGGGAGAAGGACCTGATTGTCGAATACGACGATAGCGAACGGCAGAGCGCGCTCGAGGAAGCCCGCCTCAGCGTGCAGAGCGTCGACGAGCAGATCAAGAAGGCCAAGGCGGATCTCGCCATCCAGCAGAGCCAGGACCAGGTGACGCTGCTGCGCACCCGCTACAACGTGCGCCGCGCCGAACTGGACGTGAAGCGCAACCCCATTCTGGCGGAGATCGACGGCAAGAAGAACGTGCTCACCCTGGAGCAGCAGAAGCGGGCCTTGCAGCAACTGGAAACCGACATCCAGATGCGCAACGAGCAGGCCGAGTCGCAACTGGCGGTGCTCAACGAGCAGCGCAACCGCAGCCTGCTCGACGTGCAGCGGGAGTTGACCCGCATCGCGCAGTGCAAGTCCCTTTCGCCCATGACGGGGCTGGTGGCTGTGCGGCAGAACCGGGCGGGCAACTTCAATTTCGGCCAGACCATGCCGGACATCCGGGTGGGGGACACCCTGCAACCGGGCATGCCGGTGGCCGACATCATGGACCTTTCCGAGATCGAGATCTGGGCCAAGGTGGGGGAACTCGACCGCGCCAACCTGCGGGAAGGGCAGGCGGCCACGATTCAACTCGACGCCGTGCCGGACCAGCGGTTCCGCGCCACCATCAAGGCGCTGAGCGGCACCGCCAGCACGGATGTATTCTCGGGCGACCCCTCGAAGAAGTTCGACGTGATCTTCTCGGTGGATATGCGCCAGTTGCTCGGAGGATTGGGGATGAAGGCGGCCGATATCGAGCGCATTATCCAGACCGCGGCGGCCAATGCCAGGAAAGGCACTTCCACCCCGACCCTCGGTCCGGGCGGCGACAACGCCGGGCGAGGCGGTGACGGCGGCGGGCGCGGCGACGGACAGGGGCAGGGGATGCGGATGTCCATGAACGCGGCCGGCGACCGCCAGGGTTCCGGGGGCGGGCAGGCCCGCGGCGGCGACGGGCAGGGACGCGGTCAGGGCGGCGGCGGGCGCTTCGCCAGCCTGAGCGAGGCCGACCGCACCAAACTGCAGCAACTCCGGCAGAAAATGCAGTCCGCGGCTAACGACGAGGAGCGCGCGAAAGTCCAAAAGGAGATGCAGGACCTGCTGGCGAAGAACGGCATCACCTTCGGCGGCCGCGGCGGCGACAATCCGGGCCGCGGCGGCCCGCAGGGCGCTCCCGGCGGCGGCGGGCGCGGCGGCAGTGTGGGCGACCCGCTCCAGATGTTCATGTCGCGCGGGGCGATTTCTCCCTATACCGAGGAGGAGCGCAAGAACGCGAAACTGCCTCTGCCTCCCGAGGAGGACTCCCAGGTGCAGGTGCTGCTGCGTCCCGGGCTGTTGGCCGATGTGGAGATCGAAGTCGAAAAGATTCCCAACGTGCTGCACGTGCCGGCGCAGTCGGTTTTCAACAAAGACGGCAAGTACACGGTCTTCGTACAATCCTCCGCCGGAAAGTTCGCCGCGCGGGAAGTGCAACTGGTCAAGCAGAGCGAGTCCATGATGGTGCTGGCCGGAGGCGTCGAAGCCGGCGAAGTGATTGCGATGTCCGATCCCACGGCCCCCAAGGGCGGGAAGAACGGCGACAAGAAGGGTGCCGCGAACAATCCGATGGGGGGCATGCCGGCGGGCAAATAACATGAACCTGATTTCCAATATCGGTCCCGAACTGCTGATGGGCATGGCCAGCCTGTATGCCCACAAGCTGCGCAGCCTGCTGACCATGCTGGGCATGATCTTCGGCGTCGGCGCGGTGGTGGCGATGCTGTCCATCACGGAGGGCGCGCAGAAGGAGATGATGAGCTTCATCGACCAGCTCGGCGTGAACAACATCATCGTCGAAGCGCGCGAGGCGGTGGACCGCAACGAACTGCAAACCGTGCGCGCCATCTCGCCGGGCCTTTCGTTCCGCGATTTCCGCGCCATCCAGGAGAACGTCACCGGCCTGGCGGCGATCACGCCGCGCAAGCGTTTCAAGCCGCAGAAACTGCTGCCCAAGACCAGCCAGGAGCCGCCGCAGTTGATCGGCGTACTGCCCAACTACGTGGAGATCAACAGTCTGAAGCTGGTTTCGGGGCGCTTTTTCGACGGCCATGAAAACCAGGATTCCGCGCCGGTCTGCGTGCTCGGCGAGAGCGCCAAGGTCAACCTGCTGGGCTACGACAACGCGATCGGCAAGTACGTGAAGGTGAACGACACCTGGCTGCAGGTGGTCGGGGTGCTCACTCCACAGGCTACCGGCGACGACGTGGAGGGCATGCAGGCGGCCAACCGCAACAACCTGATCATCGCCCCGCTCAACACCGTGATGCGCCGCTTCGAGGACAACACCAGCTACCTCAAGGACGAAATCGACGGCATTTATATGAAGGTCGGCAAGGGGGTGGATTCGATCGAGACCTCCAACGTGGTGCGCGCCATCCTGAGCGCGACCCATAAGGACGCCGGCGATTTCACCGTCATCGTGCCCGCCGGGCTGCTCGAACAACGCAAGCAGACACAGTTCATCTTCAAAGTGGTGATGATCTGTATCGCCGGCATCTCGCTTCTGGTGGGCGGCATCGGCATCATGAACATCATGCTCGCCACGGTGCTGGAGCGCACCCGGGAAATCGGGATCCGGCGCGCCATCGGTGCACGGCAGGGCGACATCGTGCGTCAATTCCTCACGGAGGCCGTGCTGATCTCGATCGTCGGCGGACTGGTCGGCATCGCTTTTGGGGTGACGCTTTCGAAGGTGATTGCCTGGCAGGCGGGATGGTCCACCGTGGTGACCGGCACGTCGATCGCCGTAGCCTTCGGGGTGAGCGTGTTCATCGGGCTGCTGTTTGGCATTTACCCGGCCGTACAGGCCGCAAAACTGGATCCCATCGAGGCCATTCGTTACGAGTAATCTATGCGGTACAGACTCTTAGTGGCAGGACTTCTCCTATCGGCCGGCGCCTTCGCGCAGTTGACGTCGTTCCCCAAGCCGAACTATTTCCGCGAAACCTTCCAGAGTTCGGTCCCCAAGGTCGAACTGGAGCCTCCGGTGAAGCTGAAGGATTTCGTGGCGGACGGCAAGCTGGAACTCTCGCTCAAGAACTTCCTGGACCTGGTGATGGCCAACAACACCGACATCCAGATCCAAAAGCTTTCGGTCGAGATGCCCAAGAACGCCATCATGCGCGCTTTCGGGGCGTGGGATCCGCGGGCCACCGCGCAGTTCACTTCGACGCGGGCAACCTCGCCGGCGATCAGCGTGCTCGACGGCGCGGCGGACGTCAAGACGCTGTCGCAGCCGGCCGCTTTCAGCGTGACCCAGACACTGCCCACCGGCACCAACTACACGGTGTCCTTCTCCGGCAGCAAGAACACCACCAACAGCACGTTCAATAATTTCAATCCGGCGCTGGCCACCAGTGTTTCGATCGGGTTCACCCAGCCGCTGCTGCAGAACCGCGGCACCTACATCAACCGCCTGACCCTGATGATCAACCGCAGTTCGCTGCGGCTCAGCGACTACCAGATGCGCAGCCAGATGATCGGGCTGGTATCCGCCGCGGAAAATGCGTACTGGGATGTGGTCAATGCCCGCGAGAACCTGCGGGTGTCGATCAGCGCCGAGGACACCGCCAACAAGTTTCTGGAGCTGCAGCAGCGCCAACTGGAACTCGGCGCGCTCTCGCCGCTGGACATCTACGCGCAGCAGCAGCGCGTGGCGCAGAGCAAAGTCACCACGGCGCAGGCGCGTTTCCGGCTGGTGTTCACCGAAGATGCGCTGCGCAAGCAGATCGGCGCCGATCTCGATCCCGACGTTCGCAAACTCCCGATCGTCCTCACCGAACCGGTGGACATCGCGGTGGAATCGCTGGAATCGGACCGGGAAGGGCTGGTGCAGAAGGCCCTGTTGAACCGTCCCGACCTCAAGGGCGCGGTGCAGAGCCTGGACGTGGACGACCTGCGCATTCAGCAGTCGCGCAACGCCCTGCTGCCCAGCCTGTCGCTGATCGGCAACTGGACGGCGAACGGCCGCGGCGGCATCCTGGTACAGCGCAGCAATGTATTCACCGATACCGGAGCCTCGGCGGTCATCACCACCTTGCCCGGCGGCATCAGCGACGCGTTCAGCCAGATGTTCGGCTTCGGCTACTCCTCCTACCAGCTTGGTCTGCGCCTGAGCTTCCCGCTGCGATCGCGCGCTGCTTCCGCGGACCTGGCCGATTCGCTGGTCCGCAGAAAGCAGGATGCGCTGACGGTGCGCACCACCCAACAGTCGGTGCGGCTGGGCATTCTGCAAGCTGTGACGAATCTCGATTCGGCCAAGGAATCGGTGCAACTGGCCAAGGTAGCGCTGGATTTCGCCGATAAAAACCTGGACGCCGCCAACAAGAAGTACGAGTTGGGCACCGGGCTGCAACTGGACGTAGCCACCGCGCAGGACCAGAAGGTGCAGGCCGAGTCCAGCGTGGTCACCAACCAGATTCAGTTGCGCCGCAACCTGGTCAACCTGCTGGCGCAGACCGGCACGCTGCTCGACGAACGCGGCATCGTGCTGCAGTAGCGCACCCGGCGCCGCGCTCCGGGGCGGGTCTCCCCTCCCGCCCCGGCTCTCCGGTTTCGTCACTCCCCGTCCCATAAGCGGACACCCGCTTTTTCGCCTATCCGCCCTACCCCTTGAAACGTCTGATGTTACGCGCGACCATGATTGGCAGACGCCGTGCGCTTCACGGCCAGAGAAACCCATGGACATCCCTCGCAAAGACGCCGGCCGCAAACGCCTGATCAAACGGATCGTGATCGGGCTGGTGCTGGTCGCCGCCGTTGTCGGCACCAGCCTGGCGCTGAGCCGGCTGAAGCCCGCCGCTCCCTCCGTCGATGCCGGCGTCATCTGGAAGGACACGGTCAAGCGAGGTCCCATGACTCGCGAGGTCCGCGGATTGGGCACGCTGGTGCCCGAATCCACCCTGCTGATTCCGGCGACTACCGCCGGACGCGTGGAACGGATCCTGGTCCGCCCCGGTACACCGGTCAAGGCCGATACCGTGGTCATGATCCTGACCAGCCCGGAACTCCAGACCGACACGCTCAACGCCGAGTACGCCATGAAGGCGGCGCAAGCCGACTACGACAACCTGCGGGTGACTCTGGAGAAGACCAAGATCGACATGGAAGCCACCATCGGACAGGTGCGCGGCGACTACAACACCGCCAAGCTTCAGGCCGACCGCGACGCCGCCCTCGCCAAGGAAGGGCTGTTCAGCGAAGTGGACGCTAAAATCTCCGCCGGCAAGGTGCAGGAGTTGCAGAATCGTCTTACCCTCGAGCAGCAGCGGCTCAACATCAACTCGCAGGCCGAGGACGCACAACTCGCCGCGCAGAAGGTGAAGGTGGAGCAGTTGCGCGCCCAGTACGACCTCAAAAAGAGCCAACTCGATCAGCTCAAGGTGCGGGCCGGATTCGACGGCATCCTGCAACAGTTGCCCACGCCCGTCGAGGAGGGGCAGAACGTGGCTGCCGGCACGCCGCTGGGCAAGGTGGCGCAGCCCTCCCGGCTGAAAGCGGAGTTGAAGATTGCAGAAACCCAGGTCAAGGATGTGACCATCGGGCAGCACGCCATCGTCGACACCCGCAACGGCGTCATCGAGGGCCACGTCTCGCGCATCGATCCCTCCATCCTGAACGGCACCGTGACGGTGGACGTAGCGCTCATCGTGGGCAAGGAAGGGCTGCCCGCGGCCGCGCGGCCCGACCTGAGCGTGGACGGCACCATCGAACTCGAGCGGCTCAACGACGTGGTCTTCGTCCAGCGTCCGGTTTTCGGCCAGCAGGACAGCACCGTGCAGTTGTTCAAGGTGGACCCTGACGGCAAGTACGCCAATAAGGTGAAGGTGGCGCTGGGACGCGCCTCGGTGAGCACGATCGAAGTCAAGGACGGGTTGCGGGTCGGCGACACCGTGATTCTTTCGGACATGTCCGCTTACGACCAGTACGACCGAATTAAGTTGAACCAGTAGGTAGCCTGTTGCGTAAAAGGGGGTAATGAAGATGGATAACGGTCAACCGCTTCTCCGGCTGGAGAACGTCAGCAAGGTCTTCGTGACCGACGAAGTGGAAACGCACGCGCTGCAGAACATCCACTTCGACGTGAAGAAAGGGGAGTACCTGTCGATCTCCGGCCCGTCGGGCTGCGGCAAGTCCACGCTGCTGGCGATCCTCGGGCTGCTCGATACGCCCACCGACGGCACCTACTATCTGAACGGGAAGCCGGTGACCGGGCTCAAGCTGAGCGAGCGGGCGCGCATCCGCAACCGCGAGATCGGGTTCATCTTCCAGGCGTTCAACCTGATCGGCGATCTGACCGTGTACGAGAACGTGGAGTTGCCGTTGACCTATCGCGGGATGCCGGGCGCCGAGCGCAAGCGCCGCGTGCAGGACGCGCTCGAGCGCGTCGGCATGAGCCACCGCATGAAGCACTATCCGAGCCAGCTCTCCGGCGGTCAGCAGCAGCGCGTCGCGGTGGCGCGCGCGCTGAGCGGCGATCCGCTGATCCTGCTCGCCGACGAGCCCACGGGAAACCTGGACTCGGCCAATGGCGAAGCGGTCATGAGCCTGCTCCGGGAACTGCACCAGGCGGGCAGCACCATCTGTATGGTGACTCACGATCCGCGCTACGCCGAGTTCGCGGACCGTACGGTACACCTCTTCGACGGACGAATCGTGGAGGAGAGCACGGCGCCGGCGCAGAAGCCCTAAGCGGAACTCCGCGCCGCCGCGTCAGGTCTAACTGATAGCACGCTTAAGAAAGGCGATTGCCATGTTGAGGGGAACAGGGGCGATCCTACTGGCCCTGTGCGCCGGCGGATTGCATGCCACCGTCAAAGCGGCTCCGCATGCGGAGTTTCGCGCGAGCTACTCGCTGCCCGGGGGCGGCAGCGTGGTGGTTCAAAACCTCTACGGCGACGTGGAGATCACCGCGTGGGACCGCGCGGAGGTCCTGGTGGAGGCCATCAAGCACTCCTCCGACCCGCACGGCCTGGACGACGTGCGCGTGGTGGTGGACTCCTCCACCCGGCTGGTCTCGATCCGCACCCAATACCTGGGCGCGGACGCGCGTCATCCGGCCAGCGTCGAGTACCACATCCACGTGCCGCGCCGCGTCAACCTGCGGCAGGTGCGGCTGATCAATGGCGGCATTTCGATTGACGGCGTGGCCGGCGCGGTGCGCGCGTCCAGCGTGAACGGCAGCATCCGGGCCAGCCGCCTCGCCGGAGACGCCGATCTCTCCACCGTCAACGGACGGCTGGAGGCCGAATTCGATCAGGTCAACCGCGGACATGCGATCTCGCTGCGCTCGGTCAACGGCGCGATCCGGCTGGCGCTGCCCGCGGACGGCGGCGCCACGGTAAGCGCGCGCAATTCGAGCGGCGGCATCGACGCCGATTTCGGACGGCCCTGGCGCGCTCCGGAAGGCGACCGCCTGGAGGCCTCGCTCAACGGCGGCGGAGCGCCTGTCCACCTGCTCAACGTTAACGGCGGCATCTCTATCCACGCCGCCTGGCGCCATCGCCCGCGCCCGATTTCGTAGCCCGTCGCGTGTTCTCCCGGCGAAAGAGCGCCATGTTACCTTACAGGCCATGCACCTTGCCGGGGACCTCCGTTACGGCGCGCGGCAGTTGGCGAAAAGGCCCGGCTTCACCGCCATCGCGCTCCTCGCCCTGGCGCTCGGAATGGGTGCGACCACCGCGATCTTCAGCGTGGTGGACGCCGTGCTGCTCGAACCCTTGCCCCTGCCCGGCTCCGATCGCCTGCTGGCGATGTGGGAGATGGATCCGGCGCTCCACCGCGACCGGAACTTCGTGGCTCCGGTCAATTACCTGTTCTGGCGGCAGCGCTCCCGCACGGTGGAATCGATGGGCGCGATACACGATGTTCGCGCCAATATCGCGGGCGGCGCCGGCGAAACGGAAGAGGCCAAGGTGGAACGGGTGAGCGCTTCGCTGTTCCCCATGCTCGGCGTGCGTCCCGTGCTGGGCCGCTTTTTTACTCTGGAGGAAGACCGGCCCGGAGGCGTCGCCGTCGCCGTCATCTCCCACTCGCTGTGGCAGCGGCGGTTCGGCGGCCGCGGTTCGCTCGCGGACCTGACTTTGCGCGTGCGCGGAGGGATCTATTCCGTGGCCGGCGTCCTGCCCGCGGGGTTCTCCATTCTGGAGCCGGGGGTGGACGTGTGGATTCCGCTCGGACTCGCGCCCGGCGACCGCGCGAACAACGGCCGCTACCTGACCGTGGTGGGGAGGATGCGAGCCGGCGCCACGCTCGCCCGGGTGCGCGACGAAATGGCGGCCCTCGGCGAAGAGAGCGTGCGCGAACTGCCCGCGGTCAACACCGGCTGGCGCCCGTCCATCTACACGCTGCGCGACGAACTGGTCTTCGACGTGCGGCGTCCCCTATGGGTGCTGCTGGCGGCCTGCGGGATGCTGCTGGCCATGTCGTGCGTCAACGTGGCCAACCTTTTACTGGTACGCGGATCGGGACGGCGCAAGGAGATCGCGGTGCGGGCGGCGCTGGGCGCGCCGCGTTCGCGCCTGATCGGGCAGTTGCTCGCCGAAAGCCTGCTGCTCGCGCTGGGCGGCGGTCTGCTGGGACTGGCGCTGGGCGCAGCCGCGGTCGCCGCGGTCACGCGCGCCGGTCCGGTGGATGTGCCGCGTCTGGCCGAGGCCGGCTTCAACATCCGGATGTTCGGGTTCGCGCTCGCCGCCAGCGTCGTCTCCGGCATCGTATTCGGCACGGTACCGGCGCTCTACGGCTCGCGCAGCGATCTGGTCACGGTGCTGAACGAAGGCGGACGCGCCGGCACCAGCGGCCGTGTGTCGCGACTGCTGCGCCAGGCTCTGGTGGTAGTGGAAATCGCGCTCGCCGTGGTGGTGTTGATCGGAGCCGGATTGCTCATCCGCAGTTTCGTGCGCATGCGGGCGGCCAGCCCCGGGTTCGATCCCGCGGGCGTCCTGACGTTGCGCGTGCCTCTGAGCGGCGGACGCAATGACGCCCCCGGACGCCGCATCGAGTTCATGACCGCCGTCCTGGACCGCATCGCCGCGCTGCCCGGCGTGCGCTCCGCCGGGGCGGTGAACGGACTGCCGCTCGATGGACTCGGCGCCGGCGCGGACTTCTCGGTCGAGGGCGGTTCCGGTCCCAGTCCCGTCCGCCATCCCAACGCGCTGATCCGCTCCGTGGCCGGCGATTACTTCCGCGCGATGGGGATTCCGCTCCTCTCCGGACGCGCCTTCACGGCTGCCGACAACCTCTCCGCCAAGCCGGTGGTCCTGATCAACCGGACGCTGGCGCGGGCGTTCTTCCCCGGCGCCGAGCCCATCGGCCGCCGTCTGGTGGTCGAATCCACGACGACGCGGGTTGTCGAAATCGCCGGGGTCGTGGGGGACGTCAAACCGGAGCGCTTCGAAGGCGAGGATTGGCCCATGATCTACAGCCCGAACGGACAGGCGCCGATGTCGCTGGCCACGCTGGTGATTCGCGCCACGGGCCCGCTCACCCCGCTGGTTTCGGCCGCGGCGGGCGAGATCCGCCGTCTCGACCCCGAACAGCCCATCGCCGGCGTGCGGCCGATGGAGGCGGTGGTCGATCGCGCGGTCGCCGGCACGCGCTTCAACGCGGTGCTGCTCGGGGTCTTCGCCGCCATCGCGTTTCTGCTGGCCTCGCTCGGTATCTACGGGGTCGTGTCCTTCGATGTGAGCGAGCGCAGCAGCGAGATCGGCATCCGGATGGCGCTCGGGGCGATGCCTTCCGACGTGCTCGCCATGGTGATGCGGCAGGGCGCCCGGATGGCAGCCTGCGGCATCGCTCTCGGCCTCGCGGGCGCCTTCGCGCTGACCCGGCTGATGGCGTCCATGCTCTACGGCGTTCGTCCGGGCGATGCCTGGACCTTCGCGATGATGCCGGTTTTGCTGGCCGCCGTCGCCCTGGCTGCGTCCTATCTTCCGTCGCGGCGCGCCATGACGATCGCGCCCGTCGCCGCGCTGCGCCACGAATAAGGAGCCTTCATGATTACTCTGCGCAACGTCGAGAAGTTTTACGAAGGCGGCTACGGCCGCACGTATGTCCTGCGCCGCATCAATGCGCAGATTGCAAGCGGTGAGTTCGTCACCATCATGGGCCCGTCCGGCGCGGGCAAATCCACGCTGCTGAGCATCCTTGGCATGCTCGACAGCGCCTGGACCGGCGAGTTCGAATTCCTCGGCCACCAGGTCCACCGCATGAAGCCGAAGGAGCGCGTCGAACTGAATAAGAAATACATCGGCTTCGTTTTCCAGAGTTACCACCTGATCGACAACCTCACGGTGTACGAGAACCTGGACATCCCGCTCTCCTACCGCAACGTGAAGAGCAGCGAGCGCGCCGCCATTGTCTGCGATGCGCTGGACCGCTTCCGCATCGTGGGCAAGCGCGATCTCTACCCGAGCCAGCTTTCGGGCGGGCAGCAACAGTTGGTGGCGGTGGCGCGCGCCGTCATCGCCAACCCGAAGCTGATCCTGGCCGACGAACCTACCGGCAACCTGCACTCCAGCCAGGGCAAGGAGATCATGGAACTGTTCAAGAAGCTGAACGACGAAGGTACGACTATCATCCAGGTCACGCACTCGGAGGCCAACGCGGCTTACGGAAACCGGGTAATCCAACTGGCCGACGGCTGGATTCTCGGCGGCGGCGATACGGCGCAAGCGGGGTAGGGAAGCCGCGGCACTATTTCCGCGAGGCGAGCCCGCGCAGGCGAGCGAGTTCCTGGAGGATGGCGGGTTCTGCCTTGGCCTCCACCAGAGGCGTCAACTGCGTTTCGATGTAGGACCAGTCCAGAGATGGTCCGTGCCGCAAAACGACGCCCTCCGCATCGCGCAAGTCCAGCGGCCGCGACGCGAAGAGCTTGAGGACGATCAGGTCCTCCGCCGAGCATGTGCGAATCTCCAGTGCCGGAGCAATCACGAACGGCGTGGACCGCCCGATGAGGAGCTCTTCGAAGGGAAGCGCGGCGAGTGAGACGTCGATTCCAACGCCCTGTGCCGTTTGCAGCAGCAGCACCCTGTGGTGCAGCGCGAATTCCCGGGCATGGGGAATCCTTCCGGGGTACGCCGCCAGGAGCGCGTCCACGAAGCTCGCTTCTCCGCCGAACCCCGTGAGCAGCGTCAGGTCCACGTCCCGCGTAACTCGCGGCTCGCCCCAGCGTTGTACCGCGATGCCGCCTATGTAGCAGCTACGCCATCCCTTCCGGTCGCACAACTGCCCCAGATCGCGCGCGGTCTGAAACACGTCGTTCATCGGCGTAGGCGGGCGAGGACCGCCTGCATCTCCACGAGTCCCGAGGACGAGCGCGGCGGCAGGCTGCGCGCCGCGTGGTTGAAGGCCGGCTCGAGCAACTCGAGCACCCGGAGGTTGTCGGCCTCGCGCACCTCCCGGCGGCGAATCGCCTCCAATTCCGGCGCGGCGTCCTGCCAGTGCTTCACCCAGCGCCGGATCTTCTCGCGTTCGTCCACACTCCAATTATGTTACGGACCGGGGTCGGGTAGAATAGTAACTTACCCCACCGCATGCCTTCCGATAGCTACGTGCCACTCCTCGACCGCGCCGCATCCCTCTTTGGAATCGACGCCGGATTTTGGGACATCTTCGGCACACACCACGTCACCAGCGAGGACGCCAAGCGCGCCATCCTCTCCGCGCTCGGCGTCGCCACCGGGAGCGCCGAGGCGCTCGACCGCTCCCTGGCCGACCTGGCGCGCCTGGAATGGGAGCGCCTGCTCCCGCCCGTGGTCGTCGCCGAACAATCCGCCGCGGCCGAGGTCCCGCTCTGCGTTCCCTCCGACCTGCTCGGGCGGGTGGCGCATTTCACCGTGACCCTGGAGGACGGCGGCGTTCGCGAGTTCGAGGCCGCCCTCTGGAACCTGCCCCAATCCGGCAGCGCCGAAATGGACGGCCGCACCTGGGTGCGCAAGCAGGCGCGCATTCCCGGCGAACTGCCGCTGGGCTACCACGAGATCGTGGTTCGCGCCGGCGGACAGACCGCCACCGCGCGCTACATCGTGACGCCTTCGCGCGCGTGGATGGATCCACACCTGGCGCGCGGCGGCCGCGCAGCCGGCATCGCGGTCAGTCTCTACGGAGTGCGTAGCGGGCGTAACTGGGGGTGCGGCGACTTCCGCGACCTGCGCGACACCATCGACTGGGTGGCCGACGAGTTGCGCGCCGGCTTCATCGCGCTCAATCCCCTGCACGCCATCCACAACCGGCGCCCCTTCAACACCAGCCCCTATCTGCCGAACTGCATCTTCTACCGCAACTTCCTCTACCTCGATGTGGAAGGCATGGAGGATTTCGAGGGATCGCGCCGCGCCCGCGTCCTGCGCGCCACCGCGGCGGTGGAAGCGGAGATCCAGGAGTTGCGCGCCACGCCGTTCGTCGAGTATGAACGCGTCGCGGCGCTGAAGTTACGCTTCCTCAAACTCGCCTTCGCCGGCTTCCTGCGCGAGTACCGCGGCGGCGGCGCGCGCGCCCGCGAGTTCGATTCCTACAGGGAACGCGAAGGCGCACTGCTCGAGGATTTCGCCACGTACTGCGCGCTCGATGAAGCCATCCACCGCGCCAATCCGGACATCTGGCTGTGGACCGATTGGCCCGCGCACTACCAGGATCCGCGCTCGGCCGGGACCCTCGCCTTCCGCAAGAAACACTGGCGCGGCGTGATGTTCTACCAGTACCTGCAATGGCAGATCGAGCGGCAACTGGCCGCGGCGCAGCAGCATGCCCGCGACCGCCGGCTCACCATCGGGCTGTACCACGATCTCGCCCTCGCCACCGACCGTTTCGGCAGCGATCTGTGGGCGCACCGCCCCTTCTTCGTGGCCGGGTGCCGGGTCGGCTCGCCGCCCGACGATTTTTCTCCCGAGGGCCAGGACTGGGCCTTCCCGCCGCCGCACTCCGCGCGCCACCGCGAAGACGGCTACCGGCTGTTCGCCGAGTCCATCCGGCAAAACTGCCGTCCCGGCGGCGCGCTGCGCATCGACCACGTGATGCGCCTGTTCCGCCTGTTCTGGATTCCCGACGGCGTCCCGGCGCGCGACGGCGCCTACGTGCGCGAACTCAACCTGGATTATGTGCGCATCCTCGCGCTCGAAAGCGTACGCAACCGCGTCATGGTAATCGGCGAGGACCTGGGCACCGTGGAACCGTTCATCCGTGAGACCCTGGAGCGCTTCGGCATCCTCAGCTACCGGTTGTTCTACTTCGAAAAGAACGAGCGGGGCGAGTTCCGCCGCAACGACGAATACCCGGTGCAGGCGCTGGTCTCTTCGACCACCCACGACCTGCCCACCCTGGCCGGATTCTGGACCGGCGCCGATATCGAGGCGCGCCGCGCCGCGAACCTGATCGACGAAGCCGCCTGGCGGGCGCAGTTTGAAGGCCGCGAACGCGAAAAGCAGAAGATGATCGACATCCTCTTCGGGCTCGGCCTCATGCCGCAACACCTGCCGCGCGATGCGCGCGCCTACACGGAACTTACCGGCGAACTGCACAACGCCATCGTGGGTTTCCTGGCGATGACCCCGTCGCAGCTACTGGTCATCAACCAGGAAGACCTCACCAAGGAAATCAGCCAGCAAAACCTGCCGGGCAGCACGTGGCAGTATCCCAACTGGGGCCGCAAGATGCGCTTCACGATCGAAGAGTTGCGCGGCGATCCCGAAACCCGCGGCTACACCGCCATGTTCCGGGATTGGATCGAGCGCTCCGGGCGCCGCAATCAGGGGTGAAGCGCGACCGACTGGAGGCGGGCGGTGCGCGCCACCGCGTTCACCGTGATCTCCACCGTGTCGCTGACCCGCAGGAATAGCGTGCTCGGATTCTTCAATCCCCACTTGATGTACGGCACGGAGAACTTCGCCACCGCGCGGTAGCCTTCGCCATCGGCATCGACCGCGACC
>JBBIQR010000100.1:0-14620 GCA_037442245.1 Candidatus Solibacter sp. | reverse complement strand
TGGCCGGCAACGACCGCGTCGGACAGTTCCTCTGGCCGCTCTTCCGCGACTTCTTCATCTACTCGGCGCTCATGGTGCCGGAGATTTCCGATCGCATCGTGGAGATCGACCGCGCCATGCGCTGGGGGTACGCCTTCGCGCACGGGCCGTTCGAATACTGGGACCTGCTGGGCGTACCGGAAACCGTCGAGCGCATGCGCCGTGACGGCGCCGCCGTGCCCGAAAACGTCGAACGCATGCTCGCCTCCGGCGCCCGCGGCTTCTATGAGGCCGCCGACCGCGATCGCCAACCGCACACCCGCTACTTCGACCTCGCCGCCGGAAGTTTCGCCGAACTCGAAGAGCGTCCCGGCGTCCGTACCCTCGCCGCGATCAAACGCGCACGCGGCGTGGTGCAGTCGAACGCCGGTGCGTCGCTGGCCGATCTGGGCGGCGGCGTCCTCTGCCTCGAGTTCCACAGCAAGATGAATTCACTCGGCGACGATATGGTCCGGATGCTGCACGCCGGGCTGGAGGAAACCGCGCGCAATTTCCACGCGCTCGTGATCGCCAACGACGGCGAGCATTTCAGCGCCGGGGCGAACCTGATGCTGGTCCTGCTGGCCGCGCAGGATGGCGAGTGGGACGAACTCGACGCCGCCGTGCGCCGCTACCAGAACGCCATGATGGCGATGAAGTACGCGCCCTTCCCCGTGGTCGCCGCGCCGTTCGGCATGACGCTGGGCGGCGGACTCGAAGTCGCGCTGCATGCCGGCCGCATGCAGGCGGCGGCTGAGTCGTACATGGGGCTGGTCGAAGTGGGGGTCGGGGTCGTGCCCGCCGGCGGCGGCTGCAAGGAGATGCTGCTGCGCTTCGGCGACGCCCGCCGCGCCATGGAACTGATCGGCTACGCCAAGGTGAGCGAAAGCGCCGCGCACGCCCGCGAACTCGGCTACCTGCGGCCTTCCGACGGCATCACGATGAACCGCGAGCGCCTGCTCGCGGATGCCGCGAGCGCGGCTCTCGCGCTTGCTCCCACGTGGTCGCCGGGCCAGCCGCGGCAGGACATCCCGGTCGAAGGCGAGTCCGCTTACGCCCTGATGAAGATGGGGGTGTGGCTGGCGCGCGAGGGAGGCTACATCAGCGAGTACGACGCGCTGATTGGCGAGAAACTGGCGCACGTGTTGAGCGGCGGACGGCTCACCGGCACGCAGAGAGTCAGCGAACAGTACCTGCTCGATCTGGAGCGCGAGGCGTTCCTCAGCCTCTGCGGCGATGCGCGTACTCAGGCGCGCATGGAGCACATGCTCAAAACCGGAAAGGCGTTGCGAAACTAGAGACCGGGGGCGGAAGATGCGTGAAGCCGTAATCATCGATTGTTTGCGAACGCCGGTGGGGAAAGCGCCGCGCGGCGCGCTGCGCAACACGCGGCCGGACGAACTCGCCGCGGCCGTCATCCGGGCGCTGCTCGAAAAATACCCCGCGGCGAAGGATGCGATTGACGACGTGATCCTCGGCTGCGCCATGCCCGAGGGCGAAGCCGGCGGCAACATGGCGCGGCAGGCGGCGCTGCGCGCCGGACTGCCCGATAGCGTCCCGGCGATGACCATCAACCGCTTTTGCAGTTCCGGCCTGCAGGCGATCGCGTTGGCGGCCGAGCAGATCCGCGCCGGCGCCGCGGACGCGATGATCGCCGGCGGCAGCGAATCCATGAGCCTCACGCCGTTCGGCGGACGCAAGCCCGCGCCCAACCCCTGGTTCGTCGAGAACGGGCCCGAAATCTACCTCACCATGGGGCTCACCGCGGAGCGCCTGCAGCAGAAGTACGGCATCACGCGCGAGGATGCCGACGCCTTCGCGCTGCGCAGCCACCAGAACGCGGTGCGCGCGCAGGAGGAGGGCCGCTTCACCGCGGAACTGGTGCCCGTGGAATTGGAGAACGTGTCGCCGCAGGGCAGGGAAACGCTGCTGCTGGACCGCGACGAAGGGCCGCGCGCCGATACTTCGCTCGAAGCGCTGGCCAAACTGAAGCCGGCCTTCCACGCGCGCGGCACCGTGACCGCCGGCAACTCGTCGCAGACCAGCGACGGCGCGGCCGCGGCTCTGGTGATGTCGGAATCCAAAGCCCGCGAGCTTGGGCTTCGTCCGATGGCGCGCTACGTCTCCTACTGCACCGCCGGAGTGCCTCCCCAGATCATGGGGATCGGGCCCGTAGTTGCGATTCCCAAAGCGCTCGTCATGGCCGGACTCAAGCTCGAGGACATCGGCGCCATCGAGCTCAACGAAGCCTTCGCCGTGCAGGCGCTGGCCGTGATCCGCAAGGCCGGCCTCGATCCGGAACGCGTCAACCGCAACGGCGGCGCCATCGCGCTCGGCCATCCGCTGGGCTGCACCGGCGCGAAGTTGACCGCGACCGTCCTGCGGGAAATGGCGCGCACCGAATCGCGCTACGGCATGGTGACCATGTGCGTCGGCGGAGGGCAGGGCGCGGCCGGCATCTTCGAGCGGCTGTAGATTACAATAAGCCGCTGAATGTCCCCGGCTAATGGTCCTTACCTCGTTTGGGTCACGCTTGCCACTCTGGCCCTGCTGCTGGTTCTGATTCTCGCGGTCAAACTGCACGCGTTCCTTTCGCTGCTGCTGTGCTCCATGGCGATGGGGCTGGCGGCCGGCATGCCCCCGGACAAGGTGCTCAAGTCGATTCAGGCGGGCTTCGGCGACGCACTCGGTTTCATCGCCGTGGTGCTCGGATTGGGCGCGATGATCGGGCGCTTCCTCGAATACTCGGGCGGCGGGCGCGCCTTGGCCGACTGGCTGCTCGACCGCTTCGGCAAGGAGCGCGCCGCGTGGGCCATGCTGGCCGCCGGGTTCCTGGTCGGGCTGCCCATCTTCTTCGAAGTCGGCTTCATCATTCTGGTGCCGCTGGTCTGGAACCTCACCCGCGAAACCAAACGCTCCCTGCTGTTCTACGGGCTCCCCATGGCGGCCGCGCTGACCATGACCCACTCGCTGGTGCCGCCGCATCCGGCGCCCGCGGCGGCTTCGCAGTTGATGGGCGGCGACCTGGCCAAGACCATCGTCTACGGCGTGCTCATGTCGATCCCCATGTCGGTGATCGCGGGTATGATTTACGGACAGTGGATCGCGAAACGCATCCATGTTCCGGTGCCGGAGATGGCCGCGCTGCACACCAACCACGAATCGGCCAAGGACGCGCCGCCGGTGCCGATGGTGATCCTGCTGCTGGTGCTGCCGGTGGTGCTGGTCTTCGGCGCGACGCTGGCGAGCATGCGCTCGATCCCGTTCCGGGGCGCGGCTGTCTTCCTCGGGCATCCTTATACCGCGCTCGCGGTGACCACCCTGGTGGCGATCTACTTTTTCGGAATTCGCCGCGGCCTGAATCGCGATAAGGCGCTCAAGCTGGCGACCGACTCCCTCATGCCGGTCGGCACCCTGATGTGCATTATCGGCGGCGGCGGCGCGCTCAAGCAGGTGATCGTGGATTCGGGCGTGGGGCCGTACATGGGGCACCAGTTGATGACGGCGTCGATTTCGCCGCTGGTCGTGGTGTGGGCGATCGCCGTGCTCATGCGGCTGGCGCAGGGTTCGGCGACGGTCGCGATCATCACCGCCGCCGGCATCGCCGCGCCGCTGGTGAAAGGGCTCCCGGGTTATTCGCCGGATGAACTCCTGCTGGCGCTGTGTGTAGGGGGCAGCGCCTGCTCGCAGGTGAGCGACTCCGGATTCTGGATGGTGTCGCAGTATTTCGGCCTGAACGTGACCCAGTGCCTGAAGTCGTGGAGCGCGATGAAAGCCATCGCGTCGGTGGTGGGGCTGCTTCTCGTGCTGGCGGCCCATGCGCTGCTACGATAGTACGAGCCATGAGCCTGTACGACATCGATCCCGGTCCGGACACTCCGGAAATTGTCAGAATGATCGTGGAGATTCCGAAGAACTCGAGCAACAAGTACGAGTACGACGGCAAACTGGGGGTCTTCCGGCTGGACCGCGCTCTGTATTCGCCGCTGCATTATCCCGGCGACTACGGGTTCATTCCGGGCACCTTGGCCGAGGATGCGGACCCGCTCGACGTGCTGGCGCTGGTCGATGAGGCGAGCTATCCCGGCGTGCTGATTTCGGTGCGTCCGGTGGGTGTGCTGGAGATGGTGGACCAGAACGAGCCCGACCAGAAGGTGCTGGCCGTGCCCAACAACAACCCGCGTTTCGACCAGATCCACACGATCGACCAGGTGTTCGCGCACAAATTGCGCGAGATCGAGCACTTCTTCGCGATTTACAAGGAACTGGAAGGCAAGCGCACGGAGATGAAGGGTTGGAAGGGGCCCCGCGAGGCGCGCGAGGCCATCCGGCGCGCCCGGGAGCGATACCTGGAGGTTCACCCCGAGATGCGCACTGCGGCGGAGGCCTGATCCGGCAGGCGCCGGAACATGTCGAGGAATCCATCGAGGGGGATCTGCTCGGCGCGGAGCGAGGCTTCCGGCCAGTCTTCGATTCCGGAGCCCGGATACGCGGCGGCCAGGTTGTTGCGCAGGGTTTTGCGCTTTTGGCGGAAGCAGTGGCTCAGAAACCGTAGAAAAGATTCGGGATCGGCCACGGCGGGCGGTTCGGTGTGGGGTTCGAGCGCGATCACGGCCGATTCCACCTTGGGCGGGGGACGGAAGGCTCCCTGTTTCACGTGAAACAAGCGGGTAGCCCGGCCGAAGAACGCGGTATGGACGGTGAGGTAGCCGTAGTCGCGGGAACCCGGCTGCGCGGTGAGCCGCAGGGCCACCTCTTTCTGGATGAGGAAGACGGCGCGGGGCAGACGGGCGCGGAGTGTTTTTTCGATGATCGGCGAGGTGATGTAGTAGGGCAGATTGCCCGCCACCGGAACCGCTCCCCACTGGCCGAGATCGGTCGCGAGGACGTCGGCGTGCACGATCTGGAGGCGCGGCTCGCCGGGAAACCGGACGTGCAGGTGGGAAACCATGGCGGCATCCACCTCGACGGCGATCACCCGGTTGGCCCGTGCGAGCAGTTTTTCGGTAAGCGCTCCCTTTCCGGGACCGATTTCGAGCACCAGGTCGAGCGGATGGGGACACGCCGCCTGGGCGATCCGTTCCAGGATTTTGGGGTCGTTGAGAAAATGCTGTCCGAGTTTTTGCGGCACCCCGCCAGCTAACTCCGGACCCGCGGGTGCACGGCGATCGGGAAGACGACCTGTTTCAGGCCCCAGGTGGGCTGTCCGTCGATGGTGGCGGGGGTGAAGCGGCTGAGCAGGATCAGGCTCTTCATTTCGTCGGTGAGTTCGCCGCCGGACAGGTAGTAATCCTGCACGTGGCCGCGTTCGTCGATCAACAGGACGAGGGAGACTTCGCCGCCGGTGATGGTGGCTCCACCGGGTTGCAGGCGAAGGACCTCCCGGCTGGCTCCGACGATTTCGCCTTCCGGGTCGGTGATGATGGCCAGGGGCGGCTCATCGCTGGCCGTGCGCTGGAAGGGGTTCAGGGTGGGGACCAGGATGCTGAACAGCAGCAGCGCGGTGAACAGGCCGCCGGTGACCGGTACGGCGAAGGGGCGCATCAGGTTGTCGAAGTACAGGCGGATATCGGAACGGAGGTTACGGATGCGGGCGGCAATGTCAGCGCGGGTGATCTGGCGGGCGCGCTCGTGCGAGGCGACCACGCGCAGGCGCGCGCCGAGCTTCGACGGCGCCGCCGCCAGCGCCATGCCTTTCAGGCCGCTGCGCAGTTTGCGCATGGACTCCAAGTGGGCGTCGCAACGGCGGCACGACCGGATGTGGGCCAGGGACGGCTCCCATTCACCGGAGGTCAGTTGCCGGTCGAGCATCAACGAGATTTGTTGCTGAACTTTCTGACAACTCATACATCACTCTGCCGTCTTGGGCACCAGTCGCAGCGCCCGTTCGGACTTGATGGTCCCTGCAAGTTTTTCCCGCAAAGCCTCGCGGCCGCGCAGGATCCTCGATTTCACAGTCCCCAGTGACACCCCGATGATCTCCGAGATCTCCTCGTAGGAGAGATCCATGATGTCGCGCAACACAACGGCCTCGCGGAAAATCGGGTTCAGTTGCTCCAGCGCGGCTTCGATCATGATTTGCTGTTCGTGGTCCAAGGCGACTTCGTAAGGAGAACGGCTGCCGTCGGGGATCATCTCCTTCCAATCGCGCGCGTCTTCCGGTGTATGGTCCAGTTCCACTTCTCGGCGGCGGTGCCGGAAGAACCAGCGGCGGGCGTTGTGGGCCTCATTGACCGTGATCCGGTAGATCCAGGTTTTCAGACTGCTTTGGCCGCGAAAATTCCCAATATTGCGGAATACCTTGATGAAGACTTCCTGTGCGACGTCGCAGGCTTCACCCTGATCGTCGAGAAGGCGGAGTGCGAGAGCGAAAACAGGCTGTTGAAAGCGGCGGATCAACTCTTCGTAGGCCGATTCGGAACTCTCGCGGAGAGCGTCCACGAGCCGGAGGTCTTCGAGATCGAAGGTCTCCGCGGTTCTTTCCGAGTTCAGATCGAAGATCGAGAGCGGCACCGGCAGCCTCACGTTTCGCCTGGCCTCAGGCTATCAGGAAAGCGCTTGCCTTGCAAAGGAGTAGACACCCATCGGGGCGGGAAAGTTCCCGCCCCGTGTAAGTGTAGGGTTCGGCGTGACTTGCTAGTCGAGCGGAAATTCGTTGCCGGAATGATGAGAGGGGTGTTTGGAAGACGACAGGGAGGTCAACCGGCGGGGACCGGTGCGCTCGGCATGGTCCTCGGAATGGGACGCCCCGACCATGGCGTTGAGGCTCTCGACCAGCCGCCGCAAGCTTTCCGACTGCGAGGCCAACTCGTTGCCGGCGGAGGCGCTCTCTTCGGCGCTGGCCGCGGTGGACTGGGTGACCTTCTGCATCTGGGCGACGGCGCCGGCTACCTGCTCGATGCCCCGCGCCTGTTCGTCGCTTCCGGTATGGATCTCCTCGACGAGCAGTTTCACCGCGGCGCTCTGCTCGGTGATTCCGCCGATGGCCTCGGAGACCTCGTTAATGCGCGACCCGCCCTCGTGCGCGCGGGAGATCGATTCCTCGATCAATTCGGCGGTGTTGCGCGCGGCGTCGGCGCAGCGTTGGGCCAGATTACGGACCTCGTCGGCTACGACCGCGAACCCCATGCCCGCTTCACCGGCGCGCGCGGCTTCGACCGCCGCGTTGAGCGCCAGAATGTTGGTCTGGAAGGCGATCTCGTCGATCACTTTGATAATGCGGGAGATCTTGTCGCTCGAAGCGGTGATCTCCTTCATGGACTGCAACATTTCCGCCATTTTGCGATTGGCGCCTTCCACGCTGGCCGCGGTTTCCGACATGCGGCGGGCGGCGTCCTGGGAGTTTTCGGCGTTGCGCCGGGTCATGGAGGCGATTTCCTCGCTCGATGCGGAGGTTTCCTCGAGCGAAGCGGCCTGCTCGCTGGCGCCTTGCGCCAGGGTTTCGCCGGCGCTGGAGATCTGGCCCGCGGCGCTGGCCACCTGCGCGGCTCCTTCCGAAAGTGAGGCAGCCAGGCGGCGCAGACTCCGGTTGATGTCGCGCACAAGATACAATACGCCGGCTCCCACCAGCAGCCCGACCAAAGAGAGAACCACGGCGATCAGGCGGCTGGTGGACGCCGTCTGTCCGGCTTTGGCCACGTCGTCCGTGTTCACCGTATGCATCAGTTTCACCAACTGGTCGGTATCGCCGCCCATGCCGGTGTACAGGGGGGTGTCCTTCGACTCGGACAGCCGGGACGCGGCATCGAGTTGCCCGCCGCGGAGCAGCGCCGAAGCCTGCGTGAATCCGGCCGACCACTGCTCCGACTGGCGGTCGAGGCTGTCGAGTAACCGCAACGATTCGGCCACGCGCGCCAGCGGGCGGAACTCTCGAGTGGATCGCCCTACAGAAGCCAGGTCGTCCTGGAAGCGCTTGATTTCGGCCTCCATGCCAGCGGTGTCCTTACTGACAGCCCGAACGTAAGCCCCTCGTTCGGCAGCCGCCATATCGGAAACCGCGGTGTTGATCGTGCCTGCCAACTCCAGCTTCCGGGCGCTCACCGAGCCCAGGGTGCCGATGGTTTGTTCCAGACCGCCGACGGCGGCGATCGACGACCAGCCGAGAATCACCAGCAGGAGGATGATCGCGCCGAAGCTGAGCCCCAACTTCCTTCCCACTGTCAGTTTCGTTTTCATTAATTTCTCCCAGGGGGTGAACGGCCAGGCGCCCACTGCGGTATGCTCGGCACCGGCGGCCCGCCGCGACCGGCGTTCCCGCCTTGTAAAACCCCTCGGTTGCTCTATCGGCGGTTGGGGGCTAAGTCTTTAGGATGCGGCGATCACTAAGCCCGGCGAATTTGTTAAATTGTTGCAACTACAGCCGTTTCCCTCTTTCTACGGACCCCTCCGAGAGCGTGCTACCATCCGTTTGATGGCTACCAAAATTACCGTTCTTAACAACGGACCGATTCGGATAGAAGGCGATTTCGAGATCCTCGACCCATCCGGAGCGGCCTTCGGGCTCGCCGGCCGGACCACGATTTCGCTCTGCCGCTGCGGGCAGAGCGCGAACAAGCCCTTCTGCGACGGGGCGCACGCGCGAACCGGGTTCAACGACGCGGTCACGGCGCGCGAGTTGCCGCCCCCGAAGCCCAAATTGTGAAAAGGTTCCAAAATTTCCGGCCCTTTCGGGCCAATAGCCGGTAGTGAAAGTAACTTATCGATGGGGTTCAGCGCCGTATCCTCTAAAGACCGTCCTATGCCTACACTAGCCGCCTATCCGAGCGGCCCACGCACCGTGCGCCAGCTTCTGTGCAGCGCCATTCTGATCGCCGCCGTAGCGCTTTCCGGTTGCGGGGATAAAAGTTCCGCGGCTGCCGACCCTGGCGGCGGGGGAGGGAAGGGCGGCGGGCGGCGGGGCGGCGGCGGGGATGTCCCGGTGACGGTGGCGACCGCGAGCCTGAAGGACGTGCCGGTGGAAATCCAGGTGATCGGCAACGTCGAAGCCTACTCCACGATTACGGTCAAGGCCCAGGTGGGGGGCGAACTGACCGCGGTCCATTTCCGGGAAGGCGATTTCGTGAGGAAGGGCGATGTGCTGTTCGAGATCGACCGCCGTCCGCTGGAGGCCATTCTCAACCAGTCGATCGCCAACGCGGGACGCGACCGGGCGGCGCTGGGGCAGGCCGAGGCCAACCTGGCGCGCGACGCCGCGCAGGCCAAGTACGCCGAATCCCAGGCGCGGCGCTACGACGAGCTCGCCAAGAGCGGGGTGATCTCGCGCGACCAATCCGAGCAGTTGCGCGCCAACGCGGACGCGTCCGCGCAGGCGGTGAACGCGGATAAGGCGACCATCGAAAGCGGCAGGGCGGCCATCGGCTCGAGCGAAGCCGCGGTCGAGCAGTCGCGGGTGCAACTGAGCTACACGACCATCCGCTCTCCCATCGACGGCCGCACCGGCAACCTGACCGTGAAGCAGGGCAACGTGGTGCTGGCCAACGCGATGGACCTGATGACGATCAACCAGATTGAGCCGATCTACGTCACCTTCGCGGTGCCCGAGGCCCAGCTCAACGCGATCAAGAACTACATGGCCACTCAGAAGCTGGCGGTGCGCGCGCGGCAGCAGGACGAGGACGCGGCCGAGGAAACCGGCACCCTGACCTTCATCGACAATGCCGTCGATGCCACCACGGGGACCATCAAGCTGAAGGGCACGTTCACCAACGCGGATCATAAACTCTGGCCCGGGCAGTTCGTTCGCGTGACGCTGCGGCTGACGACGCAGCACAACGCGGTAGTCGTCCCCAACGAAGCGGTGCAGGCCGGACAGAACGGGCAGTTCATCTATGTCGTGAAGGCGGACCGCACGGTGGATGCCCGCAACGTGACGGTGGGGCAGCGGGTGGATCAGGACATGGTCATCAGCGCGGGGCTGAATGCCGGCGAAGTCGTGGTCACGGAAGGCCAGTTGCGGCTGGCTCCGAATAACCCCAGCATCAAGGTCGCGGTGCGCGGCGGGCGCGGAGGACGCGGCGGGCAGGCCCAGGCCATGCCGGCGGCCCAGGACGGCGCGCAGGCGGGCGCGCAGCCGGCGCCCGGCGAACCGCAGGGGACACCAGGAGTGGACGGCGGCCGCAAGGGCGGACGCCGCGGGAGAAAAGCCGACTAGTGCTTCGACCGGCAGGTTCGGTTCGGTGTGCCAACCGCTTGCTAACGCGCGCGGCTCGGAAACGAGCCGCGACCGTGAGGGAGCGGTCGCCGATGAAACGGAAGAAACCACACGGTCATCACACTAGCGCGGCCGAGCGCGAGGGCGGCAGGAGGGGAGGTATCCCGGCGTGAACATATCCGAAACTTTCATTCGGCGGCCGATCGCAACCAGCCTGATCATGGCGGCCATCGCGCTGTTTGGTGTGATCTCCTACCGCGCGCTGCCGGTCAGCGACCTTCCCCAGGTCGACTACCCCACGATCACGGTGAGCGCCTCGCTCCCCGGAGCCAATCCGGACACCATGGCGTCGGCGGTGGCGACGCCGCTCGAGCGGCAGTTCACGACGATTGCCGGCCTCGACTCGATGATCTCCAACAGCGGCCAGGGCTCGACCTCGATCACGCTCCAGTTCGATCTGAGCCGCGATATCGACGGCGCCACGGTGGACGTGGAAACGGCCATCGCCGAAGCCATGCCGCTGCTGCCTCCGGGCATGCCCACGCCGCCTTCGTTCCGCAAGGTGAACCCTGGAGATTCACCGATCATCAGCATGTTCGTCACCTCTCCCACGATGCGGCTGAGCGACCTCGACGAGTATGCCGAAACCATCCTGGCGCAGCGCATCTCGATGGTGGAAGGGGTCGCGCAGGTACAGGTATTCGGTTCGGCGAAGTACGCGGTGCGGGTGCAGGTGGACCCCGACGCGCTGTTCCACCGGCAGATCGGGCTCAACGAGATCGACCAGGCGCTGCGCGATTGGAACGTGAACGTTCCCACGGGGACGCTGTACGGCCCGAAGAAGTCGTACAACGTCACGGCCAACGGCCAGTTGATGAAGGCGCGGGAGTACCGGCCGATGATCGTGGCCTACCGCAACGGGGCGCCCGTGCGGCTCGGTGAAGTGGCTCACGTGATCGACAGCCTCGAAGACGATAAGAACCTGTCGCTGATCTACGGCGGCGAGTACGGGATGGGCACCCGCGGGGTCAATCTCGCGGTGATGCGCCAGCCGGGCAGCAATACGATCGAAGTCACCGACTCGATCAAGGCGCTGGTCCCGACGCTGCAGGGCCAGATCCCGCCGAGCGTGAAGGTATCGATCCGCGGCGACCGCTCGAAGAATATCCGGGAGGCCTTCCAGGACATCCAGTTCACGCTGGCCGCGACCCTGGTGCTGGTGATCTTCGTGATCTTCCTCTTCCTGCGCAACGTGCGCGCCACCATGATTCCGGCGATGGCGCTGCCGTTCAGCGTAGTGGGGACCTTCAGCGTGATGTACCTGCTGGGCTTCAGCATGAACAACATCTCGATGATGGCGCTGATTCTCTCGGTGGGGTTCGTGGTGGACGATGCCATCGTCATGCTGGAGAACATCGTGCGCCACATCGAGCACGGGGAACGGCCGCTGGCCGCCGCGCTCACCGGCTCGCGGGAGATCGGCTTCACGATCGTCTCGATGACCCTCTCGCTGGCCGCCGTGTTCATTCCGATCCTGTTCATGAGCGGCATTCTGGGGCGGCTGTTCCGCGAGTTCGCGGTCACCATCTGCACCGCCATCCTGATCTCCGGGCTGGTCAGCGTGACGCTCACCCCGATGCTGTGCAGCCGCTTCCTGGGCGAGATCGACAAGCAAAAGCACGGCGTCTTCTACCGCGCGATGGAGCGGGTCTTCGACGGGATGCTGCATCTCTACTCGGTGACGCTGACGTGGGTGCTGCGGCACCGTCCGGTGATGCTGGCGGCGTTCCTCGGGGTTCTCGGGGTAACCGGCTACCTGTATGTGGTGGTGCCCAAGGGCTTCATCCCGGACACGGACAACGACAACTTCTTCGTCAACATCGAAGCCGCGCAGGGAACCAGCTACTACCAGATGGTGAAGTATCTGCAAGCGGCGGCGGCGATTGTCGTCAAAGATCCCGATGTGGATACGTTCTATGCCTCGACCGGGGGCAGTTACTTCGGCCCGTCGGGAGCCAGCGGCCGCATGATGATCAATACGCGCCCTCGGCGGCAGCGCGAGTCCACGATCAACGATATCGTCAACCGGCTGCGTCCGAAGCTGAGCGTGTTTCCGGGACTGCGGGTGTTTGTGTCGATCCCGCAGGCGATCCGGGTGGGCGGGCGCATGTCCAAGAGCGCTTACGATTTCACCATGTACGGGCCGGATACGCAGCAGCTCTACGCGCTGGCGCCGCAGTTTGAGCGCATCATGACGAAGCTGCCGGGCCTGCAGGAGGTTTCGAGCGACTTGCAGATCCGCACGCCGCGGGTGAACATCGTGCTCGACCGCGACCGCGCCGCGGCGCTGAACCTGAACTGGAACAACGTGTCGAACACGCTTTACGACGCGTTCGGCCCGCGGCTGGCGTCGACGATTTACGCGTCCACCAACCAGTACCGGGTGCTGCTGGAACTCGATCCGCAGTACCAGAAGCACGCCGACGGACTCGACCAACTCTACCTGAAGAGCGACACCGGGCAGATGGTCCCGCTGAATGCCGTCTCGAAGCTGATCACCGACGCCGGTCCGCAGAGCATCCCGCACTCGGGGCAGTTGCCGAGCGTGACGATTTCGTTCGCGCTGCGTCCCGGGATGTCGCTCGGGCAGGCGACGGGGGAGATCGAGGACGCGGCGAAGAACTTCCTGCCGGCCACGATCACCGGCACGTTCCAGGGCACGGCCAAGGTCTTCCAGGACTCGATGCAGAACATGGGGGTGCTGTTGATCGTGGCGATCGCGGTGGTCTACATCGTGCTTGGGATGCTGTATGAGAGCTACGTGCATCCGCTGACGATTCTCTCCGGGCTGCCCTCGGCCGGATTCGGCGCGCTGCTGACGCTGCTGCTCTTCAAGATCGAGCTGAGCATTTACTCGTTCGTGGGACTGATCATGCTGATCGGGATCGTGAAGAAGAATGCGATCATGCAGATCGACTTCGCGCTCGAAGCCGAGCGCAAGGAAGGCAAGCCGCCCGCCGAAGCCATTCACGAAGGCTGCCTGATCCGGTTCCGCCCGATTATGATGACCACGATGGCGGCGCTGCTGGGCACGCTGCCGATCGCGCTGGGCTACGGCGCGGGCGGGGAATCGCGCAAGCCGCTGGGGATGGCGGTGGTGGGCGGGCTGGCATTTTCCCAGTTGATGACCTTATACCTGACGCCGGTGGTTTATACGTACATGGCGTCTTTCGTGGAGCGGTGGAGTGCCTCGAAGGCCCGACGCAGGAAGCTGGCGCCCGCGATGCAGGCCGGAGATTAGCGGATGAATATTTCGCAGACGTTTATCGAGAGACCGATTGCGACCAGCCTGCTGATGGCGGCCATCGCGCTGTTTGGCGCGGTGGCCTACCGGGCGCTGCCGGTCAGCGATCTGCCGAACGTCGATCTGCCGACCCTGCTGGTGACCGCGAGTTTGCCGGGCGCGAGCCCGGAGACGATGGCCGCCGCCGTCGCCACGCCGCTGGAAAACCAGTTCTCGACGATCGCCGGGCTGAGCTCGATGACGTCTTCGAATTCGCTCGGCAATACGCAGGTGACTCTCGAATTCGACCTCAGCCGGAAACTCGATGGCGCCGCGGTAGACGTACAGGCGGCGATCACGCAGGCATCGCGCCTGCTGCCGCAGGGCATGCCCACGCCGCCGACCTTCACCAAGGTGAATCCGGCGGATCAGCCGGTGCTGTACATCGCGCTGACGTCGCCCACGCTGCCGCTGTATACGCTGGACGAGTACGCGGAAACGCGCCTGGCGCAGCGCATCTCGATGATCAGCGGGGTGGCGCAGGTGCAGGTGCTCGGGGCGCAGAAATACGCGGTTCACGTGCAGATGGACCCGCACGCGATGGCGGCGCGGCAGGTGGGGATCAACGAAATCGAGACTGCGCTGAAGAACTGGAACGTGAACCTGCCGACCGGCGCGATCATCGGGCCGCAGCGCGCGTTCACCCTGCAGGCGAGCGGGCAGTTGACCACGGCGAGCCAGTACCGGCCATTGGTGGTGGCCTACCGCGCGGGATCGCCGGTGCGCCTCGAGGAACTCGGGAGCGTCATCGACAGCGTGGAGGACGATAAGACCGCCTCCTGGTTTTATACGCGGCAGGGGGGCGGACGGAGCATCATTCTCGCCATCCAGCGCCAGCCGGGCACCAACACGATCGAGGTGACGGACGGAATCAAGGGGCTGCTGCCGGTCTTCCGCAACGAGGTTCCGCCGAGCGTGAAGATGGACATCCTCTACGACCGTTCGGACACCATCCGGGAGTCCTACACCGATATCGAATTCACCATGCTGCTCACGCTGGGGCTGGTGGTGATGGTGATCTTCCTGTTTCTGCGGAACCTTTCCGCCACGATCATTCCATCGCTGGCGCTGCCGTTTTCCATTATCGGGACGTTCGCGGTGATGTACCT
>JBBIQR010000099.1:14456-14883 GCA_037442245.1 Candidatus Solibacter sp. | reverse complement strand
GGCGTTATGGCGCGATCCTCTTCCTCGCCGTCTCCATCTACGGCCAGGTCAAAATCACCCCTCAGGGCAAAGATAAAGTCTCCATCGAGGTCTCCGGCAAACCCTTCACCGATTTCTACCTTGGAGCCGCGGCCTCCAAGCCGTACCTCCACCCCTTGCGAACCGCCGACGGCAAAAGCGTCACCCGTGGTTTCCCCATGCTCCCCGATCTCCCCGGCGAATCCCACGACCACCCCCACCACAAGGGCCTCTGGTTCGCCCACGGCAATGTCAACGGCTACAACTTCTGGGCCGGCGACCCTGAAGTCCCCCTCGATAAACAGTTCAAAGGCCGCGGCCGCATCGTCCTCGAACGGCTCGGCAAAATCACCAGCGGAAAAGGCACCGGCTCCGTCACCGCGACGTTCCTCTGGAACGCCTCCACCGG
>JBBIQR010000099.1:0-14446 GCA_037442245.1 Candidatus Solibacter sp. | reverse complement strand
TCGTCGAGACCCGCACCATGACCTTCTACTCCGACCCCGATGTCCGCCGCTTCGACTTCGACGCCACCCTGTCCCCGCAAACCGAAGTCACCTTCCACGACACCAAGGAGGGCATGTTCGCCATCCGCCTTGCCCCCTGGTTCAAGAAGCTCGTCAACGCGGAAAATAAAATCGGCGAAAAGAACGCCTGGGGCAAGCGCTCACGCTGGGTCGATTATTCCGGGCAGACCGATGGCGCCACCTACGGCATCGCCGTGCTCGATCACCCCTCCAATCCCCGCTTCCCCGCCTACTGGCACGTGCGCGACTACGGTCTCCTCGCCGCCAATATTTTCGGTCTGCACGATTTTCTCGCCGACCCCTCGCAGGACGGCAGCCTCACCATCCGTCCCGGCCAGCCCCTCCGCTTCCGCTATCGCGTCATCATCCACTCCGGCGAAGCCGTCCAGGCCGGCATCCCCGACGCCTGGACCGATTGGTCGCAGCGCTAGGCTCAGTACAAGTCCATTGCGGCCTTCAGCCCCGCTGCCAACTCTTCCAGGATTCCTCCCGGCAAGGTGCCGATCCGTTTGGTGAGCTTCGCCCGGTCCAAGGTCGTCACTTGGTGGCAAACGGCAAAGCTGGTCCTTGCAAGGCCTCCGGCCCCAGCCGGAATCTCGACCACCGTTGGGCCTCGCCTGCCCTGAGTTCCGGAAGTCGAGATGGGAACAACGATGACGCTCCGCCAGCCCGCGGCCTGGTTAAAACCGTCATGCGAAACAACAATTACAGGGCGCCGCCCCGTTTGCTCCGAGCCGGATCTCGGAACCAGATCTGCCCAGTGAATCTCGCCGCGCCTCACTTCGATTTCGGCCCCTTCCTTGCCGATTTCCCACCCATCCCCGTCAACTGCTCAATGCCGGCGGCTTCGAGATCGGTGTCTAGATCGAGAACTGTACCTGCGGCGCCTTCCGCATACGCGACAATCGCCTCATGCCGGGCCTTGCGCACCGCCTGCCGTAACCAGAGATCGATCGCCTCGCGCGCCAGAGTGGTGGCCGGCATCTTCGAACGCACAGCCGCGGCTTTCAGATGCTCATAGGTATCGTCCGGCAGAGGCAGATGGAAGTTCCTCATGGCCTACATTATGCCATATAGGCATGGCATTAATTTATGGCACGCAATACGCCTGACCCGGTACGCCCAAGATCCCCACGTCCCCTGGACCGGCCTCGGTGCCAGCCACTACCACCGCGGCAGAACCCGTCTCCAGTCCGGATCCACGTGCTTCCGCATCTCGGCTTCGTCGTCCCGCTTGCGGAACGGAATCTTGCGGTACCGCTCCCGCCCCCGCGCGATCTGGTCGTAATCCAGTTCCACGCCCAGACCCGGCTTGTCCGGAATCTCCACGCACCCGCCCGTGAACTTCACCCGTCCCCCCGCCACGATCTCGTCCTTCTCCGTCTGCCACGGATAGTGCGTATCGCACGCGAACGTCAGGTTGGGGCACGCCGCCGCCACGTGCGCCATCGCCATCAGGCTCACTCCAAGGTGGCTGTTGGAGTGCATCGAAAGCCCCATCCCCAGCACACCCGTCAGGTGCGAAAGCTGCTGCACATTCCGCATCCCGCCCCAGTAGTGCGGATCGCTCAGCACGATCTGCACCGCGTCCAACTGCTTCGCCCTGGGTACGTCCGCGAAGCACGTCACCGCCACGTTGCTGGCCTGCGGTGTGGAGTTGCCTTCCGCCAGCAGGCGCCGCCGCACTTCCCCCATGCCTTCCAATGTGGCGCACGGATCTTCCAGGTAGCCGCCGCCGGAAAGCTCCTCCTTGAGCGCGCGCCCCACCTCCACGCTCGTATCCACGCTCCACGCGCAGTTCGGATCGATCCGCAGCGGATACCCCGCCCCGAATTCCTCCCGCAGCGCGCGGATGGAAGCGATCTCCACCGCCGGCTCCAGCACGCCACCCTTCAGCTTGATCTCGCCGAACCCGTACTGCGCGACCATCTGCCGGCACTCGCGCACGCACGACGCGGCCGACAGCACTTCGCCGTACTCGTCTTCGCGCGCGTCGTCCCCCACGCCGCCGCCTCCGCCGTGTTTGTAGAACAGGTACGCGGAGAAGCTCACCCGGTCCCGCACCCGCCCGCCGATCACGTCGCACACCGGCTTGCCCACCGCCTTGCCGATCAGGTCCAGGCACGCGATCTCGATCGCCGCGAACGTACGCGCATGGCGGTCCAGCGGATTTTCCCCCGGCACCAGGTAGGTCTGCGAACGCCCGCCCGGCGCCGAAGCGATCTCGCGCTCCGCTTCCGCGCTCATCTCCTGCCACAGCCCCGCCAGCCGGAACGGGTCCATCCCGATTACCCGCGGACGCACCGCCTCCAGCCCCGCCAGCGGTCCGTCCCCGCCGTACGTCTCGCTGAATCCCGTCAGCCCCGAGTCCGTCTTCAGTTCCACCACCGTGCGCAGCGCGAACGGCGCGTGGAGCCCGTAGGAACTGCGCAGCGGCGGATCGGCGATCGCGATCGGGTGCAGCACCACTTCGCTGATTTTCATCTTTTCCCCGGAAAGCCCGCGGGCGCGGGCCGCGCGCTACTTGCGCATGCCGCGGCGCGGATTTTTCAAGGACGCCTGCCGCGTCTTCGTCTTCTTCCGCTTCGGCTTGGTGATCAGAAACGTCCCGCTGCCTACGTACTCCGCTTTGTACAGTTTTTCGTCCGCCAAAATGCTTTCTCCTCGTGAATTCCGCCGCCGGAAAGAACCACAGCCCGGCCGGGTGATTGATCCATCATTGTACCGCGCATTATCCTGAAGATTACATGGGGGCCGCGCAAACACATTTGGGAGACGATCTCGCCCCACCCGGCGCGTCCCGCATCCCCCACACCTTCCGCGCCTTCCGCCACCGCAACTTCCGCCTCTTCCTCAGCGGCCAGATCGTTTCCCTGATCGGCACCTGGATGCAGAACGCCGCCCAAAGCTGGCTCGTTTACCGGCTCACCCATTCCGAACTCCTCCTCGGCACCGCCTGGTTCTGCTCCCAGATCGCCGTCTTCGCCCTCGGCCCGCTGGGCGGTCTCGTCGCCGACCGCTTCCCCCGTAAGCAGGTCGTCATCCTCACCCAGACCGCCTCCATGCTCCAGGCCTTCGTCCTCGCCCTCCTCACCCTGACCGGCGTGGTCCAGGTGTGGCACGTCCTCGCCCTCGCCGCCGTGCTCGGCGTGATCAACGCCTTCGACATGCCCGCCCGCCAGGCCCTCGTCATCGAGATGACCAGCAAGGAAGACCTCATCAACGCCATCTCCCTGAACTCGGCCGTCTTCAACGCCGCCCGCGTCGTCGGACCCGCCGCCGCCGGTCTGCTCGTCGCCGCCCTCGGCGAGGGCCTCTGTTTCCTCCTCAACGGCGTCAGCTTTCTCGCGGTCATCGTCGGCCTGGCCGCCATGCGCATTCCCCGCTCCGCGCCCGCCGCACACCCGCCCCCGTGGCAGCACCTCGTCGATGGCTTCCGCTACGCCGCGAGCCCGATTTCGTCCTCGAAGCGGGGATGACCCTCGTCGTCATGGGCGCCGCCACCCTCGCCGGTATGCCCGGCCTGGTCCTCATGCCCTTCTTCGCCGGCGAAATTTTCCACCGCGGCTCCGCCGGCTACGG
The DNA here is from genome assembly GCA_037442245.1 of Candidatus Solibacter sp. Classification (GTDB taxonomy): domain Bacteria; phylum Acidobacteriota; class Terriglobia; order Bryobacterales; family Bryobacteraceae; genus Solibacter. The sequence goes on along the minus strand of JBBIQR010000099.1, from coordinate 10,804 downwards.
CGCCCTCATGAGCGCCATGGGCGTCGGAGCCGTCGCCGGGGCGCTCGGTCTCGCCCGCCGCACCCGCACCCTGGGTCTGGCCCGCGTCATCGCCGCCAGCGGCCTCTGTACCGGCGCCACTTACATCGCCTTCGGCCTCTCCCGCTCGTATTGGTTCTCCCTCGCCCTCATGCCCTTCATCGGCTACAGCGTCATGCGCCAGATGGCCGCCGCCAATACCACCATTCAAACCCTCATCTCCGAGCAGTACCGCGGCCGCATCATGGCCCTCTACGCCATGACCGTCGTCGGCCTCGGACCCTTCGGCTCTCTCGCCGCCGGAGCCGTCGCCCACCAGTTCGGCGCCCGCGCCACCATGGCCGCCGGCGGCGTCCTCGCCCTTGCAGCATCCACCGCCTTCGCCTTCAGCCTCCGGAGAAACCCCATTGCGGCTTAGCCTCGCCCCTCTCGCTTTCGTCGCCGTCGCCGCTGCCGCTGCCGCGGAAACCGCTCCCTCCAACCTCTGCGCCCAAATCCCCCGCCTCGCCGCCGAACTCCAGACTGTCTCCGGCCTGCCCCTCCGCCACCCCGTCCCCTGCGACTACATCGATAAGGAGCACATCAACCAGTTCCTCAAGAAGCGCGTCAAGGACGTCGCCAAACCCGAGGACCTTCGCGCCGAGGAACTCACCCTCAAAATGTTCGGCCTCGTCCCCCAGGATTTCGACCTCGCCAAAGACACCGTCGACCTCCTCACCGAACAGGCCGCCGCCTTCTACGATTACGACCGCAAACGCCTCTTCATCACCGACACCACTCCCGGCGCCACCCAGGAATCCGTCCTCATCCACGAACTCGCCCACGCCATCGCCGACCAGAACTTCCACCTCGCCCGCTACATCAAACAGGGCCGAAAAAACGACGACGGCTCCAGCGCCCGCATGGCGGTCATGGAAGGCCAGGCCACCTGGCTGATGAGCGAAGTCATGGCGCGCCGCCTCGGCCAGAGCCTGGCCAGTTCCCCCGGCATGCTCGCCGCCATGAGCACCATCGACGACGGCGCCAGCGGCCAGTACCCCGTCTTCGATAACTCGCCCCTCTACCTCCGCATGACCCTGGTCTTCCCCTACACCAAGGGCACCCTCTTTCAAAACGCCGTCTACGGCCGCGACGGCAAGCGCTCCTTCGCCCGCGTCTTCCTCCATCCCCCCGTCTCCACCCAGCAGATCCTCCACCCCGAAAAATACTTCGATGGCGCCAACCCCACCCGGCCCGACCTGCCCGATGTCCACCTCGGCCGCGGCTTCAAAGGCCTGGTCGGCGGCTCCCTCGGCGAACTCGAGCACGAGGTCATGCTCGAACAGTATTCCGGCAAGCAGGAGTCCGCCCGCCTCGCGCCCCACTGGCGCGGCTGTTCCTTCGAGCTCGCCGAAAACGCCCGCGCCAAACGGGTCGTCCTCCTCTACTCCGTCGAATGGGACTCCGAGGACGCCGCCCGCGAATTCTTCGCCGACTACCGCCGCCAGCTCGAAAAGAAATGGACCCGCATGACCGTCACCGCCGACCACCCCGGCTCCCTCGACGGCTCCGGCGATTCCGGCCGCTTCCAGTTGCGTCTCGCCGGAAAAATCGTCACCAGCGTGGAAGGCCTCGATCCGGCCCTGCGCTAAAATCGGCCTATGCGCAATCTCCGGGTGATCGCCGCTCTCTCTCTGCTCGCGCCCCTCTCCGCCGCCGCCCAACTCCCCAGACCCGCTCCCGATCTCGCCATCAATCTTGGCATCAACAAACAGGTTCGCCTCAGCCAGTACCGCGGCAAGACCGTCGTCCTCGCGTTCATCCTCACCTACTGCTCCCACTGCCAGGCCGTCGTCCGCGGCCTCATCAAGGATCAGCAGGACCTCGGCCCCAAGGGTCTCCAGGTCCTGGCCACCGCCATCGACGACGTCGCCGCCACCGCCGTCCCCGGCTTCGTCCGCCAGTTCGCTCCCAACTTCCCCACCGGCTACAACACTTCCGCGCAGGCCGTCGACTTCCTCCAGCACCCGCCCATGATGGGCTTCTTCATGCCCGCCATCGTCTTCATCGATAAGGAGGGAGTGATCCGCGCCCAATACGAAGGCCGCGACGACCTGCTCAAGGAATCCGCGCAGGAAAAAAACATCCGCGACAAAATCCTAGAATTCCTCGCTCCGCCTCCGCCTGCGAAAACCACCGCCGCCAAGCGCCGCAAATAGTAGCGCAGGCCTCCCGGCCTGTCAGGGCATCTCTGTATCTCCGCTCCCTCTCGGCGCCTCTGCGCCTCTGCGGTTAATCCGGCGGCTTCCCACAACCGCGATCCTCCAGGCCTCCCGGCATGCACTCCTCCCCGCGATAGAATCGATACGTTCACCCGAGGAGGACTTCGTGTTCCGTTTCGCTCTGTTTCTGGCGGCGTTCTCGTTAAACGCCGCGGTAAAATTGCCCGCCGTCATCGGCGACCACATGGTTCTGCAACGCGGCGCCCCGGTCCGTATCTGGGGATGGGCCGCGCCCGGCGAGGACGTGCGCGTCGAAATTCAGGGCCAAACCGTCGGCGTCAAGGCGTCGCCGGATGGACGCTGGACCGCCTGGCTCCGCCCCCTCGCCGCCGCCGGACCCTTCGAAGCGAAGATCAACGATATCGTGATCCACGACGTCCTCGCCGGCGAAGTCTGGCTCGCCTCCGGCCAATCCAACATGGAGTTCAAGCTCCAGCAGGGCAACCACCACGACGAGGAGATCGCCCAGGCGGACCACCCCCTGATCCATCTCTTCCAGGTCAAGCGCAAGGTCTCCGACACACCCGTGGACGATGTCGCCGGACAGTGGGTGGTCTGCTCGCCGGACTCCGCGAAAACATTCAGCGCCGCCGCGTACTTCTTCGGACGCGACCTGCTGCATCACCTCGAGGTGCCCATCGGTCTCATCGAAAGCGATTGGGGCGGCACTCCGGCGCAGTCGTGGACCTCGAAGGAAGCGCTCGCCGCCGACCCGTCACTCAAATTCATCCTCGACCATTGGGCCGATGCCATGACCCGGTACCCGGCGGCGAAGGAAGCCTATGACCAGCGTCTGGCCGCGTGGAAGCAGGCCGCCGCGGACGCCCGCGCCGCCGGCAAGACGCCTCCCCGCGCGCCCGGCGCGCCCGAAGGTCCGGGACATCAGAACACGCCCGCCGGCTTATGGAATGGCATGATCGCTCCGCTGGCGCCCTACGCCATCCGCGGCGTCATCTGGTATCAGGGCGAATCCAACGCCAACTCCGACGAGCACGCCTACCAGTACCGCCGCCTCTTTGCGACCATGATCGAAGACTGGCGCAACCGCTGGGGCGAGGGCGATTTCCCCTTCCTCTTCGTCCAACTGGCCAACTACGAAACCAACGGCCGCTGGCCCGTGCTGCGCGAATCGCAGAGCGAGACCCTGCGGCTGGCCAACACCGGGATGGCCGTCATCGCCGACATCGGCGACCCGCACAATATCCACCCCACCGATAAGCAGGACGTCGGGCTGCGCCTGGCACTGGCCGCGCGCGCCATCGCCTACCACCAGCCGGTCGAATTCTCGGGACCGGTCTTCCGCACCGCCGCGCCGGAAGGCGGCGCCATGCGCGTCTACTTTACCCACTCCGCCGGCATGACGGCGCGCGGCGGCGGCGCGGTCAAAGGCTTCGAACTCGCCGGCGCCGATGGCAAATACGCGCCCGCCGAGGCGCGCGTCGAGGGCGGCGCCATCGTGCTGTCGAGCCCCGCGGTGCCTTCGCCGGTGAGCGTGCGTTACGGCTGGGCGGACAACCCCGATTGCAACCTGGTGAATCAGGCCGGGCTGCCCGCCAGCCCCTTCCGCGGCGACGTGCCGCGCTACGGCTGGTAACGGGCCAATCGCTTGAGCAGCACCGGACGCGCCGCCTTCGCCTATCCGAGCTTCCGCTTCTACATCGCCACCCGCGCCGTCATCACCGCGGCGGCCGAGATGCAGGCGGTGGCGGTGGGCTGGCAGGTGTACTCCATCACCGGTAAGGCGCTCGATCTGGGCCTGGTCGGGTTGGCGCAATTCCTGCCCGGCATCCTGCTGTTCCTCGCCGCCGGCCACACCGCCGACCGCTTTCCCCGCCGCCACATCCTGCGCTCCTGCTACGTCGGCTTCGCCGCGATTTCGGCGACCCTGCTGGCGCTCACTCTCCACGGGCTGCATTCCGTGCTGCCGGTCTATAGCGTGCTCCTGATGAACGGCGTGGTGCGCGCTTTCAACACTCCCGCGTCGCAGGCGTTCCTGCCGCTGGTGGTGCCCGAGGACGTCTTTCCCAACGCGGTCGCCTGGAATGCGAGCGTGGTGCAGGGCGCGCAGATCGTGGGCCCGGTGATCGGCGGCGCCATCTACGGGCTGGCCGGAAACCCCATGCCGGTGTACGCGGGCAGCGTGCTGTGTTGCCTCGCGGGCTTCCTCTTCATGACGGTGCTCCGCACGCAGGCGCGGGCGCGCCGTCCCGCCGCGGGGGGAGTTGTCGAAGGGCTGCGCTACCTCTGGCGCACCAGGCTGGTGCTGGGCGCGATCTCGCTCGATATGTTTGCCGTGCTGCTGGGCGGCGCGGTGGCGCTGCTGCCGGTCTACGCCAAGGACGTGCTGCACGTGGGCGCCGGAGGACTCGGGGTGCTGCGCGGCGCGCCCGGTCTGGGAGCGGTCCTGATGGCGCTGGTCCTGGCACACCGTCCGCTGGGACGCCGCGCGGGCGCGGTCATGTTGTGGTGCGTCGCCGGGTTCGGCGTCTTCACCATCGTGTTCGGCGTCTCGCGCAACATGGCGTTGAGCGTCGTCGCGCTGGTGCTGGTGGGCGTCTGCGACATGGTCAGCGTGATCGTGCGGCATACGCTGGTGCAGGTGGCGACGCCGGACGAGATGCGCGGCAGGGTGAGCGCGGTGAACTCGGTCTTTATCGGCGCTTCCAACGAGGTCGGACAGTTCGAGTCCGGCGTGACCGCGGCGTGGTTCGGCGCCGTGCCCGCGGTGATCGTGGGCGGCATCGGAACCCTGCTGGTGGTGGCGGCGTGGGCCGTCCTGTTCCCGGATTTGCGCCGCGCCGGACACCTGCGTCCGGACCGGGACGCGTGACGCGCGCCGCGCGGACCATACCGTACAATCGGATTTGGTCCTCGTTCAAAACGTTTCGAAGCTCTACCGTTTGTACCGCCGTCCCGGCGACCGCCTGCGCGAGATGGTTCCGGGCGCCGGTCCCCGGCACAGCGATTTCTGGGCGCTCAAGGATATCAGCTTCGAGGTTGGCAAGGGCGAGACCCTGAGCCTGGTGGGACCCAACGGCTGCGGCAAGAGCACGCTGCTGCAGATCGTCAGCGGCATCCTGCAACCGACCAGCGGCCGGGTGGTGACGCGCGGGCGCATCGCCGCCCTGCTCGAACTCGGCGCGGGCTTCAACCCCGAGTTCTCCGGGCGCGAAAACGTCTATCTGAACGGCGAGATCATGGGGCTCAGCCGCGCGGAGATCGCGCGCGCCATGCCTTCCATCGAAGCGTTCGCCGAAATCGGCGAATTCATCGAGCGTCCGGTGAAGGAATATTCGAGCGGCATGTACGTGCGGCTGGCCTTCTCGACCGCGATTCACGTGGACCCGGAGATCCTGATCGTGGACGAAGCGCTCGCGGTGGGCGACGCGGTCTTCGCCAACCGCTGCGTGCGCAAATTCGAGGAACTGCGCGAACGCAAGGTCACCGTGCTGTTCGTCTCGCACGACCTGGGGCTGGTCAAGCAACTCTCCGACCGCGCGATTCTGCTGCTCCACGGGCGCATCGCGGCGCAGGGCAAACCGAGCGACGTGATCAACCGCTACATCGGGCTGGTGCTCGAAAGGCAGCAGGCGCAGGCGAAGAAGGACGACCGGCTGCGCGCCAGCTTCCGCCACGGCGACGGCGCCAGCGAGATCGTCGGGGTCGAGTTGCTGAACTCGCGCGGCGAACCGGCGGCGAGCGTGGCTAGCGGCGAGCCGGTCACGGTGCGGGTGCGCAGCCGCTTCCATGCCGCCAAGAGCGATCCCATGGTCGGCATCCTGATCCGCACCCGCATCGGCATGGACGTGTACGGCACCAACACGCGGATCGAGCAAGCCGCGCTGGGCGAATTTCAGCCGGGCGACGAACTGGTGGTCGACTTCCGGCTGGAGTGCTGGCTCACGCCGCAGCAGTACACCCTGACGGTGGCGACGCAAAACCCCGACGGCACCAGCCACGACTGGCTGGACGACGCCATCGCCTTCGAAGTGGTGGACACGCGCGTTGCGGCGGGCGTCGCCAACCTGCGCGCCAAGGTGGAATGGACGGTCGAGCGATGATGGCAATCACACTGCCGCCAGCTAAGCTAGACTGATTACAAGGTCGGATCGATTGCGATTCAGCGAACTGGTTCATCTGCTCGAGGCAGAAGGCTTCCGGGTGCGTAAGGAGAAGGGATCGATCCGCTACTATCAAAAGCCTGGACACGAAAGGCTGATTCGCATCGACTTCCATGGCTCGAAGGAAGTACCGTCAGGTACCTGCCATGCCATTCTGAAAGCGGCCGGTATCCAAGTCCGGGAGGACCGATGATTGACCTTCGCTATTCACTCGTAATCGAGGCTACGCCCGAACCGGATTTCTTCACCTTCTACTCACCGGAGCTGGAAGGGTTCACCGGAGTCGGCCACTCGATCGAAGACTGCCTGTACCAGGCAAGGTGGGGCATGGCGGAACACGTGCGTCTTCTCGAGGAGGACGGCATGCCGGTTCCCCTACCCAATCCGCGTCCCAGGATCGTCATCGAGAACACACCTGCGCTGCAGCAGGCGGGTTGACGGCGAGAGAGTGCTGTGGCCCGGGTTAGCGTAAGAGTGCATCCGCGCGCGAAGCGGTCCGGCGTCGCCGGGCGCCATGGCGATGCGTGGAAGCTCGATCTGGCCGCGCCGCCGGTGGACGGCAAGGCCAACGAGGAGTGCATCCGCTTCTTCGCCGGGCTGGCGGGCGTGCCGCGCGCCCGCGTCCGCATCGTGACGGGCTTGACAAGCCGCATGAAGGTCGTGGAGATTGAGGGTGTCTCCCAAGAGGAACTGGAAAGGCTGCTCACGTGAACCTCGCGCGCATACAGGAAGAGATCCGCAATCAGAAACTCGACGGCTGGCTGTTCTTCGACCACCACCTCCGCGACCCGCTGGCATACCGGGTATTGGGGATTCAGAAGACCAAAGGCCCGACGCGGCGCTGGTATTATCTGATCCCGGCCGAAGGCGAGCCGATCGGGATGGTGCACCGCATCGAACGCGACGAGCTGGCTTCGCTGCCGGGCGATAAGATCCCGTATTCGACGTGGAGCGAGCAGCGCGCCGCGCTGGCCCGCCTGGTCGGCGGGAGGAAGCGGATCGCCATGCAGTACTCGCCGATGTGCGCGATCCCGTACGTCTCGAATGTGGACGCCGGCACCATCGAAGTGGTGCGCAGTCTGGGGGTCGATGTGGTCAGCTCCGCCGAGTTGATCCAGGTTTTCGAGGCGCGCTGGAGCGAGGCGCAGCGGGACTCGCACTTCGAAGCCGGACGGCGGGTGGACCGGGCGCGCGCCGCCGCGTTCGCATTGATCGGCGAGCGCACGCGCAACGGGCTCGCCATACAGGAGTACGAGGTGCAGCAGTTCGTCCGGGAATTCTTCGCGCGGGAGGGGATGGTGACCGACAGCGGTCCGATCGTGGGGTGCAACGCCAACGCCTCCAACCCGCACTACGAGCCGGGCGCGGAAGTGACTTCGCCCATACGGAGCGGCGATTGGGTGCTGCTGGATATGTGGGCCAAGCTGGATCAGCCGGACGCGGTCTACTACGACATCACCTGGACCGGGTTCTGCGGCGGCAGTCCCACGGAGGAGATGCGCAAGGTCTTCGGGGTGGTGGCGGGGGCGCGCGACGCGGCCATCGCGCGCGTGCAGAGCGCGGTCTCTGCGAAAGAAACGCTGCGTGGTTTCGAGGTGGACGATGCCAGCCGCGGGGTGATCGAACGCGCCGGATACGGACCGTACTTCACGCACCGCACGGGGCACTCGATCGGGGTCGAGGTCCACGGCAACGGGGCCAACATGGACAACTTCGAAACTCACGATGAGCGCCGGGTGATGCCGTGGAGCTGTTTTTCGATCGAGCCCGGAGTGTACCTGCCGGCGTTCGGCGTGCGCAGCGAGATCGACATGTTCCTCGGCGAGAGCGAAGCGCTGGTCACCGGCGAGATGCAGCGCGACGTGGTCCTGATCTAATGCCCGTGCAGGCGCTGGCCGCGGCGGCGGTGTTGCTGGCGGCGGCGCCGCACGGCAATCGGGTGGAGTTGCAACTGGACCGGGGCGCGGCCGCCATCGAGTGGATCTCGCCCAACGCGTTCCGCTTCCGGCGGGTGCTGGAGGGCGTGCTGCCGGCAGCAGAGACCGTAGAGCGCGAAGCCGTCACGTACGAGGCAAGCGAAAGCGCCGCGGCGGTGACGCTGCGGACGCGCTCGATCGAAGTCACGATCCGCAAACAGGGCGTGCTGGTGCGGGTGCGGGATCACGCGGGAAAGCCGCTGATGGAGGACCTGACCGAGCCTTCGAGTGAAGGCGGCGAAGCGGTGTGGGAGCGGCGGGCGGCGGCGGGCGTCGAGTTCTACGGACTGGGACCGCGCGACGATGGGGCATTCGGACTGCGCGGGCGGACGGAGCGGACGGAGCGGCCGTTCCTGGTGAGCACGGCGGGCTACGGCGAGTATCATGCCGGGGGCGGGGTCTATCATTTCGACCTCACCGCGCCGGACCGTTACCGCATACAGGCGCCGCGGATCGACTACTACTTCTATTACGGACCCACGCCGAAGGAGATCTTCGAGGAGCATCACGGAGTGGAGGAGTCGCCGGAGCCGTGGATGGTTTCGAGCGAGCGGTTTCCTTCGTGGGGCGGGCTCAGGGCGTCGCTAGCGCGCATCGTGCAGGGGGCGATGTCGGCGGCGACGACCCCGATCTTCGACCTGGGGCTGTACGCCACGGCGCCAGAGGAGTTGAAGGCGCGCGCGCGGCAGCTTGGATCTCTGGTAGCGCGGGTGACGCCGGGCACGGTGGGGACGAGCGGCTTCCGGCGGCAGCTCGACACGTTCTTCGGCAGCTACGTGGCCGAGTTGCAGGACCGCGGTTTTCCGGTGTGGCATCCGCTGCCGTTCCAATTCCCCGGCGATGCGGAAGCGGCGCGATACACGGACGAGTTTCTGCTGGGCGACGAGATGCTGATCGCGCCGATTGTGGACCCGAGCGGCAGGCGCAGCGTTTGGATTCCGCGCGGCGTGTGGACCAATCTCGAAACCAACGAAGCGGTGCGGGGTCCGGCGAGCGTGACGGTGGAGACGCAGTCGCTGCCGGTGTGGGCGAAGACGGGGGCGATCGTACCGCTGGATTCGGGCGGCTCGATCGGGCTGCACTATTTCCCGAAAGCGGCGGGCGAGTTTTTCCTGCTGGAGAGCGACATACCGGATTACTCACAGGCGCACGCGGCGCCGGCGCTGGACTTCATGCGGCTGGAGATCGAATCGAAGAAAGAGCGGGATTACCAGTGGGTGGTGCACCACGTGGAGAAACCGGCGAGTGTGGGATTCGGGGAGACGAAATACCGGGAAGCGGCGCGCCGGGAGTTGCTGGCGGACCGCTGCTGGTGGTGGGATGCGGCGGCGAAGAACCTGCACATCCGGGTGCGCGTGAAGGCGGGCGAGGACTCGATTATCAACCTGGATTGGTGAGGGCCGGGGCTACGCGCGCATTTTGCGGTAGGCGGCGAGACACTTTTCGGCGGTTTCCATCGCCGGGTAGCGGCTGCCTTCCTGTTCGATCAGGTAGTACTCGACGCCGCCCTTGGATTCGGCGGCTTCGAAGATGCGGCGCCACGGCGCATCGCCTTCGCCGAAGAGAACGCGGTAGCCGCGGTCCGCGCCGGCGCCCCAATCCTTGAGGTGGAGGCTGTTGATGCGGCCGGGATTGGCGAGGATCCAGGCGACGGGGTCCTGCCCCACTTCGACGCAGGTGCCGACGTCGAGCTGGAGCATGAAGTCGCGCGGGGTATTGGCGGCGATGACTTCGATGGGCCGCCGGCCGGCGATGGCGCGGAACTCGGCCTGGTGATTGTGGTAGCCGCCGCGCAATCCGGCGGGGCGGAATTTCTCGCAGGCCCGGGTGAGGGTTTCGGCGACCTTTTTCCAGTCGTCGAGGGTTTCGGCGCGGCCGGCGCTGGCCATGACAATGTACTTCGCGCCGAGGATGCGGTTGAGCTCGATGGCGCGGGCGATGCCGTCGCCGGTGAAGCTATCGGGGCCGTTGTGGGTGGAGTGGCAGCGGAGGCCGGAGTCGTCCATCGCCTGGCGGGCTTCGCGCGCCTGGGCGGGAGTCCACTGGAAGTAGGGGCCGAAGAACTCGACGACCTGGTAGCCCATGCGGCCGATGGCCCGGACGGTGGCGGGCGTGTCCTTGGACATCTGGTCGCGCACGGAGAAGAGTTCGATGCCGACCGGGATGGCGGGACCGGCAGCGCGCATCAGGGGGGCGGCCGCGGCGGAGGCGAGAAAGGCGCGCCGGGAGAAGGCTGGCGAGGTCATGCCAAAGACGGTATCACACGGTGCGCGTAGTATTCTGTAGACAACACTCGTGGCGTTTCCATTTCACTTCCGCCGGGCCGCAGCCCTTGCCTTGGGAAGCCTGGTGTTGCTTTCGGCGGTGTATGCATTTCAACGGCCGTTTCGCGAATTTCCCGGGGTGGAGTACACGAAATTTCCGCTGC
>JBBIQR010000098.1:0-15072 GCA_037442245.1 Candidatus Solibacter sp. | reverse complement strand
GGTGATCTCGTTCACCATCAAAGAGGTCCGCGATAAGAACGAATACATCGCCAACATGGGCCGTCCCGATGTGGCCCGCATCCGCCGCGATGCCGATGTGGCGACCGCGGAAGCTGAGCGCGACACCGCGATTAAGCGCGCAGAAGCGGCACGCGAAAGCGCCATTGCCAAAGCCAAGGCCGATCAGGAACGCGTGCTGGCCGAAGCCCTCTCGCAGACCAAGCAGGCCGAGGCGCAGCGCGACCTCGAGATCAAGAAGGCCGAGTACCTGGAGAGCGTCAAGCGCCAGCAGGCGCAAGCCGATAAAGCCTACGAGATCCAGGCCAACATCATGCAGCAGCAGGTACGCGCCGAAGAAGTCACGATTCACCAGGTGGAGAAGGAACACGAAGTCAAGGTGCAGGAAGCCGAAATCCAGCGCCGCGAACGCGAACTGATGGCTACCGTACTCAAGCAGGCCGAGTTCGAGCGCCGGCGCATCGAAACCCTCGCCGAAGCCGAGAAAACGCGCCTGGTCACGGAGGCCGAAGGGCGCGCCTCCGCCATCCGCGCGCAGGGCGAGGCCGAAGCCGAGATCATCTTCAAGAAAGGCGAGGCGGAAGCCAAAGCGATGAACGTTAAGGCCGAAGCCTACCAGGAATTCAACCAGGCGGCCATTGTCGACAAGCTGATCAGCAGCATGCCCGAGGTGGTCAGAGCGTTGGCGGCTCCGCTGGCCAACGTCGATAGGATTACGGTGGTCTCTACCGGCGGGGACGCCGCGGGCCTGAACAAGGTCACCGGCGACCTCACCAAGATGGCGGCGCAGATTCCGGCGCTCTTCGAGACACTCTCGGGGATGCCGCTCAACGATCTGTTCTCCAAGATCCGGACCATCGGGGATAAAACGGCGCCGAAGCCGGACGATAAATCCAAAGGCGCCGGAGCATAAGGGCAACTCGAACAGACCGGGAGGGGCGCCGCAGAACGCCCCTCCCAGGGAAGGAAAAGGAGCAGTCATCATGGCACTCTTGGAACGCGTATCGACACTCATCCGGGCGAATCTGAACGAACTGGTGGACCGGGCCGAAGACCCGGAGAAAATGATCAAACAGATCATCCTGGACATGCAGAACCAGCTCATGCAGGTGAAGACCCAGGTGGCCATTTCGATCGCCGATCAGCACGTGCTCGAAAAGAAACTCGCCGACAGCGAGGAGAACCAGCGGCAGTGGATGAAGCGCGCCGGAATGGCGCTGGATAAGACCGACGACGCCCTGGCCCGCGCCGCCGTCGAGCGCAGCATGAGCTACAAAGGCCTGGCCGAGAACTTCCGCCAGCAGGTGGAGGATCAGAGGGCGCAGGTGGAGAATCTCAAGACGGCCCTCCTCAAACTGCAGCAGAAACTCGCCGAGGCGCAGTCCAAGGCCGATGTTCTGATCGCGCAACACCGGCGCTCGCGCGCCATGGGAAAGGCCAACGAGGCGAAAAACGCCATGGGCGACAATTCCAGCGCGGCCGCATTCGACCGCATGAAGAGCAAAGTACAGCACAGCGAGGCCACCGCCGAAGCCGCGGCCGAGATGCACACCGACGACCTGAACGACCGCTTCGCCGCCATGGAGAAGGAGCAGGAGATCGACCGCCTGCTCCAGGAACTCAAGAAAAAGCGCAACGGCTGACCGTAACCGCGGTCCCGATCACGAAGAAACGTATGACTCACCGATCCAAGCTCGAAGTGTGGCTGGTCGCAGCCGTATTCTACGTAGTAGTCGCCCTGGCTCTGTGGGGCGACTACTGGGTGGGCGCTCCGGTGCTCCTGATCCTGCTCATCCTTTCCTTTCCGCACTCCTATGTCCTGGCGCCGGAGGGCTTGCGCGTGCGCACCGGCATCACGCGATGGGTGATACCCTACCGCGCGATCACCATCGTGCGGCCGCGCGGCGAGCGCGTGGCCATCGGGGTAGGCTCCGATGAGGAGATGGTGCTGGCCCCGTCCGATCCCAAGGCGTTCTGCGCGGACGTGGCGGCGCACGCGCCGCACCTGCTGAACCGCAGCGGGCAACTCATCGAAGGCCGCGCGGAATAGCCGCGGCCCCGGCACCCGCCCGATCCACCGGCCTCCCGTTTTTGATAGGATTTCTTGCAACGTGACTGGGAAAGCGGGAATCTGGATTTTACTGTCTGGAGTCGTGCTCGGGCTGGCCCCCGGCCAGACCGGAGTGTCGCGGCAGGCGCAGGCGGTTCTTTCGGAATCGTGCTACGGGTGTCATGGCCCGCAGGTTCAGATGGCGGGCCTCCGGTTGGATACGCGTCCGGGCGCCGTGGCCAAGGCAATCGTGCCCGGCGACGCTGCCCACAGTTCGCTGATGGAGCGGGTGACCGGCGCCCCCGGCGTCAAGCGGATGCCGATGGGCGCTGCGCCCCTCACCGCGGACAAAATCGCAATCCTCAGGCAGTGGATTGACGCCGGGGCGCCATGGGCGGACGCGACCGCCGCGCGCAAACAGCACTGGGCCTTCGCCGCACCGGTACGCCCGGCCGTCCCCCGCACCGCACGCGCCGGGTGGGCGCGCAATCCGATCGACGCGTTCCTGCTCGCGCGGCTCGAGCAGGAAGGCATGACGCCATCGCCCGAGGCCGGGCGGGCCACGCTGCTGCGCCGCGTCAGCCTCGATCTCACCGGCCTTCCCCCGAGTCCAGCCGAAATCGACGCCTTCCTCGCCGACCGCTCACCCAACGCCTACGAAAAACAGGTAGACCGCCTGCTTGCCTCCCCGCACTACGGCGAACGCTGGACGCGTCTGTGGCTCGATGCCGCGCGTTACGCCGATTCCAACGGATACGAGAAGGACGCACCCCGCTCGGTGTGGTTCTACCGAGACTGGGTCATCCGCGCGTTCAATCGCGACCTGCCTTACGACCGCTTCGTGATCGAGCAGATCGCCGGCGACCTTCTGCCGGACGCCACTCAGGACCAGCGCGTCGCCACCGGCTTCCTGCGCAACTCCATGATCAATGAAGAAGGCGGCGTGGACCCCGAGCAGTTCCGCATGGAGGCCATGTTCGACCGCATGGACGCTATCGGCAAGGGCATCCTCGGGGTGACCATCCAGTGCGCCCAGTGCCACAACCACAAGTACGACCCGCTAACCCAGGAAGAGTATTACCGCATGTTCGCCTTCCTCAACGATACCCACGAGGCCAACATCGCGGTGTACACGCCCGGCGAGGAACTCCGCCGCGCGGAGATCTACCGGCGAACCGAAGAGATGGAAGGCGATCTGCGCCGGCGCACACCGGACTGGGACCGGCGGATGGCCGCATGGGAAGCGCGAGTGCAGAACGATCAGCCCGACTGGCGCGTCCTGCAACTCACGGTGGACGATATCTCGACCGGCGGCGAGCGGGAACTTGCCATGCCGGACGGTTCCGTGCTCGCGCTCGGCTATGCACCGACCAAGCACACGGTGAAGTTCACGGCGCCGTCGCCTCTCGGCGAGATCCGCGCGATACGGCTGGAACTGCTCACCGATCCCAACCTGCCGAACGGCGGTCCCGGCCGCTCCCTCAAGGGCACGGGCGCGCTCACCGAGTTCCGCGTGGAAGCCGCTGCCGCCGGTGCGCCGGAACACCCGGAGAAGTTGCGGATTGCGAGCGCCACCGCCGATATCAACCCGCCCGAGTCGGCGCTGGAGCCGAAGCTCGACGACAAGAGCGGGCACCGCCGCGTCACCGGACCGGTCGATTTCGCGATTGACGGCAAGGACGAAACGGCTTGGGGCATCGACGCCGGTCCGGGACAGCGCAACCAGCCGCGCAAGGCGGTATTCGTTCTGGAGCATCCGCTGGAGAACGCCTCCGGCAGCCTGCTCGGCTTATATCTGAAGATGAACCACGGTGGCGCGAATTCGGACGATAACGAGAATAACAACCTCGGCCGAATCCGGCTTTCCGTAACCTCGGCGAAGGATGCCTCGGCCGATCCGCTGCCCGCACCGGTCCGCGAGATCCTGGCAATCCCCGCGGACCGGCGCACGCCCGCGCAGACGCGCGTGGTATTCAGTTACTGGCGCACGACCGTGCCCGAGTGGCGCGCGGAAAACGACGCCATCGCGGAAGTCTGGCGGGGTTATCCCGAAGGCACGCTGCAACTCGTGTTGGCGGCGCGCGCAGGGGACCATCGCGCGACCCACATCCTGCGGCGCGGCGACTTTCTCCAGCCGGACCGCGAGGTGACGCCCGGCACGCCCGCGTTCCTTCATCCGCTGCCGGACACCACGGAACCCGATCGCCTGCGTTTCGCGCGCTGGCTGGTAGACCGGCGCTCGCCGACCACCGCGCGCTCGTTCGTCAATCGCGTCTGGCAGGCGTACTTCGGCACCGGGATTGTCGCCACCGCGGAGAACTTCGGAACGCAGTGCGATCCTCCCTCGAACCAGGATCTGCTGGACTGGCTCGCGGTGGAATTCATGGATTCCGGCTGGAGCGTGAAGAAGCTCCAGCGCGAGATTGTAACTTCGGCGGCGTACCGGCAATCGTCCAGGGTTACGCCCGAACTGCTGGCCAAGGACCCGGACAACCGGCTGATCGCTCGCGGGCCGAGTTTCCGCGTCGAGGCGGAGATGGTGCGCGATATCGAACTCGCCGCCAGCGGCCTGCTGAACCCAGCGGTCGGCGGTCCCAGCGTCTACCCACCGGCACCGGCTTTCCTGTTTCAACCTCCGGCGAGCTACGCGCCAAAAACGTGGCGGACCGCGGAGGGGCCGGACCGCTACCGCCGCGCGCTGTACACATTCCGGTTCCGCAGCGTCCCCTATCCCATGCTGCAAGCCTTCGACGCCCCAAACGGCGAAAGTTCCTGTGTGCGGCGGACACGCTCCAACACTCCACTGCAGGCATTGACTACGCTCAATGAACCGCTCAGCGTCGAGGCGGCGCAGGCCCTTGCGCGCCGCGTGCTGAAGGAAGGCGGCGCCACCGACACGGACCGCGTCATCTACGCGTTCCGCCTGTGTACGGCGCGCCGTCCCGATGCGGGCGAGATCGCGGTTCTGCTGGACCTGCTCGGCAAAGAGCAGCACCGCATTGCCGACGGCTGGGTCAGCGCCATGGACCTGGCGGGCCTCCGCCCCGGCGCGATGTTGGACCAGGGAGTGACGCCCGCGCGGCTCGCGGCATGGACTGTGGCCGCGCGCACGGTGCTCAACCTCGACGAGACCATTACCAAGGAGTAAAAAAGATGACCGGCCAGGAAATCACGCGGCGATGGTTCTTCGAGCAGTGCGGCGTCGGCCTGGGCGCCGCGGCACTTGCGCATTTGCTCTGCGAAGCCGGTTACGCCGCGGAGACGCAGCCGCTGCAATATCCGCCCAAGGCGAAGCATGTCATTTTCCTGTTCATGGCGGGCGCGCCCAGCCATTTGGAGTTGTTCGACTACAAGCCGCAACTGGCCAAGTTCGACGGCACGCTGCCTCCTCCAGAGCTTCTGAAGGGCTATCGCGCCGCGTTCATCAACCCCAACTCGAAGCTACTCGGTCCGAAGTTCCAATTCCGCCGCTACGGCAAGAGCGGCACCGAAATGGGTGAACTGCTGCCGTTCACCGGCGAGATCGCCGACGAGATCGCGATCGTCAAATCCATGGTCACGGACGCCTTCAACCACGCGCCCGGACAACTGCTCATGAACACCGGTACGATGCAGTTCGGCCGTCCCAGCATGGGAGCCTGGACGCTCTACGGCCTTGGATCGGAGACAAAGGACCTGCCGGGTTTCGTCGTGTTCAGCTCCGGCGCCAAGGGTCCCAGCGGCGGCGACAGTTGTTGGGGCAGCGGCTTCCTGCCCACCGTCTACCAGGGCGTGCAGTTCCGCAGCGGCGGCGACCCCGTGCTCTACCTCTCCAATCCACCGGGCGTCGATAACCAGGTGCAGCGCGACACCCTCGACGCCCTCGGCCGCCTCAATCGGATGCGCGCCGGCATCACCGGCGACCCGGAAATCGCCACCCGCATTAACTCATTCGAGATGGCGTTCCGCATGCAGAGCGTCGCGCCCGAGTTGATGGACATCAGCCGGGAGCCGAAAGAGACGCTGGAGATGTACGGCGCCGAGCCGGGCAAGGCGTCCTTCGCGAATAACTGCCTGCTGGCGCGCCGCCTCGTAGAAAAAGGCGTGCGTTTCGTGCAGTTGTACCACGAGGCCTGGGACCAGCACACGAACCTGGTGAAAGACCTCGCCAAGAACTGCCGCGACACGGACCGCGCCGCCGCGGCGCTGGTGAAGGACCTGAAACGCCGCGGTTTGCTCGATGAAACGCTGGTCGTTTGGGGCGGCGAGTTCGGCCGCACCCCGATGGTCCAGGGCGGCAGCGACGGCCGCGACCATCACCCGAATGCCTTCAGCATGTGGATGGCGGGCGGCGGCATCCGCGCCGGCGCGCGCATCGGCGAAACCGATGATCTCGGGTTCAACGTGACCAGGGATCAGGTCCACGTTCACGACCTGCACGCCACCATGCTGAAGCTCCTCGGCTTCGACCACACGCGTCTGACTTACAAGTTCCAGGGCCGGCCGTTTCGCCTGACCGACGTCCGCGGAAATGTCGTCGATTCCCTGCTTGCCTGACCGCGTTTTCGTGATATCTTATATTCGGATTAAATAGTCTGAATTTCACGGCCACGGCAAGGACGCCTTCGAACGAGTAGCGGGGGGAGTCAGGAGCAGGATGACGTGCCGGAACGGAAGGGGACGCGATTCCCGGCGGAGCGAATCGCGGACCTCATTCAGGCGCTGGCAGGGCGCGGGTACCAGGTAATCGGCCCCACGGTTCGCGACGGAGCCGTGGTATACGAGGAGATCGCGGACAGCCGGGATCTCCCGCGCGGGTGGGGCGACCGGCAGGAACCGGGACGCTACCGCCTCGAGCGCCGCGCGGACACGGCGTGGTTCGGTTATCACCTCGGCCCGCAAAGCTGGAAGCGCCACCTTTTTCCTTCTCAGTCCCGGCTCTTCGCCGCCGCGCGGCAGGACGGCTCGTTCCGCATCCTGGACGGCGCGGAGAAGCCGGCCGAGCCACCGCGCGCCTTCCTCGGCGTCCGCGCCTGCGAACTTGCCGCCATTGCCGCGCAGGATAAAGTGCTGCTCGATGGCGCGTTCCGCGACGCGCTCTACGCCGCCCGGCGTAACGGCATCTTCGTGGTCGCGGTGAATTGCACGGCGCCGGCTCCCACCTGCTTCTGCGCGTCGCTGGGGACCGGCCCGGAAGCGCCTGCCGCCCTCTGCGACATCGTGCTCACCGAAGTGGTGAACGATTCCGGGCACTGGTTCCTGGCCGAAGCCGCAGGAGCGCGCGGCGCCGGGGTACTGGAGCAACTCGGCGCCGCGCCGTGCAGCGAGGACGATTGGCGTCGCGCTGCGTCCGCCATCGGCGCGGCGGCGCAATCGCAAACCCGGCGCGTCGATTGCGAACGGGTACGGGAAGCCCTCGACACGGCCTTCGAGGACGAACGCTGGGACGCGGTGGCCCTGCGCTGCCTGGCATGCGGGAACTGCACCATGGTTTGCCCCACCTGCTTCTGCACCACCATCGAGGACTCGAGCGATGTCGGCGGCGCCCGCGCCGAACGGTGGCGGCGCTGGGATTCCTGTTTCACCGCGAGCTTTTCCTATATCCACGGCGGCAGCGTGCGCACCAGCGTCAAAGCGCGCTACCGGCAGTGGTTGACTCACAAACTGGCGACGTGGATCGATCAGTTCGGCACACCGGGCTGCGTGGGTTGCGGCCGGTGCATCACGTGGTGCCCGGTGGGGATCGACCTCACCGCGGAAGCACAGGCGCTCTGCCGGGATAAAGACGATGGAAGTACAGTCGCTTGAAAAGATCATCGCGGAGCACGAATTCTTCGCGGACCTGGAAGCTTACTATACGGCGCTGCTGGTAAGCTGCGCCTCGAACGTGCGCTTCGAGGCCGGCCGCTACCTCTGGCACGAAGGAGAAGAGGCCAACACCTTCTACCTGGTCCGCGAAGGGCGCATCGCGGTGGAGATCAACCCGCCGATGCGCAAGCCGATCGTGGTGGACACAGTGTGCGAGGGCGACGTTCTCGGCTGGTCCTGGCTGCTGCCGCCGTACGTGTGGAAGTTCAGCGCGCGCGCCGTGGAAGCCACCCGCGCCATCGCGCTGGACGGCAAATGCCTGCGCAACAAATGCGAGCAGAACCACGACCTCGGCTACGAAATGTTGAAGCGGTTTTCCCAGATCATGAACCGCCGGCTGGATGCCACCCGCGTTCAGTTACTGGACCTCTATGCCACCCGATGAAAAGGAAGCCATGATCCCGGAACCGTGGGAGGTGCGCCGCGTCACCAGGGAGACGCCGGACACGTTCACCATGGTGCTGGAGCCGCGCAACGGCTCTCGCGGCGGATTTCGCCCGGGCCAGTTCAGCATGTTGTGGGTGTTCGGCGTGGGCGAGTTGCCGATCTCGATCAGCGGCGATCCGTCGCAGGATGCGAGCCTGACCTTCACGGTGCGCTCGGTCGGCCCCGCCACACAGGCGCTGACCGGCCACAGCGTGGGGCAGGAGTTGGGCGTCCGCGGCCCGTTCGGCGCGGGCTGGCCGGTGGAGCAGGCCCGCGGCCGCGACGTGCTCCTGGTCGCGGGCGGGATCGGCCTGGCGCCGCTGCGTCCGGTGATTTACCACGTTCTCCGCCATCGCCAGGACTACGGGCGGCTGATCCTAGCGTACGGCGCGCGCTCTCCGCGCGATCTGCTCTATCGCAAGGAACTCGCGCAGTGGGCGCGTTTGAAGGACGTCCAGGTGCTGACCACGGTCGATTACGGCGGCGTGAGCTGGCGCGGCAGGGTCGGAGTCGTCACCTCGCTGTTCCGTTTCATGCGGCTCCAGCCCGCGCGCACGGCCGCCATGGTCTGCGGGCCCGAGATCATGATGCGCCTGGTGGCGCGCGAACTCACCACCCGCGGACTTGCCGCCGGCGACGTCTACCTCTCCATGGAGCGCAATATGAAGTGCGGCGCCGGCTTCTGCGGGCACTGCCAGTGGGGTCCTCATTTCATCTGCAAGGACGGGCCGGTGTTCGCCTACGGCGGCATCGCGCCCCTCTTGGACCGTTATGAGCTCTGACCGAAAGAAGAAACCAAGCGTCGCGGTCGTCAAGTTCGCCTCCTGCGACGGCTGCCAGTTGAGTCTGCTCGACGCCGAGGACGAACTGCTCGCGGTGGCCGGCGCGGTCGATATCGCCTACTTCCCGGAGGCCAGCCGCGCCATGCGCGGCGGTCCTTACGACATCGCACTCGTCGAGGGCTCGATCACCACCCACGGCGACGCCGAGCGCATCCATCACATCCGGCGCCAGTCGCGGACTCTCGTCACCATCGGCGCCTGCGCCACTTCCGGCGGCATCCAGGCGTTGCGCAACTGGAAGGATGTGGACGAGTTCGTGCGCGTGGTCTACGCCACGCCGCAGTTCGTCAGCACGCTGAAGCTCTCCACGCCGGTGGCCGAGCATGTCCCGGTGGATTTTGAGCTGCGCGGCTGCCCGATCAACAAGCACCAGTTGGTGGAGTTGATCGCCGCGACCCTGGCGGGACGCAAGCCGAACATCCCCACCTATAGCGTCTGCATCGAGTGCAAGCGAAATGCCAACGTCTGTATCGCGGTGGCGCGCGGAACCCCCTGTCTCGGGCCCGTCACCCAAGCCGGCTGCGGCGCGCTGTGCCCCGCCTTCGACCGCGGGTGCTACGGCTGCTACGGGCCGATGGAGAGCGCCAACACCGCCTCTCTGGCCGCGCAGTTGCGGGTCCTGGGCCAGGATGACGCGGCCATCTCGCGGGCTTTCCGCGGATTCAATGCCTGGGCCTGGCAGTTCCGCAAGGCCAGCGAGGAGTACGAACGCACATGAACCGGACCATTCGCGTGGACACGCTGGCGCGCGTGGAGGGCGAGGGTTCGCTCCACATCAAGCTTCAGGGCGGCCGCGTCTCCGACGTGAAGCTGCGGATCTTCGAGCCGCCGCGCTTCTTCGAGGCGCTGCTCAAAGGCCGCCATTTTTCCGAAGCGCCGGATATCACCGCGCGCATCTGCGGCATCTGCCCGATCGCTTACCAGATGAGCGCCATCCACGCCATCGAACGCGCTTTCGGGATTCGCGTCCACCCCGCCGTGCGCGCCCTGCGCCGCCTGTTCTACTGCGGGGAGTGGATCGAGAGCCACGCCCTGCACGTCTTCATGCTGCACGCACCGGATTTCCTCGGCTACCCGGACGCCATCGCCATGGCGCAGGACCACCGCACCGTGGTCGAGCAGGCGTTGCGCCTGAAAAAGGCGGGCAACCGGATTGTGGAAGTGCTGGGCGGGCGGGAGATTCATCCCATTTCCGCCGTGGTGGGCGGATTCTACAAGGCGCCTTCGAAGGCGCAATTGCGCGAGATGGAAAGCGAGCTCGAGTGGTCGCTCGAAACCGCGCGCGCCGCCGTCAATCTGGTAGCCGGCTTCGAATTTCCCGAGTTCGAGCAGGACTACGAATTCGTCGCTCTCTCACATCCCGCGGAGTATCCGCTCAACGAAGGGCGCCTGGTATCGAACCGCGGGCTCGACATCGACGCGGCCGAGTACGAGGACCACTTTGTCGAGCACCACGTCAAGCACTCCAACGCCCTGCACTCGGTGGTGCGCGGCCGCGGCTCGTACCTGGTGGGGCCGCTGGCGCGCTTCAACCTGAACTTCGACCGCCTGCCGGCGGTGGCGCGCGAAGCGGCCGGACACGCCGGTTTGAAGCCGCCGGTGCGCAATCCGTTCCGCAGTATTGTAGTGCGCGCGGTGGAGCTGGTCTTCGCCTGCGCCGAAGCGCTGCGCCTCATCCGCGAGTACGAACCGCCGGACGCGCCGCGCGTGGAGGTGGCCGCCCGCGGCGGCGTCGGGCAGGCCATCACCGAAGCGCCGCGCGGCATCCTGTATCATCGTTACGCGCTCGATACCCACGGCATGATTCTGGCCGCGAAGATTGTGCCGCCCACCTCGCAAAACCAGAAGCGGATCGAAGACGACCTGCGCGAATTCGCCGCGCAGGTGGCCGGCTGGCCCCTCGAGGAGGCCACCTGGAAATGCGAACAGGCGGTCCGCAACTACGACCCCTGCATTTCCTGCGCGACTCATTTTCTGCGTGTCCAGGTGGAGCGCGAGTAGCGGTGGCGGC
Source organism: Candidatus Solibacter sp. (assembly GCA_037442245.1). GTDB lineage: Bacteria > Acidobacteriota > Terriglobia > Bryobacterales > Bryobacteraceae > Solibacter. The sequence continues at coordinate 3,878 of JBBIQR010000098.1, read as the reverse complement.
GCTCATCATCGGTTGCGGCACGTGGGACCGCGGAGACGACGCCGCGGGACTCCTGGTCGTCCGCCTGCTGCGCGAGCGAGGTATCGAAGCCCGCGAGCACACCGGCGATGGACTCGCCCTCATTCAGACCTGGCAGGGCGCAGCCGAGGTGATTCTGATCGACGCGGCGATCACCGGCGCCCCACCGGGCACGATCTCCCGCTGGGACGGCTCCGCACCCGTCCGCGGCGGCAGCGAACGCGCCTCCTCGCACGCGTTCGGCGTCGCCGAGGCGGTGCAACTGGCGCGCACACTCGGCAAACTGCCTCCGCGCTTCCTCCTGTACGGCATCGAAGGCTGCAATTTCCGGCTGGGCACGGCAGCTTCGCCAGAGGTGGCGGCCGCGGCGCGCGCGCTCGCCGATCGTCTCAGCGCGCGGCCGAACGGTCATTCGTAGCGAAGAGCGGTCATCGGATCCACTCGCGCCGCCCGCAGCGCCGGAACGGCGCTTGCCGCCAGAGCCACCGCGGTGAGCAGGAACGATGCCCCCACAAACGTCACGGGATCGGTCGCAGTGATGCCGTAGACATAGCCTGCCATCACGCGGCTGACCACCAGCCCGCTGGCAATCCCCAGGGCTACGCCGGCCATGGTTACGCCCAGGCTTTCGCGCAACACCATCCGCACCACTTCGCCGCGGCTTGCGCCGAGCGCCATGCGAATCGCCAGTTCCCGTGTCCGCCGGCTGACCGTGTAGGACATCACGCCGAAAATCCCCACTGCGGAAAGCACCATCGCCAGCGCGGAGAAGGCCCAGAGCAGCGTCATCGGGAACCGGATGGAGCCGTACGTGTCGGAGACGACCTCGTCCATGGTGCGGATTCCGGTCACCGGCTGGTCCTTGTCCAGTGCCAGCACCGCGGCCCGGATCGACGGGACCACGCTCATCGGCGCCGCCTCCGTCCGCACCACCAGCATCGCCCCCGGCGACGGGTCCTGCGCGAACGGCACATAGATCGCGGACTCCGGGCGCCACAGGCTGTAACTGCGGACGTCCTTCGCCACGCCCACGATTTCCACCAGGCGCGGGGGACCCGTGCGCTTGCCCGAATAGAGCGGCGCCAGCAACGTCAACTGGCTGCCAATGGGGTTGGCGCGCGGCCAATAGCGGTGCACCAGAGTTTCGCTGACGATGGCCACCGCCGGTGCGGTCTCGTTGTCGCGCGTGGTGAAATCGCGGCCCGCCAGGAGCGGTGTCCCCATGGCCCGCAGCAGACCGGGAGTGACATACTTGCAGTTGGCGGCCGGCTCCTGGCCGGGCACCGCCGCGGGCGCTCCCTGCGGCTGGAAGAAGACGTCGCCGCCGCCGCTCTGCGCACCCGCCGCCGTCACTCCACCGGTGCTCGCCACGTTCTCCACCAGATCGCGGAAGAAGTCCGCCCGCCGCTGCCCGGACGGATACTTGTACGCCGGCAGCCGCACGCCCATCGTGACCACGTTATGGGGATCGATCCCCAGATCGACGCGCGCCAGTTCGAGGAACGTACGCACCATCAGTCCGGCGCCGGTAAGCAGCATCAGCGCCATCGCGGTCTCGCACACAACCAGCGCGCCGCGGAGCCGTTTCCCGCCGGCCTCGGCGGTGGTGCTGAGGGAGCCCTCCTTCAGCGCGTCGCTGAGCGCCGCCTTCGCCATCGTCCAGGCCGGAGCGAGTCCGAAGAACAGGCCGGTCCCCAGGGTGACCGCCAGGCTGAACGCCAATACGCGCCAGTCGATCTCGATCACGCGGGCGTTGGGGAGGCTCAGGTGGTAGCGGGCCATCGACGCGGTGAGCAGGCGGTCGCCTGCGTAGGCCAGCGCCAGCCCCAACCCGCCGCCGAGGACCGCCAGCAGCAGGCTCTCGGTGAGCAACTGCGCGCCCAGCCTCCGCCGGGTCGCGCCGATCGCGATGCGGATGGCGACCTCGCGCTTGCGCGCCGTGGCTCGCGCCAGCAGCAGGTTGGCCACGTTGACGCACGCGATCAGAAGCACGAACAGCACCGCGCCCAGCATGATGAGCAGCGGGGTCCGTATCTGGCGATGATAGGCGGCGTGCAGCGGTTCCACCCGAATACCCCAGCCTTCATTACTGGCGGGATGCGCTTTCGCCAGGGTGGCGGCCAGGGTATCCATCGCCGCCTGCGCCTGCGGCACGGTGATCCCAGCGCGCAGCCGCGCCTGCGTCTGCAGATCGCGCGAGGTGCCGCGCCCGCTCTCGGCGCGCTCTTCGGCGGTGAGCACCAGCGGGACGAAGACATCCATCTCCTGGTCCCAGGTGAACCGGAACGACCCGGGCATCACTCCGACGACGGTATACGGGCGCATATCCAACTCGATGGTCTTGCCCAGGATGCCCGGATCGGAGCCGTAGCGCATCTGCCACAGCCGATGGCCGATCACCGCGACCTGGTCGTGGCCCGGCTCCATTTCGGCTGGCGCCAGGAAACGTCCCAGCATGGGCGGAATTCCGAAGAGCGGCAGCAATTCGGCGGACGCGTGGATGCCGTCCACGCTCTCCGGCCGGTTCCCTTCCGTGATGTTGAATCCGGCCCAACGGTACCAGGCTACGTATTGGAATATGCCGGACCTGGCGATGTCGGCGATGGTGGGCGCGGAAACTCCGGTCTGCACGTACCCGATGCCCTTTTGATTGCGCCACTGGCCCAGCCCGACCAACTGCCCCGGATCGGGGTAGGGCAGAGGCCGCAGCAGGACGGCATCCACCAGACTGAAGATCGCGGTGCTGGCGCCGGTCCCGAGCGCGAGCGTGAGCACGGCCACCGCGGCGAACCCCCGGTTGCGCGCCAATACGCGGAAGCCGTAACGGATGTCCTGCGCCGCCGGACCCATGATCTGCACCGATCATACATCACCGGTGCGGCCGGGGCCGCGGGCGTCTACTCGACGGTAACGTGCGTGCCCTTCTTCTCCTCGTGCGAAAGGTGCGCGATGCGGTCGTCGATCAGGCTGCGCAATCCTTTGAGAAACTCGACCCGCGAGTTACGGAAGTGATCGCGCGTGGCGTCGCTCCAGAGCTTTTCCATGATCGGGATCGCGGTGGTGCAGAAGAAGCAGCCGCCTGCCGGAATGGTTCTTTCTTCTTCCATCTCAACTCTCCTTCATCTCCACGGTCAATACTTTATTCTCCAACTTCGCGCGGCCGGGCGAAAGCCCTGCCATCGAAGCCGGCAGTCCCACATGCCGCCGCAGGGTGCCGATCTCGACCACCAGTTCGTCGCCCTTTTTGAAGAGCCCGACCTCTCCTTTAGCGGCGAACGGCAGTTGCAGGCGGATCTCGTAGCGGCCGTCGGATTTGGAGAAGCTGAACGGCGCTTCCGTGCGGGTGACCGCGGCCGGGTCGTCGGCATCGTCGTAGAGCGCGCGGGCGAGTTCCTCCAGGCGTTCGCGTCCCAGCACTTCGTGCACGAACAGGGGCACGCGTTTTACCGGAACCGGGGCGAAGTAGGTTTCGATCTCGTCGAGAATCCGGCCCTGCGAGGCCTGCCACTCGCGGAACCACGCGTCGGTCACCGCGCCCGGGATCACGCGGTTCACGATCACGCCGTCCACCGCCAGGCCGTGCAGGGAAAAGTAGACGTAGGCGCGCTGGGTTTCGCGCAGCACCATGCGTTCGGGATTGGTCACCAGCCGGACGCTGGTGACCCGCGGGTCCTCCAGCGCTTCGCCGATGCCGTCCAGGCGGTCGAACAGGTTCTGGATGTTGGCGAAGTAGCTGTCGGTGGGCAGTTCCACCGGAGAGACGCGGTTGGCCAGCGGGCGAACGGCTTTCAGCAGTCCGCGCTGGAAGGGGAAGATGTGCTTCATGTACCACTCGAGCGTGGTCGGCATGCTGACGAAGC
>JBBIQR010000097.1:0-15125 GCA_037442245.1 Candidatus Solibacter sp. | reverse complement strand
CGCCGCTCAGGCCAGGGCCAGGTTGAGATTTTCGATGGCTTCGTCGATTTCGGCGGTGTTCTTGTAGCCCACCGTGACGCTGTCCACGCCGGCGTTGTGGAACGCGAACCGCATGGCCGCCTGCCGGTCGTCGCGATTGGTGAACGTGCCTTCGCCGACCAGTTTCATACTGATCACGCCCATGCCCTCGGAGTGGACCTGCTTGGTGTGGGTGACGACCTCGTTGACGTTGCCGGGACCGGAGGTATTGAAATCCTCGGCGTCCATCTTCGCGCCCTTGTGGTTCATCCGGATCATGGCGACTTCGAGCCACTGGTTGCCGGGGAAACGGCGCAGCGCGGGCAGACCGTGGACGGACGCGCCCCTGGCGATCACGACCTTGTCCTGCTGAGCCTGGGACACCCCGTCCTGCCAGCGGACGGTGTCGGCGGGCCAGGTGGCGGTGTGCTGGTAGTGCAGCAGCAGGATATCGAAGTACTCGGTGTTGGCGAGTTTGCGCAGTTCGTCGATTTTGGGTTGCGGATCGGTGTCCGGACGCGTGGTCACCTTGGACATGAGCCGGTAGCTGTCGCGCGGGACGCCCTTGAGCGCCACGCCCAGCATGCGGTGCATGTCGCCGTAGCTCTCGGCGGTTTCGAAGAAGCGGATGCCGTGGTCGTAGGCGTAGCGTACCAGGCCGGTGAAGCCCTCCTGGCCGAGGTCGCGCTGCACGCGCCCGCTGAGCGTGCCGGTGCCGAACGCGAGCCGCGTCACCTTGACGCCGGATTTACCGAGCGTCACCCAATCGGTCGCCGTACCGCGCGCCGCCCGCAGGGACAGCGAACCCGTGCCCGCGAGCACACCCGCGGCCAGCCCGGTCTTCAGGAATCTGCGTCTGGAACAGTCAGCCATCACACGCCCTCCAATTGGCAGCTATCGTATCACGAACGGCGCGGGCGTTAGCGCGCGGTCCAGCCGCCGTCGATCAGCAGGGTCTGTCCGGTGATGAGCGAGGCCGCGGGAGAGGCCAGGAACACGACCGCGCCGGCGACCTCCATGGGTTCGCCGACGCGGTGCAGGGCGGCGATGCGTTCGAGGACGTCTGCGCGGAAGGCCGGGTCGGCGAGGCACTCCTTCGTGCCAGGCGTATGAATGAAGGTCGGGGCGACCGCGTTCACCGTGATGTTGTGGCGGCCCCATTCAACGGCGAGACATTTCGTCAGGTGAGCGATGGCGGCTTTGGTCATGCAGTAGACCGATTCGGTGGGGAGCGCGACGAATCCCGCTTGCGAACTGAGGTTCACGATGCGGCCGTAGTGCTGCGCGATCATGATGCGCCCGGCCGCCTGGCTGGCGAAGAACGTGCCCTTGAGGTTGACCGCCATGGTGAGGTCGTAATCCTCCTCGCGCACGTTTTCGGCTGGGTTGCCGGGCGCGATCCCGGCGTTATTGACCAGGATGTCGATGCGGCCGAAGTGGGCGGCGGCGTCGTCCACCGCGCGGCGCACCTGGGCGAGGTCCGTCATATCCATCTGGATAGGCAGGACGCGCCGGTCCATGGCGCGGATCTCGGCGGCGAGTCCGGCATCGGCGTGGGTGTCGCGCAGACCGAGGGCGATGTGCGCGCCGGCGTGGGCTAGGGCGAGCGCGATGGCGCGTCCGAGTCCGCGGGCGGCGCCGGTGACCAGCGCGACCTGTCCGGCGAGGCCGAAGGTGGGGAAGGGTTCCATCCCGTCCAGGATACCCGCAGGCGCGGGGCGCGGGCCAAGTGGATAAACCCGGCGCCGGATCGCGGGTATTCTAATAGGGTATGCCCCGATCCCGTACCCGCGCCGGGCTGACCACCGCCGGCGCCGTGCTGCTTGCCGTCATGGCGTGGGCGATGCTTGCCCAGAACCGGCCGTCCGACCCCGGACTGCTGTGGCACTACCGCAACCTGGGCAAGGCGTTCTACGAAAATCCCACCACGCAGGCGCAAGCTGTGGAACAGTTCCGCAAGGCTCTGGCGCTGGTCCCGGGTTCGGCGCGCGACCGCATCAACTACGGGCTCTCACTGTTGCGCGCCGGCAACCTCGACGGCGGTCTCGCCGAGTTGCGAAAGGCACAGAGCCAGGACCCGGCATCGCCCTACACCTGGTTCAATATCGCGATCACGCTCAAGCGCCAGGGCGATCTCGACGGCGCCTTGAAGCAGTTCCGCGGGATGGAGAAGCTGGTGCCCTCCGACCCCATCACGCATTACCAGATCGGCTCGATTCTCAAGGCGCAGGGGCATCCGGAAGAAGCGCTGCCCGAGTTTGAAACCGCGCGCAAGCTGAATCCGCTCCTCTCCGCGCCGCACTTCCAGCTTTACGGGCTTTACCGGCAGGTCAACCGCGCGACGGAAGCCGCCGCGGAACTGAGCCTCTTCCGGGATCTGAAGAAGCAGCAGGAAGGCGCCGCGGTGCCGGAAGACATGGAGTGGAACTTCTACGCGGAGATCGACGACCCGATCGATGGTCCGGCGCCGCCTCCGCTGCCCGCGCCGGTCTACCGCGCCGAGCGCGTCGCGGGCGGCTTTTCGGGCGGGGAGACGGGCGTGGCGGCCATCGCGCTCGACGGCGGCATGCGTCCCAGCCTGCTGGCGTGGTCGGCGGGGCGCGTCGCGCTCTACCGCTACGGCCGCACCGCGCTCGCCGATACCGGGCTCGAAGGGCTGCGCGACGTGGTATCGATCGCGCCCGGCGATTTCGACGGCGACGGACTGCCGGACCTGTGCGTGATCACGACCCGCGGCGCAGAACTCTACCGCAACGTCAACGGCAAATTCCAGAAGCAGGCGGATCTGGCGCAGGGCTCTTTCCGGCAGGCGCTGTGGCTGGATTACGATCACGATTACGATCTGGACCTGTTCCTGCTGGGCGACGACGCGAAGCTGCTGCGCAACAACGGGGCCGCGGGGTTCAGCGACGAAACCAGGCGTTTCCCATTCACCGCCGGGCACGCGCTTTCCGCCACGCGCTTCGACTTCGAACCCGATACCCCGGGCTTCGACCTGGTGGTTTCCTACCGGGATCACGCCGGCGTGCTCTACCGCGACCGGCTGGCCGGAGCCTACGAAGCCGTCCCGCTGCCGCAACTTCCGGCGGGCGCGGCGCACCTGGAAGCCGCCGATTTCAATCACGACGGGCGCACCGATCTCGCGGCCAGCCCTTCGCTGCTGCTGTGGAACCGGCGCGCCGGGTTTGAAGCGGCATCACCCGCGCCCGAAACCGGGGCTTTCGCGACGGCGGATTTCGACGGCGACGGCCGCCTGGCGCGCGCTTCGATCGCCGCCGACGGCGATCTGCGGATCGAGCGCGATACGGCGCGCGACTACGGCCACTGGATAGAGATCGGGCTGAGCGGAGTGAAGAACATCAAGACCGCGGTGGGCACCAAGGTGGAGATCCGCGCCGGAACGTTTTACGCCAAGCAGACCTATGAGGGCGTGCCGCTGGTCTTCCGGCTGGGCGCGCAGACGCAGATCGAGGCGGTCCGCATCACCTGGCCGAACGGCCTGATCCAGAACGAGCTCAACCAGCCGGCGGACCGCGTCACCCCGATCAAAGAGGCGCCGCGCATGTCCGGCTCCTGCCCGATGATTTTCACGTGGGACGGCGAGCGCTACCACTTCATCACGGACGTGCTCGGAGTAGCGCCGCTGGGCGCGAGTTCCGGCGACGGCAGCTTCTTCCCGGTGGATCACGACGAGTACATCTCGATTCCGGGCGGCCTGGTCCGGCAAAGCGGCGGGGCGTACCCGGTGCGCATCACCGAGGAACTGCACGAGGTCTCCTACCTGGACCAGGTGCAGTTGCTCGCGCTGGACCATCCGGCGGACACCGAAGTGGTGACCAACGATAAGTTCAAGTCGCCGCCCTTCCCCGAGTTCCGCCTGTTCGGGAGCGACCGGCGGGTGTACCCGGTGGCGGCGCGGGATCAGCGCGGCGCGGATGTGCTGCCCGCGCTGCTGCACCGCGACCACGCCTATCCGGACACCTTCCGCCGCGACTCCGCGGGCGCCGCCGAACTGCACTACCTGGACCTGGACTTCGGACGCGCCGCGGCGTCCAATCGCGCCGTGCTGGTGCTGAACGGCTGGGTGGACTGGGCCGACGGCAGCACGTTTCTCGCCGCCATGCAGGAGCACAAGGACCTGACCTTCCCGTACCTGCAGGTGAAGGACGCCGCGGGGAACTGGAAGACCGTAGTCGAGGACATGGGGATGCCTTCCGGCAAGCCCAAGACCATGGCGGTGGACCTGGGGGGCAAATTCCTCTCGGCATCGCGCGAGGTGCGCATCGTCACCAGCCTGTGCGTCTACTGGGACGAGATCTACCTCTTCGAAAACGACGCTCCGCCGGCAACGCGCCTCTCCGCCGCGCCCCTGCTCTCCGCCGACCTGCACTTCCGCGGATTCTCCAAGGCCACGATTCATCCCGAGCGCAAGCAGCCGGAGAGCTTCGATTACCAGACGGTGAGCGCGACCTCGATGTGGAATCCCACTTCCGGCAATTACACGCGCTACGGCGATGTGGCGGACCTGCTGCGCGCTCCCGACGACCGCATGCTGATCATGGGCTCGGGTGACGAAGTCGCGCTGCGCTTCGACCCACGGGCGCTGCCGGCGCTGCCCGCTGGCTGGCAGCGCGACTTCCTGCTGCTGGTGGATGGCTGGGCCAAGGACGCCGACGCCAACACCGCGTATTCGCAGACGGTCGAACCGCTGCCCTTCCACGGGATGAGCAGCTACCCGTATCCGGCGGGCGAGCATTATCCCGACGACCCGGGGCACCGCGACTACCGGCGCGAGTACAACACGCGTCCGGCGCTGCGGCTGATCGGTCCGATGCGCCCGCGTTCGGACTGAGCGCGCACGCGAGGGGGAGCGGCGCGGCGCCGGCCGTCCTATACTTCAGGAATGGCGCGAACCGCATTGCTGCTGCTAATCTGCTCCCTGCCTGGACTGGCCCAGGAACGGGCCGATCTGGGAATTGTCAACCGGATCAAGACCGAAGCCTTCGATCATTCCAAGGTGATGGATCACCTGTACCAGATCACCGAAGTGCACGGACCGCGGCTGACGTGGTCCACCGGCTTCCAGGACGCCGCCAATTGGGCGGTAGGTGAATTGAAGGCGATGGGGCTAGAGAACGTCCACCTGGAGAAATGGGCTCCCGCGGGACGCAGTTGGACGCTGCAGCAATCTTCTCTGGAACTGCTGGAGCCGCGATACCAGGACATGACTGCGGTACCGCTGGCGTGGAGCGCATCGAGCGACGGACCGGTCACCGGCGAACTGGTGCTCGCGCCGTTCTCCGCGACGTTTCGCGACGGTCCGAAGAAGTATGGCGAAGCGCTCAAGGAGTTCCAGGCGCAATGGACCGGCAAACTGCGCGGCAAGATCGTGCTGCTGAGCGCGCCGCGGGTGCCGCAACCGCAGACCGCGCCCCAGTTCCGCCGCTATACCGCGGCCGATCTCAGCGGGATGGCCGACGCGCCCGAACCGGCCGCCAAACTCACCGCGCGCACGCTCGCCGAACTCCAGTGGCCGAATAACCCCGAGGAGATGGGGCGCTTCTTTTCCAGCCTGCCGAACGCCCTCACGGAGCAGTTGTACGACCTCTACGACCAGGCGGTGGCCGAACGCGCCGCGTTTCTGGCGAAAGAGGGCGCGCTGGGCGTGCTGCTCGAAGATCAGCGCGCACATGAAGGCATGCTCTTCGCCGAAGCCGCGGGCAGCTTCAAGAGCGCCGATACCATGGCGCCTCCCACGTTCGTCCTCACCGCCGAGCAGTACGACCGTCTCGCGCGGGCGATCGAAAAGCAGCAGCCGGTGCGCGTGCGGCTGAACCTGAAAGCCGCGGTATCCGCCTCCGGCCAGGATGGAATGAACATCATCGGCGAAATCCCCGGCGGCGCCAGGAAGGACGAGGTCGTCATGATCGGCGCGCACTTCGATTCCTGGCACTCGGGCACCGGCGCCACCGATAACGGCGCAGGCAGCGCTGTCATGATGGAGGTCGTGCGCATCCTCACCGCGCTGCATCTCCCGCTCGACCGCACGGTGCGGATCGGCTTGTGGGGCGGGGAAGAGGAGGGGCTGTTCGGCTCCCGCGCCTACGTGCGCGAGCATTTCGCCGATCCGAAGACCATGCGGCTCACCCAGGAGCATGCGAAGCTCTCCGGCTACTTCAACCTCGACAACGGCAGCGGCAAGATCCGCGGCGTCTACCTGCAGGGCCACGACGCGATGCGGCCGGTCTTCGAATCCTGGCTCGCCCCCTTCCGCGATCTGGGCGTGACCACGGTCACGATCCGCAACACCGGCGGCACCGACCACCTGTCCTTCGACGCCGTGGGCCTGCCCGGCTTCCAGTTCATCCAGGACCCGCTGGATTACGGCACCATCACGCACCACTCCGACATGGACACTTTCGACCACGCCATCCCCGCCGACCTGATGCAGGCTTCCGCGGTGATCGCCAGCGTGGTGTACGACGCGGCCAACCGGAAGGAGATGCTGCCGCGGCTTCCGGCGCCCCAGGTCCAATAACCGGCGCCTGGCTTCGGCGCACATTGGCGCGGGCCCCAACACGCGCGCCTGAATGTGTTGTATTTTCAGAATTGCCCATCCTAATTCTTCCGGCCACGCGCGGGTCAGGCGGGGTGTGGAGAAGTACCGGCGGATCGAGAGAGGCGGAGTTTGCGAGGGAGCCGGCCACGGCAGGACGGAAGTTGGGCTGAAAGGACCACGAATGGAAGTCACAAGACGAGATTGGGGGAAGATCGCGCTGGCATCCCTGCCCCTGTCGCGGGCGTTTGGCGCGAAGCGGATCGATTCGAAGTTCGGCGGAGTGCAGATTGGCGCGATCACGTACAGCTTCAACCGGATCGCCAGTCCCGACCCGGAGGCGATCATCAAGGCTTATGTGGAGATTGGCCTGGGCGAGGCGGAGTTGATGTCGAATCACTGCGAAGCCCTCGCCGGCGCACCCGCGATGCCGATGTTCGGCCGCGGACCCGGTGCGCCGCCTCCCGCTGGAGGACGCCGCGGACCGGGAGGCGGCCGCGCGCCGCTCACTCCCGAACAGCAGGCCGAACGCCAGGCGGCGATGGAGAAACTCGCCCAATGGCGCGCCTCCAGCAGCGCGGCCACATGGAAGGGCGTGCGCAAAAAGTTCGACGACGCCGGGATCGATCTCGCCCTGCTCTGCTACAACATGCAGGACAGCATGAAGGACGCGGACATCGAGTACGGTTTCAGCATGGCGAAGGGCCTGGGTGTGAAGGGCATCACCACTTCCACGACCTTGACGATGGCCAAGCGCATCGCGCCGGTCGCCGATAAGCACAAACTGCTGGTCGGCTACCACGGGCACGACGCCACCAACGACCCCAACCAGACGGCGACGCTGGAAAGCTACGACACTCTGATGGCTTACGGCAAGTACAACGGCATCAATCTCGACATCGGCCATTTCACCGCCGCCGGGTACGACGCCGTGGCCTTCATCAAGCAGCACCACGCGCGCATCACCAACCTGCACGTGAAGGATCGTAAGAAGGATCACGGTCCGAACGTGGCGGTGTGGGGCACGGGCGACACGCCCATCAAACCGGTGCTGCAACTCCTCAAAACCGAGAAGTATCCGATCCCTGCCAACCTGGAGTTGGAGTATCCTATCCCCGAGGGTTCGGACATCGTCGCGGAGGCGAAGAAGTGCCTCGCGTACGTCAAGAGTTGTCTTGTCTAGGAGCGGAGAATCCACATGGCAATCACCAGGCGTTACTTTTTCTATGGCAGTCTTCTGGCGGGCGCGATCCCGGCGGGAGGTTTCGGCAGCACGCCGTCGCTGAAAGCGGCCGGATACAAGTCCCCCAACGAAAAGCTGAACATGGCCGCCATCGGCTCCGGCGGGCAGGGCGCCGCGAATATCTCCGCCGCCGCGCCCACGGAGAATTTCGTCGCGCTCTGCGACGTGGACGACCGGCGCGCCGCGAGCACCTTCAGCCGCTTCGAGAAGGCCACGAAGTACAAGGACTTCCGCAAGATGCTGGATAAGGAAGCCAACGGCATCGACGCCGTGATCGTGGCGACCCCGGATCACATGCACGCGTCCGCCGCGGTGTGGTGCATGGAGCGCGGCAAGCACGTGTACGTGCAGAAACCGCTGGTGCGCAGCATCTGGGAAGCGCGCCAACTGCGCGCCGCCGCCACGAAGTACAAGGTGGCGACGCAGATGGGCAACCAGGGCTACTCCAACGAGGGCACGCGCCAGTGCGCCGAAATCGTATGGCGCGGCGACATCGGCAACGTGACCGAAGTCCACGCCTGGAGCGACCGTCCCATGTGGCCGCAGGGCCTCACCGAGATTCCCAAGCCGGACCCGGTGCCCGCGACGCTGGATTGGGACCTGTGGCTCGGGATGGCGGAGAACCGGCCCTTCACCGCGAACGGCAAGACCGATCCGGACCGCAACGGCGGCTTCTTCTACCAGCCGTTCAACTGGAGAGGCTTCTACGATTTCGGCTGCGGCGCGCTGGGCGATATGGCCTGCCACATTCTGGGCGCGCCCAACATGGCGCTGCACCTCTCGCAGCGCAAGGTGATCGGGGTCGAGTGCATCAAGAAGGAAGGCACCAGCCCGTTCATGTTCCCCAAGTCGTCGGTCATCCGCTATGACTTCGCCGCCTATGGCGACATGCCCGCGCTCAAGATCTTCTGGTACGACGGTCTCAAGGAGACGCCCAAGATTCCCGGCGCTCCGGAAGGCGAGTGGCTGGGCGACCCGCCCATGCTGCCCGGCGCTTTCGGCGGGCGCGGCGGACGCGGGCGCGGGGCGGCGCCGGGCGGCGCTCCCGGCGGTCCCGGACGCGGCATGCCGATGGGCATGATGCGTCCCGCGGACAACGAGTTCCGCTCGCCCGGACGCGTCTTCAACTGGGAGCAGTTCCAGGCGCTCAAGGAAGCCACCGAACCGCTGCGCTTCCCGCAACCCGACGGCAGCCTGTTTGTCGGCGAGAAGGGCATGCTCACCACCGGCACCTACGGTGAAGTGACGCGCCTGGTTCCGGTCGAGAAGATGAAGGACTTCCGCATGCCGGAGCCGCTGCTGACGCGCTCGCCCGGCCACATGCGCGACTTCATCCGCGCCTGCAAGGGCGGCGATCCATCGTGTTCCAACTTCGATGTGGCCGCGCCGTTCGTCGAATGGATGCTGCTGGGAGTGATCGCGCTGCGCTCGGAAGGCAAGCTCGAATACGATCCCGACAAGATGCGGATCACCAACAACGCCGACGCCAACAAGTACATCAAGCCCAACTTCCGCAAAGGTTGGGAGTTCCACACGGTCAAGTCGTAGACAAGCGGGGCGGGCAGCGCGGTCCGGGACGCCGGTGTCCGCCCCTCGATTTCAGACCCCATCCCCCGTGCGCGGGCGCGCGCCCCGTTGTAGCATTAGAGATCAAATGACCCGGAAATCTCCGTTGATTTTCCTTGTTGTGTCGCCCGCGCTGTTCGCGCAGACACCCCCGCCCAGGATCGAGGCGCGCAAGGCGCCGGTCATCACGCGCGACGGGCTGCGCTTCCGCGATCTCAACAAGAACGGTACGCTCGACCCCTACGAAGACTGGCGCCTGCCGGTGGAAACGCGCGTGGCCGACCTGCTCTCCCGCATGACGGTGGAAGAGAAGGCCGGACTGATGATCCACTCCTCCCTGGCCGGCTTTACCGGGCCCAATGGGGAAGTCCTCGGCCTCCCCGCCGCCGGCGGACGCGGTGGACGCGGCGCGCCTTCGGCGAATCCCGCCGACCGCGCCTTTCAGGGACGCGCCAACCAGAACCACGTCGAGCCGATGGGCAGCGCCAACCCCACCCAGTTGATCGTCGAGCGCAACGTGCGCTACATCCTGGTGCGGCCCAACGCCGGGGAGGCGCCCGAGATCACGGCGACGTTCCACAACGGTTTGCAGGAAATGGCGGAGGCGTCGCGGCTCGGCATCCCGATCGTCTTCAGCACCGATCCGCGCCACGCCGGCGGCCGGGGCGGGGCGGGCAAGCCCGTCATCTCGCAATGGCCGGACCAACTCGGATTCGCGGCGGCGCGCGACCCCGAACTGGTCCGCCAATTCGGGCAGATTGCCGCGAAGGAGTTGCGCGCCCTCGGCATCCGGTGTCTGCTGGGACCCATGGCCGACACCGCCACCGAGCCTCGCTGGAACCGCATCAACGGCACCTTCGGCGAGGACGCGAACCTGAACGCGACCCTCATCCAGGCCATCGTCGAGGGCTTCCAGGGCAAGAAACTCGGCCCGGAAAGCGTGATGACGATCACCAAACACTTCCCCGGCGACGGTCCGGTGAAAGACGGCTACGACGGGCATAACAATTACGGGAAGTGGACCATCTATCCCGGGAATCAGTTCGATTACCACTTGATCCCCTTCCGCGCCGCGATTGCCGCCGGCACGGGCGGGTTCATGGGCGGCTACTTCATCCCGGTGGGCCACGACACGGTCGGCATCAACTTCTCGAAGGCGATGATCAACGGTCTGCTGCGCGAGAAGCTCGGCTTCCAGGGGTTGGTGGTCACGGACTGGCTGCGCAACATGCCCTGGGGCGTGGAGAAGCTTTCCGAAAAGGAGCGCCAGAAGATGATGGTCCTGGCGGGCGTCGATCAGATCGGCGGCGATAACGATCCGGGCGTGATCCTCTCCAACGTGAAGGATGGCGGCATCCCGGTGGCGGTTCTGGATACCGCCGCGCGGCGCGTGCTGCGGCCCGTTTTCGAACTGGGTCTCTTCGAGGACCCGTACGTGGATCCCGCACACGCCAGGGAGACGGTGGCGAGCGAGCCCTTCGTGGCCGCCGGATACGCCGCGCAGGTGCGCTCCACGGTGCTGTTGAAGAACGCCGGCGATGTGCTTCCCGCCGCCGCCGGGAGGAAGATCTACGTGGAAGGCATCGACCGCGAAACGGCCGCGCGCTATGGCGCCGTGGTGGACGATCCGAAAGGCGCGGACCTGGCGCTGCTGCGGGTTGCCAGCCCGGCGACCACGTATCCTTACGGCGGGGCCTTCGCCATGGGCGCGGGACGCGGGGGAGCCGGGAATGCCGCTCCGCCGCCGCGCCCCACTTATGGCATCACGCTCGCCTACGGCAATGCCGCCAATTGGAAGGTGCTCGAAGATATCCGCAAGATCGCGGCCACGGGCACCCCCACGATCGTCGTCGTGAATATGGATAAGCCGGTGATCCTCAGCGAGTTTATCGATGCCGTGGCCGGCGTGTTCGGCGCATTCGGCGCGAGTGACGCGGCCCTGCTGGACGTGGTTTTCGGCAAGGCCAAGCCCACCGGCAAGCTGCCTTTCGACCTGCCCGGCGACATGCCGAGCGTCCTGTCGCAGGCCGCCGACGTGCCTTTCGATATGGACGATCCTCTTTTCAGGTTCGGATCGGGCCTGACTTACAGCCGCTAACTCAAACCGGGAGTCCACTTAGTCATGAAACGCTTCGCCATCTTACTGGCCTTCCTCCTGTCCGGCGCCCTCGCGGCCGGCGCCGCCGCGCTGCTCAAGAACCTTCAGGTGGAGTACCGCGCGACGCCGCTGGGAATCGACGTGGCCCAGCCGCGCTTCGGCTGGCAGATGGACGCCACCGCCGGCGAGCGCGGTTATACACAGACCGCCTACCAGATTCAGGTGCGCGATCCCAAGGGCGCGATTGTGTGGGACACGAGCCGTGTCGCAAGCGGGGAATCCGCCGGCATCACCTACGCGGGTACGCCGCTCGCCGCCGCCACCCGCTACACCTGGAGCGTCACCGCGTGGGATCAGGCATCCGCGCGGCTTACCGCGACAAGCTGGTTCGAAACCGGACTGATGGATCCCGCGCCGGGAGCCGCCGCGTGGAGCGGCGCTAAGTGGATCGGCGGGGGCGATGAGGACCTGGTGCTCTACTCGCCGTACCTGGCGATTTTCGATGCGAGCTACGCCGTCGCCATCGCGCCGGGCAGCACGCGCGCGAGTTTCGTCTACGGCGCCAACGATCCGCGCCTGATGGATAAATACAAGAACATCTACCAGGTGCAGAGCGCCCGGGACCAGAGCTACATCCGGCTCGAACTCGACGTCTCCGGCGTCGACACCCCCGGCGGCAAAGCCAAACTTCACGTGTATCGCGCCGGATACAAGGACACCGGCACCAGCGCGCAGCCGTTGAAGACGTTCGACATCTCGACCGCTGTGATCAGCGGAGCCAACAAGAATGCCGCGCACGTGATCGCGTTCCAGAGCGCGTTCGGCCAGATCACCGTGACTATCGACGGCAGCACGACTTTCGCCGGCGCGCCTCCTCCGCCCCCCGCCGGACGGGGCGGCTTTCCGGGACGCGGCGCGGCGGCTAACGCGGTGAACCTGAATCCGGCCGGCTCCGGCGGCGACTACCTCGCTTTCGGCATGTTGTGCGATATGGGATTCGCCGTCGACGCCGGGCAGCACGCCAGTTTTCGCGACGTCACCATTCGCAACAACCGCTCCCCGCACAGCGTGCTTTTCCACGAGGACCTCGCCGCCGCTCCCTACAAAGGGATCTATGCCGGCGCCGCCGGGCTCTCCGTGGCGAATGGCCAGTACGTTCTCGATGGCGGCGCCAAGGGCGCGTTCCTCGTCAGGAACCCCAGCCACAACTCCATGCCGATGCTGCGCACCACGTTCCAGGCTTCCAAACCCATCGATCGCGCCCGCCTGTACGTCACCGCGCGAGGCGTCTACGAGGTTTACCTCAACGGGCGGCGCGTGGGCGACGACCACTACAACCCCGGCTTGACGCAATACAACGTCACCCACTTCTACCAGACCTATGACGTGACTCCGCTGCTGCGCCCCGGCGCCAACGCGCTCGGCGCCATGCTCGGCGAGGGCTGGTTCAGCGGGCTGCTCAGCTACGGCGCCATCTGGAATCACTTCGGCGACCGGCAGTCGCTGCTGGCCAAACTCGCCATCACTTACAAGGACGGCACCAGCGAAACCATCGTCACCGATCCTGCCAGGTGGAAATACTTTGGCAATGGACCGGTGGTCTACAGCAGCCTGGATATGGGCGAGATCTACGACGCCTCGCGCGAGCGCGCGGTCGAGGGCTGGTCCACCGCAGCCTACGCGGACGCGAAGTGGAAGCCCGCGGTTGCCGTACCGCTCGAAGGCACCACCTTCTCTGGCGCCGAAGCCGGGCGCGGCGGCATGATGGGACCCGCCTTCACGTGGGACAAGCTCTCTCTCATCGGCCAGATCGGCAACAATGCGCGGGTGTACCGCATCCTGGCGGCGAAGAGCGTGAAAGAAGTGCGTCCCGGCGTGTTCGTGTACAACCTGGGCCAGAACATGGTCGGGGTGCCGCGCATCGCCGTCGCCGCCGGGGTCCCCGGTGCGAAACTCACGCTGCGGTATGCCGAGATGCTGTATCCCGATCTCCAGGAGTCGGGCAAGAACGCCGGCATGATCATGACGGAAAACTATCGCGCCGCGATCAGCACGGACGTGTACACCATGCGCGCCGGCAGCCAGGTGTTTCAGCCGCGCTTCACCTCGCACGGCTTCCAGTACCTCGAGATCACCGGCATCACCAAGCCGCTGCCGCTCGAAGCCGTGCAGGGCGTGGTCATCAGTTCCGTCCACGACCTGACCGCGGACTACAAGACGTCCAACGAGAAGGTCAACCGGCTGTGGAGCAACCTGGTCTGGTCCAACGTGGATAACTTCCTGACCATCCCCACGGATTGCCCGCAGCGCAACGAGCGCATGGGGTGGAGCGGCGACATCAACGTCTTCTCGCGGACCGCCACCTACGTCTCCAACGCCGACCAGTTCCTTACGCGCCACATGTACGCCATGCGCGACGTACAGACGCCGGCGGGGAAATTCACCGACGTGGCTCCGGTGGGAGGCGGTTTCGGTGGCGTCCTGTGGGGCAGCGCCGGCATCGTGGTGCCCTGGGAGACGTATCTCCAGTACAACGATGTGGGACTGCTCGCGCACCACTATCCCGCGATGGTGAAGTACATCGACTACCTGGAAACCACCATCGATCCGAAGACCGGTCTCAGTTCCGACGGCCAACTCGGCGACTGGCTCGGTCCGCAGAACAACCTGCTGGGCACGGCGTACCTGGTGACCGCGTATCACGCCTACGATCTCGGCATCATGGCCAAGGTGGCGGCGATTCTCGGCAAATCCGGCGACGCGGCGCGCTTCCAGGGCATGTACGAAAAGCGCCGGGCGTACTTCAACTCCACCTTTGTGAACGGCGAAAAGAAGACGCTGGCTACCGGCGGCGGACGCGGCGGACCGGGGCGCGGCGCCGCGGCGGAGCCTCCGCAGTTCCGCGTAGCCGATACCCAGACCTCCTACGCGGTCGCGCTCGGCATGGGGTTGTTCGACGCCGCCGATGCGCCGCGGATGGCGAAGAACCTGGCCGCGGCGGTCGAGCGCGAGAACCAGGACGACGGCGGCGTCACGCGCCCGCCCTATTCGCTGATGACCGGCTTCATCGGGACCGCGTGGATCAGCAAAGCGCTCTCCGATAACGGGATGGCCGATGTCGCCTACCGCCTGCTGCTCAATCAGAAGTACCCGTCGTGGCTGTACGCCATCGATCAGGGCGCGACCTCCATCTGGGAGCGGCTCAACGGCTACACGGTGGAGAACGGGTTCGGCGGCAACAACAGCATGAACTCGTTCAACCACTACTCGTTCGGCGCCGTGGGCCAGTGGATGATGGCGTATTCGCTCGGCATCCAGCGCGATGAGCCGGGCTTCCGCAAGTTCCTCCTGCAGCCCGAGCCCGATCCCACCGGCGGCGTCACCTTCGCGGAAGGCCACTACGATTCCGCGTATGGCCGCATCGCCAGCGCGTGGAAGGTGGAGGGGAAGAGCCTGACCTATCGCGCCACGGTTCCGGCCAACACCGCCGCGACCCTATATCTGCCCACGAGCGATTCGGCTTCGGTCAAGGAAAGCGGGAAGCCCGCCGGCGAGGCCAAGGGAGTGGCGCTGATCCGGTACGAAAACGGCAAGGCGGTTTACGCCCTGCAGTCCGGGGTCTACGTTTTCACCGCGGCGCGCTA
>JBBIQR010000096.1:0-15394 GCA_037442245.1 Candidatus Solibacter sp. | reverse complement strand
GCCACCCCAACTGCGGCGTCGGCATGGCCGTCATGATCGACAAGGAAACCAAGGAGAAGGTCCCGGTCACCGCCTTTCTCAACGCCGACCGCCTCGCCAAGGACGTCGCCCGCATCAACGACGCCGCCCGCTCCAAGTGGCCCTCCATCATCGGCATGGCCCTCGCCGTCGCCCGCAACTACGACCCCTTCCAGGCGCCCACCCACTTCAAGCTCGGCGACATGATGAAGAAGTTCGACAAGACCTTCGGCGCCACCGGCAAGAGCTACGGCAATGTCGGCAAGGACCGCACCATGGCCGACATCGAGAAGCGCCGCCGCGACCGCTGGAACTTCCTCTTCATCGCCGGCATGTGGTTCCAGGACCTTTTCAACTACGACTTCCGCCGCACCGAGCAGTGCATCATCCCCTACGCCACCCAGGAAGGCGAAATCAGCTTCTGCGCCTACAATACCGGCATCGGCTGGCGCAACATCGTCGAGAAGATGCACATGACCGCGACCCTCACCAAGTGGTACGAGGAGAACGGCAAACATGAAATCTTCGCCGGCAATAAGAAGGTTCCGCTCTCCCAGGTGCAGCACAGCATGACCCTGCGCGACGAAATCGTGACCACCGAAGTGCAGCACGACCTCGATTCCAAGGGCATCGCCAAGACCGCCCGCGAGGAAAAAGCCCGTGCCCGCGACGCCAAACTCAAGGAACAGGCAGAGCACGAGCGCATGATGCAGCTCTACCGCCAGCACGTCCTCGGCGAGAAGCCTGGCGAGCAGCTCGTCAGCATCGCGCCCGTCGCCCCCGCCGCCAAGCCCCAAAAGCCTGTCGAAGAGCAGGAAGAAGTCGGCAGCTTCGGCGATTAACGAAACCGGAATCCCAGATGTTTCACGCCGCCGGCCGGGGAAACCCGTCCGGCGGTTTTGCATTGCCGGAAGCGTGGCGGTCGAATGCCGCCGTCCTCACCCCGGAATTCTATCAGGGGGGGCAGATCCCCCGGCCGGGGGTCAGCAACAGTACGCTCAGTCTGGCGCCGCTACGCTCGATGAGGCGCATCCGTGTGGTACTCTCGCTTGCGTGATGCGTGTTAGTCTTCTTCTGTTTTTATGCGCGATGTTGCGCGCCCAGCAAACGCCGCTGGCGTCGCTGCCGTACACGCCCAGCCTCGAGCCGGCGTTCATCGACCGTTCGGTGGACCCCTGCGCCGATTTCTTCAAGTACGCCTGCGGAAACTGGATCAAAAAGAACCCGATCCCCCCGGACCAGACGGCATGGGAGGTCTACTCGAAGCTCGCCGACGAGAACCAGCGCTTCCTCTGGGGCATCCTGGACCAACTCGCCAAGCCCTCTACCGGGCGGACCGCCAACGAGCAGAAGACCGGCGATTACTTCGGCGCCTGCATGAACGAGGGCGCGGTGGAGCAACTCGGCGCGCAGCCCCTGCGTCCCCTGCTCGACCGCATCGCGGCCATCCAATCGCGGAACGATCTGCCGCCGGTGCTGGCGGAATTGCACCTGGGGCCGGGCAACAGTTCGCCGCTGTTCGGCTTCGGCTCCAACCCCGACTTCGCCGACTCGGAGAAGATGATCGCGTTCGCCAGCGCCGGCGGTCTCGGCTTGCCGGACCGCGACTACTACTTCAAGACCGATGCCAAGAGCCAGGAGATCCGCTCGCGGTACGTGGACCACGTGACGGCGATTCTCCAGTTGCTGGGCGATTCGCCCGCAGCCGCCAGGAGCGGCGCGGCGGACGTGATGGCGATCGAAACCGCGCTGGCCAAGGCGTCCCTCACACGCGTGGAATTGCGCAACCCCCACAATCTTTTCCATAAGGTCTCCAGCGCGCAGTTGCTCTCCATGACGCCGTCGTTCGCCTGGCCCGCGTACTGGAAAGCGCTGGGAGTGCCCGAGCCGCCCGTGGTCAACGTGACGGAGCCGGCCTTCTTCGCCGCCGTCGAGCACGAACTGAAGACGCGCCCGCTCGCCGAGTGGAAGACCTACCTGCGCTGGCACCTGGCCCACGCCCACGCGCCGTTTCTCTCCGAGGCTTTCGCGCGCGCCAACTTCGAGTTCTACAACGCTTACCTGCGCGGCGCCAAGGAGATGCAGCCACGCTGGAAACGCTGCGTCCGCTGGGTGGACCGCGATCTGGGCGAGGCCCTCGGTCAGGTTTTCGTCGCCCGCACCTTCCACGCGGACGTGAGGGCTCAGGCGCTGGCGATGACGCAGCGGATCGAAAAGGCGATGGAAGAGGACCTGCGCACCCTGCCCTGGATGGGCGACGCGACACGGCAGCGCGCGATCGAGAAACTGCACGCGATCGTGAACAAAATCGGCTACCCCGATAAGTGGCGCGATTATAGTACGCTCGCCATCGCCCCCGCCGATTTCGCGGGCAACGTGGAGCGCTCCGCCCGGTTCGAATCGCGGCGGCAATTGGCGAAGATCGGCAAGCCGGTCGACCGCAGCGAGTGGTTCATGACTCCCCCCACGGTGAACGCCTACTACAACCCGCAGACCAACGACATCAATTTTCCCGCCGGCGTGCTGCAACCGCCGCTCTTCGATCCGAAGATGGACGCGGCGCCCAACTTCGGCAATACCGGCGGCACTATCGGGCACGAACTCACGCACGGTTTCGACGACGAAGGCCGGCAGTTCGACGCCAAGGGCAACCTCACGGACTGGTGGACGAAAAAGGATAGCGGAGAGTTCGTCAAGCGGGCCGCCTGCATCTCCGATCAGTATTCGCAGTACACCGTCGTCGACGACATCAAAATCAACGGCAAACTCACGCTGGGCGAAGACGTCGCCGACCTGGGCGGCCTCATTCTGGCCTACAGCGCCTGGAAGAGCGCGACGGCCGGCCAGGCATCCTCGCCCATCGGCGGGTTCACGCCGGATCAACGCTTCTTCATCGGGTTTGCACAGTGGGCCTGCGGCGATGAGCGCCCGGAGAGCAAGCGCGCCAGTCAGATCACGAACCCGCACTCGCCGGTCGAGTATCGCATCAACGGCGTGGTGAGCAATATGCCGGAGTTCGCCAAAGCGTTTTCCTGTAAAGCGGGGCAGCCCATGGTTCGCGCCAACGCGTGCCGGGTCTGGTGACGCGGCGGCCTTTCGGAAAATCGCATGAATCGTCTTCTTACAATCGGGTTGTGCCTGCTGAGTGCGGTCTTCGCCCAGCCGGCCGGGTCCTGGAAAGGGACCCTGCGGGATCAGGCCGGCCGGCCGGTAAGCGGCGCGCGCATCGAGTTGCGCGGAGCCGCCGCGATGGAGGCACTCACCAGTTCCGGCGGCGCGTTCGCGTTCGATGCGATCGCGCCCGGCAGTTACGCGCTCTCGGTGCGGACGTCCTCCGGCTCCGCCGCGGCGAGCGCGCCGGTCGAGTTCACCGCGGGAGTGTCGCGGCTGGACGCGCTGCGGCTGACCGGCGATGGCGGTTTGGTCCTTGTAGCGCACGCTTCCGCGGGCGAGTCCGCCGGCGGCGAGCAACTCTCCGGACGCCAGGTTTCCGCGCTGCCGCTGAACCGCCGCGACTTCAGCCAGTTGCTGCTCTTGGCCGCGGGCACCCGCACCGACACCAACGGCGCTGCCAACTTCACCCAGCAGTTCACCGTGAACGGCCAACGCGGCACCGCCACCGTGTTTTCGCTCGACGGCGCCGATGTCACCGACGCCGAAATGGGCGGCGCGACCTTCTCCAATTTCAATGTGGACGCCATCCAGGAGATCAATTCGCTCGCGGGCGTGCTGCCGGCGTCCTATGGGCACGGCGCAGCCGGTTTTACGGAAATCGTCAGTAAGTCCGGCGCCAACGACTTCCACGGCAGCGTCTTCGAATTCGTCCGCAACGCCGCCTTCGACTCCCGCAATTTCTTCGACCGCAGGAGCGTCGCTCAGCCGGGCCGGATTCCGCCCTTCAATCGCCACGAATTCGGCGTCGCCAACGGAGGCGCGATCCGCCGCAACCGCACCTTCTACTTCGCCGAATACCAGGGCTTCCGGCAGGTGCTGGGGACTACCCAGGTGCTGCCCGTGCCGACCGCGCAGGAGCGGCTCGGCCTCGATTCGACGGCGTTTCCCGGCGACGTGCTCACCGTGCCGGTGGACCCGCGGATACAGCCGGTGCTGTCCCGCTACCCGCTGCCCAACGATCCCGGCGGACCCTACGGCGCACGCACCTACGCGATCTCCTCCAAAATCCGCACCGTGACGGACCAATTCTCCGGACGCGTGGATCACACCTTCTCGCCGAAAGCCCACCTGTTCGCGCGCTTCAGCCTGAACAACGTGGATGGTCCGCTGACCAACCCGAGCCAGACCGCGATCGATCCCTCGTTCGCCATTCCCTTCTTCGACCACCAGCGCAGCCTCGCCGTGAGCTACGACAGGACCGTGAGTCCGAACCTGATTTGGCGCACCACGTTCGGGTACATCCGCTCGACTCCGAACTTTCCGACCATCAACCAGTCGCAGGCGGCGCTCAATTTCGCCGACGGGTTGTACGAAGGCTTCAATACGCCCGCGGGATCGGTGATCGGCGCCTACGGCAACCTCTTTCAACTGCGCCAGGACGTGGCGTGGACCCGCGGCGCGCACGCCTGGAAGTTTGGCGCGGAAATCCGCGTGAATCGCGATTCCACCATCTTCGGCACCGCCCCGAACGGAGCGTACCTGTTCGGCGGCGGCGCGGCGTATTCGCCCGTCGAGATCCGCTCGCGCAGCGGCCTGCACGATATCCCAAAAGGCGGCCTGCTGCCGGACTCGCTGACCGGCCTGCTGACGGCCTCGCCCTTTTCCTACACCGTGACCGCGGCGCCGCCGCTGTTTGCGCAGGGCGCGCGCATGGGCGATAGCGCCGTCCGGCGCGAGGCGTACGAGTTCTACGCGCAGGACACGTGGAAGGCGGCGTCGCGGGTCTCGGTGACCTACGGCCTGCGCTACTCCCTCTACACTCCCATCAAGGAAGGGCGCATGCGCACGTCCGGCATCGTGTTCGAGGACGGCTCGGGGCGCCGCGTCGATCCCGCGATGCCGGGCGCGCAGGCTCGCTTCCTCATCAACAATCAACCGCCGTACGCGATGGACTGGAACGGCTGGGGGCCGCGCGTCGCCATCGATTGGCACGTCACCGAGCACACGCTGTGGCGCGCCGGCGGCGCCATCGTCACGCAGTTGCCGAACCTGTGGCAGGATAACTCGGTGACCGGCAGCCTCCCCTACGTCGTGGCGCCGCTGGTGACCGCCGCGCCCGGCCGTCCCGTGCCGTTTCAGAACGCGCCGCTCAAACTGACGTTGCCGGCCGTGTACACGTCCGCCGGCCAGCCCATGTACCCGACCGGCAATTCGGCGGACGTGGCTGCAAACACCGGGATGGACGTGCTGCGCTACGAGCGCGACCTCGCGGCGCTGAGCGGGAACCAACAGGTGCAGCCGATCACTATCGGCGCGATGGACCCCGGATTCCGCAACGGCTACATCGGCACCTACACCGCCGGGGTCGAACGGACACTCGGCGACCTGACCGCGAGCGCGGATTACGTGGCCACCGTCGGGGTGCGCCTCGCCCGCCTGGAATATCCCAACGGCTACAGCGGCGCCGATCCCGCATTCGCGCCCTACACGCTGTTCGACCCGGCCGGGCAGTCTGACGGCGGATACGGTCCGCTGACTCTGATCGCGAGCCATTCCCATTCGAGCTTTCATTCCCTACAGGCGGCTCTGGGCAAGAGTTCGCTGCGCGGCGGACTCGGATTTCAAGCGAGCTACACCTTCAGTAAATCGCTCGACGACACCAGCAGCGTGCTCGGCGGGTTCCTCACCG
This sequence comes from Candidatus Solibacter sp., assembly GCA_037442245.1. GTDB lineage: Bacteria > Acidobacteriota > Terriglobia > Bryobacterales > Bryobacteraceae > Solibacter. Next base: position 9,573 of record JBBIQR010000096.1, on the reverse strand, counting down.
GATCTTCCGGCACGGTGCTCCAAACCACGCCGCAGAACACGCGCGACCGCCGCGGGGAGAAGGGACCTTCCACGTTCGACGTGACGCACGCCTTTTCCCTCAGCGCGATCCAGCAGTTGCCGCTCGATCGTGCCGCGTGGCTGCGCCCGCTGGGAAAACGCTTCACCGGTGGATGGCAGTTGCTCGGGATTCTGGCGCTCACCAGCGGCTCGCCCTTCACCGTGTACTCCGGCATGCAACAGACGGGATTGGGATCGAACAGCGCCGACCGCCCGGACCAGGTGGGAACGCCCGTGCTCTCGACGAACCGGACCATCCGCGAGGACTACTTCGGGCTCGGCCCGAACAACCCGGGCCTCTTCTCGATTCCCGTCGGCGTACCCGGCGGCACGGGGCCGAATCGCGGCCGCTTTGGCACGCTCGGCCGGAATACGTTCCGCGGTCCGGCGTTCCGCAATCTCGACGTATCGCTCGTGAAAGACACGCCCATCGGGCGCGCGTCGAACCGCGAGCGCACCGTGATGGAGTTCCGCGCCGAGGTGTTCAACATATTCAACACGGTCAACTTCGGACTGCCCGCCAACATCGTCACCGGACCGGGGTTTGGCGTGATCAGCCGGACCGCCGGTCCCTCGCGCCAGATCCAGTTGTCGCTGAAGCTGTTGTACTGATCGCCCTGCAACTTGCGGCGCGGCGCTCTTTTTTTGATATGATGGCGAAAATTCAGGGCTCAGGTCTTCAGCCACGACAAAGGAAGAGGCATCATGCGCAGGATTACGTTATCGGTATATTCCGCAGGACTCGGCCTGTTAGCGGCATTTCTCGCGCTGCCCGCCGGGTTGCTCGCGCAGAGCGGAGCGGGATCGATTCAGGGCACGGTCCAGGATGCGACGTCTGCCGCGGTCCCCGGCTGCGCCGTTCACGTGGTGAACCAGGCGACCGGAGTGACCAATGACACCACGACCAACTCGGACGGGTTCTACTCCGTGCCGGGGCTCTTCGCGGGCAATTACAGCCTGACGCTGACCGCGCCGGGGATGAAGAAATATCAGGCCACGATCGCGCTCCAGAACGCGCAGGTGGCGGTCGTGAACGCGAAACTGAGTGTCGGGGACGTCTCCGAACAGGTGACGGTGAGCGGCGAGACAATTCAGCTTGCGACCTACGACAGCGGCACGGTCAGCACGCAACTCGACTCCAACCGCATCGATCAGCTTCCGCAGAATGGACGCAACGTCCTCGGACTCGCGCAAAACACCGTGCCGGGGCTGGAGGCGGGAGGGACCCGCGCCAACGGTCTGATGCAGGAGGGCATGGAGTACTCGCAGGACGGCGCGCCGATGACCAACCGCAACTTCGGCGGAGAACAGAACACCGCGCAATCCACCTTGCCCGACCCGGACTCCGTGCAGGAGGCGAAGTTCGAGACCATGAATTCGAGCGCGCAGTTCGCCACCCCGGCGACCGTGATTCTCACCACCAAGTCGGGCGCCAACAACGTGCACGGATCTTTCTTCGAGACCGCGCGGAACAACTATTTCGGCATTGCAAAGGCGCGCCAGAATCCGGCGGACTTCGCGGCGCCGCACCTGGTGCGCAACGAATTCGGCGCCAATATCGGCGGACCGGTGTGGGTCCCGAAGGTCTACAACGGCAAGAACAAATCGTTCTTCTTTTTCTCCTATGAGCGGTTTTCCCTGCGTCAGGCGTCGAACGAACTCGTGCGCGTGCCGACCGTGGCCATGCGCAACGGCGATTTCGGCGGGCTGGTGAACGGCGCGGGCATCCAGCAGGTGCTCTATGATCCGAACTCGACCGCCGGGGCGGCACAGAACTATTCGCGCATGCCGTTCCCCGGAAACCAGATTCCCATCACCAGGGAGAGCCCCCTGGCAAAGACGCTGTATGCCGCGACGCCGCTGCCGCAGACCGCGGACAACCCGCTGGTGAACTCGAATTTCAACGCCGTCAACAACGTGACCCAGACCGTGCCGAATGTCACCTTCCGGCTGGACCATGTGTTCGACGACAACAACCGCGCTTACTTCCGGTTCACCGATGTCGACCAGTCCCAGCAAGCGCTCCGCAACTATCCTTCGAACTCGCCGGCGAATATCGCGGGCGGGGGACTCCCGGCGGGCGCCACCGGGTACCAGGCGATTCCCGTGCAGACCATCAGCGGCGCGCTGGGATTTTCCCACACCTTCTCGCCGACCCTGTTCTCGGAGACGATTGTGAGCCAGCAGTGGCAGCGGATGTATGTGCAGGGCAACCAGGTGTCGCTGGCGAACTACGAATCGCAGTTAGGGCTCCCGAATAACTTCGGACAAACCGGCTTTCCATCGATCGGCTCGAACCTGGTTATGCCGTACGGCGGCTCGCAGTGGAATTACGGGATGAGCCAGATTCTCACCACCCTGGACGAGAATCTCAACAAGGTGTGGGGCAAGCACCAGTTCGCGTTCGGCGGCCGGTACCGGCACGAGCGCTTCGGCTACCTTTCGGACCGCTCGCCGGATAACATCAGCTTCTCGAACCAGGCGACCGGTGTGTACGATCCCACGACCGGCGCAAACTATGGCACCAAGCCGAACACCGGTTACGCCGACGCCGACTTTTTCCTGGGCGCCGCCAGCGGCTACACCCAGAACAAGAACGCGCCGTTCAACCGGGTGCGCGAGCAGGAGTTCGATTTCTACGGACAGGATAACTGGCGCGTCAGCTCGAACCTGACGATCAACGCCGGCTTGCGCTGGGAGATGCACCCCGCGCCGCACGCCGACCAGGACTACCTGGTGACGTTCGATATGAAGAACGACGCCCTGATGCTGCCCCAGCCGCTCTCGTACTACATCCAGAACGGCCTCACCACGCAGGCGATCGTGACCAACCTGCAAAACCTGGGAGTGAAGTTCGAGAGCCCGCAGCAGGCGGGAGTGCCGGCGAGCGGAATTCAGGGCAGTTGGGCGAATGTGCTGCCGCGTTTCGGCTTCGCCTACACGCCATCGTTCGGACCGAAGGGCATGGTGATCCGGGGAGGTTACGGCGAGTATGTCTACCCGGTGCCCGTGCGTAACTCGGTGCGATACCTGACGGCGGACTATCCGTTTACCGCAGGTTACTCCCAAAGTTATACGGCTGCGTCGCAGTCTCCGGACGGACTGCCCAACTACCTGCTGCGCTCGCCGCAGTCCGTGGTCGCGGGCTTGAACAGCAGCGGCGTCGTGAACTCGAACTCGACCACCGCCCTGCTGCCCGGAATCACCCTCGGGGAAACGCTCGCCTCGGACTATCCCCCGGCGCACGTGCGGGAAGCCAATATGACGATCGAGCAGCCTTTCCGCGACGGTTCGGTGTTCCGCGTGAGTTACGTGTTCACCCACGGGTTCAACCTCGATCAGAACTATCAATATAACTACGCGCCGTCGAACTATGTGTGGGAGACGACGACCGGCACCACGCCGCCAACCGGCACTTATGCGTCGGTCGCGACGCGGCCGTTCGATAACCACGTCTGGGGCGGCAACGTAATCTCCGGCAAAACCGGATGGTCCAACGACAGCGCCCTGCAGGTGAACTATCAGCGCCCGTTCAAGAATGGATTCGCCTACCAGGTGTTCTATGTTTACTCGCGTGCCTTCCGCGTGGGCGGCAACACGTTCCGCGATAACACGCTGTATCCGGCGTCGGCATACGCGCCGGGAGTGCTGCCTTCCGGGATGGACACGGGCACGCTGCTGAGTCCGAGCAACGCGTTGAACCGGTACGAGAACTACATGCCGGACACCGGGGTTCCGCTGCACCACGTAACCTTCAACGGAATCCTGGATCTGCCGGTGGGCAAGGGCAAGCGATTCCTGCGCAACGCGAACCGCCTGGTGAACGCCCTGTTTGGCGGCTATCAGGCGGCGTTCGTGGGACAGGTGCTCTCGCAGACCTTCGCGGTATCGGCGGGCAATTGGGGGGCGACGAGCCCGCTGCAGGTCTACGGCAGCGCGCAACCGGTCAACGACTGCCGCAGCGGTGTGTGCCATCCCGCGTACCTGTGGTTCAACGGGTACATCTCGCCCACCGTCATCAACGCGGCGAAGAACGGGGTTGCCGGCGTGCCCTCGAACTACACGCCGTACACCACCCCCATCAACAACACGCCGGGGACGCCGAACTTCGGCAACAATAACGTGAGCGTGACGCTGAAGAGCGGCTCGACCGTGGTGACGGGCTACGCGCCGGGACCCTCGGGCGCGAACCCGTACTCCCACTCCGTGCTGCCGGGACCGACCAACTACCTGACCGACATTTCCCTGTACAAGGAGTTCTCGATCACCGAACGAGTCAGCATGCGGCTCAACGTGGATGCGTTCAACGCCTTCAATATTCAGGGGCGGGTGAACCCGAACTCGTCGGACGGTATCGAGTCGTTGCAGACCTCTTACTGGACCCCGCGGCAGATTCAGTTCACCGCGCGGGTTTCGTTCTAGTGTCCTGTTTCCGAAGTTTGTTTATCACTGGGCCGGTATATTTCCCGTCAGCGGCACCCGCCGCCGCAACTCGTCGAAGAAGTTTTCGAGGAATACCACTTCGTGTTCCCGCTGGCGCGGGTCGGCGGCATCGACGGGCGTCGCTACCAGCAGGCTACGGCCGTCCGGAGCCAGATCCCAACTGGTCCAGTCGATCGCGTTGAAGTCGGGGATTCGCACACGAGGTTTCTCGGCTATGAACGTGTCGCCTCTTACGGTGTAACTCGCTGCCATGATCTGGTCGCCGGACAGGTAAACGATCTCGTGTCCACTCCTGGACCAGTGTGGCCACATCGCGCCGGTGTTCGAAACCTGCCACTTCCCACCTTGCCCTGACGCAGGCGATGGAAACGCGCGGACGTAGACCTCATACCTGCCCGATTCATCCGACGAATATGCCAGCCATCGCCCATCGGGCGAGAACATGGGGGCAGCGTCGTTGAAGCTGCTCTTGAGGAACTGCTCCGGTTTCCCCGCCTTTAGGCGGCCCCCCATATCCTCCACCGGGACTGTCCAAATTTGAAAATTCCCGGCAGCTTCGAAGTAAGCCAGACGTTTGCCGTCCGGCGTGAACGAGCACGGCCACTGGAGCGGCCTGTCGTGCATCAGCGCTTGGGGCTGGCTGACGCCATCCGCGCGAGCCTGGAAAATGCCAATACCATCCGAGGTGAAAACCAGGTACCGGCCGTCCGGGCTCCAGATCGCCCAACGAAATATCGCTCCGCCGAAAGTCACGCGGGTCATGGCGTCCCGTCGCGGGTCGTAGACCCAAATGTCCTTACTCCCTCCCTCCAAGACCGTCAGCGCTACCTGCGTGCCGTCCGGGGAAAGTCTTGGCATCGAATAGAGGCCGGGTTTGGCCCGCAGCGTCTCCATCTTGCCGGTTTGCGCGACCCATTGCAGCGCCGCCATGCCGGCGTCGCCGTTACTGGCCCTGCGGTAGACCAAAGTGCCGTGTCCGGAAGGCGCCAGGGAGAAGTCAAATTGACTGGAGCCGGTCGAGTCGTGGGCGACGTCGTCCAAAACGGGCACGGCCGTGCCACGTGTTTCCAACTTCGCCAGATCGAACGGGATGGCGAACAACGTCCCCATATAGACGTAGACGAGATGACCCACCCCGGTCGAGGTTGGCAGATACCGGGCGAGGCTTCCGCCTCGGGCCACCACCTTTCTGCGGCGATCCGCCAGCGTGAAGACCTCGATGGTCTTTCTATCCTGGCCCAGCGCCTTGCTGGCAGAAAGCAGGATCGCCTTGCCTCCGGGCAGAACCTGCGGAGCATTGAAGACAATGTCTCCGTCTCCCAGTCCCGCAATCGACTCGGGCGGGCCTCCGCCGGCGGGAATCCGCAGCAGCCCTCTCTGGAAGGCGACGCTCGCGAAGATGCTGCCGTCCTCACTCCAACTGGCGCCAGCCAGGTTATCGCCGCCGAGGTTCCCGATCGGGACCACAGCGCCACCAGTCACAGAAATCTTGTTCAGCATATGGTTGGAATAGAACCCAACCCAGCGGCCGTCCGGCGAAAAGAATGGTGTGGAGGCCTCCTGCGTCCCCGGAAGTTCCACGGCCTTGGCCTGATCCAGCCTGCGAGTGAAGAGCCTCGGGGGCGTCCCGGAAAGGTATGCCAGCCGCGTTCCATCAGGGGAAATGGCGACAGCGCTCGTGACATCGGGCAGCGATACATCGTCGCCCAAATCCACATCCAGACGCACCAGCGGAAGATTCGAAGGCTTCTCCGCTCGCCACGGAGCCCACAGCGCGACCGCCGCGACGACCGACAACATCGCCGCGACAGCCCAGGCGCGTCGGCTGGCGCCAGTCCTCGCGGCGGGTCGATCTTCCAGCAGAAGGCGCCAATCACCGATGGCCTGCAATCTCAGCTTCGGTTCTTTTTCCAGACAACTCCGCAGGAGCCGTTGCACTTTGGCGGGCGCCCGTTCCAACGCCGGCTGCTCCTTGATCACCGAGGCCAGCGTTTCCGAGAGATCCGCGCCCACGAATAACTTCTGCCCGGTCAGCATCTCGTACAGCACCACGCCGAAGGCCCAGATGTCGGCCCTGCTATCGGCCTCCTTGCCGCGAGCCTGCTCTGGAGACATGTAGGCCGCGGTGCCGAGAATCACTCCCTTCTGTGTTGGGCCAGACGTCGGCGCCGGCGAATCGTCCGACTGCGCCGTGGGACCACCGCCCATCTTAGCCAGTCCGAAGTCGAGTACCTTCACCGTGCCGTCAGGCTTGATGTTGATGTTGCCGGGTTTCAGGTCCCGGTGCGTGATTCCCTTCTCGTGCGCGGCTCCCAGTGCGTCGGCAATCTGTTGAGCGATGCCCAACGCTTCATCGAGGGGGATCGGGCTCCGTTTGATGCGTTCCGCCAGGGTCCGCCCCTCCACCAGCTCCATCACCAGGTAATTGGGCCCGACGTCGTAGAGCGTGCAAATATTTGGATGATTCAGTGAGGAGATGGCGCGGGCTTCGCGCTGGAAGCGGGCGCCGAACTCCTCGTGCGATACCTTGATCGCGACGTCGCGCCCGAGGCGCGTATCCCGGGCGCGGAAGACCTCGCCCATGCCGCCGGCGCCCAGGCGCCCCACGATCTCGAAGGAGCCGACCCTGGTCCCGGGGTTCCACCGGGCGCGATCGGAATCCCCTAGCAGGTTTTCCGCCGTCTGCGCCGCCGGGCGGTCCAGAATACCCTCGACCGAATCCTTGGCGAGCAGCGATTGCACGGCGCCGAGCAGGCCGGCATCGGCGGCCCCAGCATCCTTGAGGAAGGTGTCTCGCTGCTCCGGCGAGAGTGCCCGCGCACGATGGTAGAGATCCTCCATCTCGCGGAACTGATCGGGTGTCATGGCGCGGAGACGATGTTTTCCAATGATACGCCAGATACCTGCCCGGCGGTAACATTTCGGCGGCGCTATCTACAACTGACTCACGGCGCCTTCCGCATTTACGAAGCAGCCATCTCGCGCATCAGCCAGGCACGGCTGAGCTTCCAGTCGCGCAGGACGGATTCGGGGGAGATCCGGAGCACCTCGGCGGTCTCCTCAGCGGTCAGGCCAACGAAAAATCGCAGTTCGACGACGCGAGCCTTGCGGGCGTCGTACTTTGCCAGGGCATCGAGGGCGTCATCCAGGCGGAGTAACTGGTCGGGCCGCAGGGGCGCCGCGTCGATGGATTCGTTCAACTCCATCCGGATCGCTCCGCCGCCGCGCTTTTCCGCGGCCTTGGTCCGGGCGGCGTCCACCAGGATGCGGCGCATGGTGTTGGCGGCGACGGCGAAAAAGTGGGCGCGATCCTGCCAGGATACCCGACTGAGATCGACCAGCCGCAGGTATGCCTCGTTGACCAGGGCGGTCGCCTGCAGACTATTGCCTTCGCGTTCACGGTTCGCATATCTCCGGGCGAGCCGGTGGAGTTCGCCGTACACCGCGGCGGCCAACCGTTCCAGGGCCGCCGCATCGCCGGAACCCCAGGCGCGCAGAAGGTCGGTGATCTCCGGGTCCATGAGTTGGGAACCAGTATAAATCCGGCCTCTCCGAAAAAAAACTTCTAAGGCATTACGGTTTGCACCCCTCCCGCTCCGCTTAGCGACCGAAGCCGCTTGCAGGCGCCGGGAGGAGCGATGAGGATTTGGATTTTGATGGCGTTGATGACGATGGGCGGGGCCGCCGGTGCCGCTGGGCCGGATACGCCCGTCACGGTGTTCGTGAGCTACGACGGCGACGTGCCGGGGTCCCTCGTGACCTCGGCGATGTTCCGCGCGGCGAAGGTGTTCGCCGCGACCGGAGTGGCGGTGCATTTCCTGCCGGACGAGAAGGACAAGGCGAAACGTCACGGCGGGGTGGCGGTGGCGATCCGGATCGAGATGGACCCATCCGGCCGCGTCAGTGGCGGGGCGCTGGCGCACGCTCAACCTTACGACAACAGCGCGCCGATCCGGATTTATTATTCACGAATCCGGGCATACAATTCGAGCGTGAGCCGGGAAGCGCTGTTGGGGTACGTGCTGGCGCATGAGGTGGGGCATGTTCTGCAAGGGGTGGTCCGCCACTCCGAGGGTGGCGTGATGAAGGCCTACTGGAGCGCCGTCGATTTCGACCGGATGCGGGTTGCCGGGTTAGGGTTCGACCGGCGGGACGTGGAACTGATGCGTGATGGCGTCGCACGGTTGGCGGCGGCGTTGCCGGCGGAGTAGGCGGATTCCCGGATGACGGGCGGGCATCGGGCGCGGCAGGCGCCCTGGCGTCATTTCGGCATCCGGTCCAGGTCCCGGATCAGCGCTACGTCGCTGCGAGCGGTGCCGCGCGCCAAGACCAGCCGCTTACCGTCTCGGGAGATGTCGAAGGCGGTGATGCGCTGGCTGGCGAAGGCGGTCAGTGATTTCGGTTCGCCGCCGCTCAGCGGCTGCTCCCAGATGTTGGTCACGCCGCCGACAAGTGCACGACTCTTTGCCGTCTGGGGAGATCTCCGAATAACCTATCTGGTCCCAGAGCCGGACGGGGGACCCGTCGTCCATTCCCATCCGCCACACTCCCAGTTTCTCGAACCACGGGAGTGGTAAATCAACCAGGTGCCGTCCGGGGAACACGCCCGTGCTCTCGCCCGAGCCGGACGGCTTCATCGTGGCAGTGGATGACGCGCTCTCGGAGTTCGCCAAGGTGGCGCCGCGGCAGGCGCGGGTCGTGGAACTGCGCTATTTCGGCGGGCTGAACGAAGACGAAGTCGCGGAGGTGATGAAGACCTCGCCGCGCACCGTGCGGCGGGACTGGGTATTCGCCAAAGCCTGGCTGCAGAAGGAACTCGGCGGGGCGGCGTAGGCCGAAGGCGGCGGTGGCTCACCGGCTGGTCAGCGGAAGTTCTCGATCATCATCAGGTCGGTGCCCAGATCCACCCATCGCGAATACAGAAAAGTCCTTCGGTCCGGGGAAACGGAGAGGCCCTGCAATGCGGGGCCGTCCAGCTTGCTCACCACCTGGGTTTTGCGGTCCGCAAACGAATACAGACGAAGATCGACTTGATTGTCGCCGGGCCGGTGCAGGAAATAGACGCCATCGG
>JBBIQR010000095.1:0-15401 GCA_037442245.1 Candidatus Solibacter sp. | reverse complement strand
CTGATGGTGCAGTACGGCAAGCGGGACAGCCTGTTTCCGGACAGCGGCAAGACCGCATCGGCGGAGAAGCTATCCGCCATCTTCCACAAAGCCGGCGTGCCGGACCATTTCCAGGCCGCCTTCTGGGACGCGCCGCACTCGTTCCCCAAGACGATGCAGGACCAGGCGCTCGAATGGTTCGGCCGCACCCTCGGTTGAAACGTAGGAAAACCGCATGAGACTCCCGATTTTCGCGCCCGGCGCCGTGCTCTTCGCGCGCGCCGTGCTCTTCGCGCAGCCGCCGGTCCCTTCGCTTTATGTGCTGGGCGACTCGACCGCCGCCGCTTCCAAACAGGCTCCCACGATCCAGGGATGGGGCGTGCCGTTTCAGGAGTTCTTCGATCCGGCCAGGATCCGCGTGGTCAACGCGGCGCGCGGCGGCCGCAGTTCGCGGACGTTCCTTACGGAAGGCCTTTTCGGCGAGGTGCTTGCGCAACTCAGGCCGCGCGATATCGTACTGCTGCAATTCGGGCACAACGACGTTTTCCCGATCAACGATCACATCGCGCGCGGGACGTTGCATGGCATCGGGGAGGCGGCGGAGGAAATCGAGAACCAGGTTACGGGCAAGCGCGAAACGGTCCATACCTACGGCTGGTATCTGAGCAAGATGGTGGAAGAGGTGCGGGCAGCCGGGGCGATCCCGGTGATCCTCACGCTGACCATCCGGGACAGGTGGAATCCGGACGGCACAATCGAGCGGTTGCCCGACGCGAGGCTCGACCTGAGCGATGCGAACCGCTTCAACGAGCCGGCTATTTACAGCGTGTGGGCGGTCGAGGTCGCGAGGCGGCAGCGGGTGGGGATCATCGATGTGCACAACCTGATCGCCGACACCTACCAGCGGCAGGGTCCGGCGGTAGTGTCCACGTACTTCCACAGTGCCGGGGACCCCACGCATCGCAACCTGGCGGGGGCGCGACTGGACGCGGAATTGACCGTCTCGGGGCTGCGCGCCCTCTTCGGGACGGATTTCGACCGGTATCTGGCGGCGAAGGGAAGGGCAGTTCCGGCGGCGGAGAGCCGCTACGTGCTGACGGAGGGAGAGGCGGCCGCGGGATCTGGGATGATGAAGGAATGATTCGTTCCTGGTACGCGCTCGTGCTGGCGGCGGCAGGCCTTCTGCGAGCCCAGCAACCCGCTCCCGCACCCACGCCGCAAGCCGCTCCACAGCCGGCTTCGCAACCCGCGCCGCAAGCGCCCACCGCGGACCAGCGACTCACGGTGCAATTGATGGATGCCGACACCAAAAAGAGCTCGGGAGACATGGCGGGTGCGTTGAAAGGGTACGAGGCGGCCCTGGCCCGGGTGCGAAACACGCCGGCGATCGCCAATCGGGAGGAGGAGGTCTTGCAGCGGCTTTCCGGCGGCTACATCGCCTCCAACCGTTACCAGGACGCGTTGACGGTGAACCGCCGCATTCTGGCGCTGCACGCGGAAGACTGCAAGCCGGGCGCGCCTTTCCATGACCGCTGCGCCGACGCCCTGTACGGAGTGAGCGTTTCGCACATGTTCCTGGGGCAGTTCGACGCCGCGGCGGCCGAGTTGGAACGTGCGGTGGCGTTGCTGCGCAGCATGGGCGACAAGGGCGACATCTTTGTGCGGATGACGCGCATGAAGAACCTTGGGAACCTGGAAAGCATGCTGGGCGCGGCGCAGTTCCGCGCAGGGGACAAGGAGAAGGCGACTGCCACGCTGCATCGGGCGATTGCCGATCTCAAGAGCGTGGCCGACAACGCCAGACTGGACGCGGCCACCCGCGCCACCGCTCGCAAGTCCATGGACGACGCGCAGGCATCGCTGAACCTGCTGGAGCCCCCGGCGGCCAAACAGTAGTGCGCGTCACGCTTCCGTCACGAATTTCCTATTGCCACACCCGCGATTTCGAAGGAAACTGAAGGATTCAGGCCATTGCAGTAAAGGAGAAGCAAGAGTTGGAAAGAAACGGCCGCAAGGGTTCCATCGTGATGGAGCCTACCGAACGCTGGACCCCCCAGGTAGCCAGCGATTTCTATGACGTCGCAAGCTGGGGCAAGGGCTATTTCTCGGTGGGCGACAACGGCCACGTGCGCGTCCACCCGGAAAAAGATCCGGCGCGGTCCATCGACCTCAAGGAACTGGTGGACACCCTGGTGCTGCGCGGCATCAACCTGCCGATCCTGATCCGCTTCGCCGACATTCTCAAGCACCGGCTGGGCGAGATCCACAGCGCGTTTCAGACGGCGATCGGCGAGCACAAGTATCAGGGCGGCTACTGCTGCGTGTATCCGATCAAGGTGAACCAGCAGCGGCAGGTGGTGGAGGAAGTGCTCGAATTCGGGCGTCCCTACCGTTTCGGTCTGGAGGCAGGCTCGAAACCCGAGTTGATGGCGGTGATGGCGCTTGCGGACAACGACACTCCGATCATCTGCAACGGATTCAAAGACGATGAATACATCGAGATGGCGATGCTGGCCCACAAGATCGGGCGCAAGATCATCCCGGTGGTCGAGAAGTACACGGAACTGCACCTGATCCTCAAATACAGCCAGCGGGTCGGGGTACGGCCGAACATCGGGCTGCGCGTGAAACTGGCCAGCCGCGGTTCCGGGCGCTGGAAGTCCTCGGGCGGGTATCGCAGCAAGTTCGGGCTTTCCGTGACCGAGGCGACGCGCGCGCTACAGGAGTTGCGCGATCTGGGGATGGCCGACTGCCTCAAGCTGCTGCACTTCCACCTGGGCAGCCAGATCACCAACATCCGGCAGGTGAAGGGCGCGGTCAACGAAGCCGTGCGGGTTTACGTGGACCTGGCGCGCGCCGGAGCCGGTCTGCAATACCTGGATGTGGGCGGCGGGCTTGGCATCGATTACGACGGCTCCCAGACGGACTTCGAATCGAGCGTCAACTACACGCTGCAGGAGTACGCCAACGACGTGATCTACCACGTGCAGAGCGTGTGCGACGAGGTCGAGGTGCCGCACCCGACGATCATCACGGAAAGCGGGCGGGCCATCGCGGCGTACCACAGCGTGCTCGTATTCAACGTGCTTGGGGTTGCGGGCATGGGCGACACCGACACGCCGGCGGAACCTCCGGCGGACGCGGAACAGCCGCTGATCGATTTGGCGGAAACGCTGCGCGGGCTGACGGCGAAGAATCTGTTGGAGAGCTACCACGACGCGCAGCAGGCGCTGGACCAGGCGCTGAACCTTTTCAGCCTCGGCTATTTGCCGCTGGAGCAGCGCTGCATCGCGGAAAACCTGTACTGGGCGATCACGCGCCGCATCCAGCGGCTGGCGCGCGAACTGGACTTTTTCCCCGAGGAACTGGAGGGCATCGACGCGATGCTTTCCGACACGTACTTCTGCAATTTCTCGCTGTTCCAGAGCATGCCGGATAGCTGGGCCATCAAACAGCTCTTCCCGATCATGCCGATTCACCGGCTGGAAACGGAGCCGGACCGGCCGGCGGTGCTGGGCGACATCACGTGCGATTCCGACGGCAAGGTGGACGCGTTCATCGACCGGCGCGATGTGAAGCGCACGCTGCAACTGCACAACTTCGAGGGCGGCGATTACTATCTGGGCGCGTTCCTGGTCGGCGCCTACCAGGAGATTCTGGGCGACCTGCACAACCTTTTCGGCGACACCAACGCGGTCCACGTGCGGTTGGGTCCGACCGGCGAAACCATGCTGGACAGCGTGATCAAGGGGGACACGGTGCGGGAGGTGCTGGATTACGTCCAGTTCAAGAGCGACGCGCTGGTCACGGCGGTGCGCCGCGATGCCGAAGTTGCGCTGCGCGAGGGCAAGCTCACGTACGAGGAATCGGGCGCGCTGCTCCGCTTCTATGAAGAGGGGCTGCACGGCTACACCTACCTCGAGGACGTACACGAGCAGTAGCGGCGCGCGGCGTTACCATAAAAATATGTCTGAAACTCTGGTGATTGCCGGGCGCTCTTTTGCCTCGCGCCTGATCGTCGGTACGGGGAAATATCGCACGTTCCCGGAAATGCAGCGCTGCCACGAGGCCAGCGGCGCCGATATGGTGACGGTGGCGGTACGCAGGGTCAACCTCACCGACCGGAGCAAGGAGTCCCTGCTGGATTATATCGACCGGTCCAGGATTTTCATCCTGCCCAACACCGCCGCCTGTTACACGGCCGATGACGCGATCCGCACGGCCATGCTGGCGCGGGAAGTGGGGCTCTCCAACTGGATCAAGCTGGAAGTCATCGGCGACGAGAAGACCCTGTTCCCGGACAATGCCGGGCTGCTCGAAGCCACGCGGGTTCTGGTGAAGGAAGGCTTCGTGGTGATGCCGTACACCAACGACGACGTGGTCAACGCGCGCCGGCTCATCGACGCGGGCGCGGCGGCGGTGATGCCGCTGGCGGCGCCGATCGGCAGCGGACTCGGGATTCAGAACACCACCAACCTGCGCATCCTGCGCGAGATGATCACCGAGGTTCCGCTGATTGTGGATGCGGGCGTGGGAACGGCCAGCGACGCGGCCATCGCGATGGAACTGGGCGCGGACGGCGTGCTCATGAACACGGCCATAGCCGCCGCCGAGGACGCGGTGAAGATGGCGCGCGCCATGAAAGGCGGAGTGGAAGCGGGACGGCTGGCATACGAAGCGGGACGCATGCCCCGGAAGCTGTACGCCAGCGCGAGCAGTCCGCTGGCGGGCGTGGTCGGCTCGTAGCTCTTTCCGGCGCGTGTCCGGCGCGATCGCGGCCGAACGTGTTATCTTCATCACTCTATGCGGCGGGCTTTCTACGCCGTTGCCCTGCTCGCGCTGGCGTGCCTGCTTCCTCGCGCCGCCCGCGTGGGACTGGCCGGCGACTACGTTGATCCTCTGGGACGCATCACCGCGCAGGACGAGGCGCTTTACAGCAACAGCGTCATCGCGATGGCGGAGCATGGCGACTGGCTGACGCCGCATTTCATGGGGCGCCTGGCGCTGTACAAGCCGCCGGCGCTGATCTGGGCGTCCGCGCTCTCCGCCCGGATCTTCGGCGTCACCCGTTTCACGCTGCGGTTGCCCATCGCCGTGTTCGCCGCGCTGGCGGTGGGGCTGGTGTTCCTGTGGGGGGCGGAAAGCGCGAGCATTACGGCCGGCATCTGCGCCGCGTTGCTGCTGCTGGGCAACCATCTATTTCAAACGATGGCGGCGCTCTGCATGACGGACGCGCTGCTGCTGGCGTTCACGAGCGCCGCGATGTACGCCATTTTCGCCGATCCGTGGCTGGAATCGCGCGCGGCCTTCTGGGGCTTCGCCGCCGCTACCGCCGCCGCGATTCTGACGAAAGGCATCGCGGGCATTTTTCCGCTCGCGGTGCTGGGCGTGTACGCGGTCATCGCGCGCCGGCAGGAGCGCCCCTCGCCGCGGCGCGCGCTGCTGGCGGGCGGAGTGTCTCTGGCGCTGGCAGCGCCCTGGTTCCTATATCAGCTTGCCGTGCATCCGCGCTGGTTCTGGACGGAGCACGTGATGGTGGAGATTCTTGGCTACGGCGCCGGAGCGCCTCCGCAAACCTCGCACGAAAGCGCCCCCGTGTTTTATTTGGCGCGTCTGGCCGCGACCGATCCGATCCTGACGGCGGCGGTCCTGGTGGCGGCGCCGGGGTTCGCCCGGTTGTTGCGGCGGCGCGAACCGGGTCCCACGCTGCTGGCGTGCTGGCTCGGACTCACCGCCGCCGCGACCCTGGGCTGGCACTACCGCAACGCCGCCTACCTGTTGCCGATGGTTCCCGCGCTGGCCTTGATCGGCGCCTGCAACGGCGCTTTCGCCGAACCGCGACATGCGAAGTGGATGCTGTGCTTCGTGCTGCTCGGAGTGGCGATCAAAGCCGCGCTGCCGGACGCGCCGTACGGCTTGAGCTATCGCGGCGGGACCGTGCAGCCGCTGGCTCCGGCGCTCGCGGATTACTGCGATCAGAACCGGCGGCGCGGGTTGATCGTGGTGGATTTCGCCGATGATTTATACGCGGCCACACTTCCTCTATACGAGCGGCCGAGCTACGCCTTCGTGGGTCCGATGGGCGGCGGCGGTTCCTACGCGATGCCCTTCGAGGAGATGGGGATCGTGGTCACGGTTCCGCAGTACGGCGTGCTGGCTTCGCTGGCTCCGGGTTTTCGCGCGCGGCTGCGCGATTGGGGCGTGGGGAGCGAGGAGCCGGTCGCCACGTTGATCCACGCCGCGTCGGCGGAGGAACTCGGGCAGTTGGTGCGCGTCTCGCCGCTCGACGATTTTCTGATACCCGAACGATACCGGGCGGCCATCGGACGCAGCGGGCACATCGAAGCGCCGGCCGCGCCGGGCTACTTCTTCCTGCTGTCTCCGGCGCGTCCGGGTGGATTTCCGCGGCGCTCCCGCACGTGCCACATGTAGCCGCGCGAGCGGGCGGATTACGCCGGATACCAGGTGCGCAGGAAGCGGGCGTGGGAGGTCGCGCGAATCTCCGCCGGGGAGGGGAGCCACCAGACTTCGCCGGGTTGGAAGGCTTGGCCGCCGATCGCGCCGCCGCCTTCGATGCAAATCCAGAGGTGGCACTCGCGATGCTCGGGCGTTACCGCCGCGCCCGGCGACAGGGTCACCAACTCGGTCACGAAGTGGCGGGAGCGGACCAGTTCCTCGCGCCCCTCCGCGATGCGGCGCGGGACGGACGCGCCCGGATGCACGCCGAGGCCGCTCAGTGGGACCGCCTTTTCGACGTGGATCTCGCGCGGGCGTCCGTAGTCCCAGAGGCGGTAAGTGACGTCGGAATTCTGCTGAATCTCGGCCAGCACGATACCCGCGCCGATGGCGTGTACGGTATGCGCCGGCGTGAAGTAGGTTTCGCCCGCCTGCACCGGCATCCAATTGAGCAGGCGCTCGACCTCGCCGGTGCGCGTCGCTTCCCACAGGCGTTCGCGCGTGAGGGGTTCGCGGAAGCCGAGCGCGATGGTGGCGCCGGGCTCGGCGTCGAGGATGTGCCACATCTCGGTCTTGCCGCGGGGACCGTCCTCGCCATCGTCCGGATGCACCTGAACGCTCAGCCGCTCACTGGTGAAGATCAGCTTCACGAGGATGGGCAGGTCCCGATCCGCGAGATACCACGCCTCGCCGATGGGCCGGGGGGGATCGGGGAACCAGGGGGCCAGACGAGTCCGGCCCCACACGCGCTCGCGGAGTTCGGGGGTCAGGCGGACGGGATCAGGCATGTTTCACGACGAACTCGTGAATGCGGTTGAGACCGCGCTCCAGTTCCGTCATGGAGGTGGCGTAGCTGATGCGAACGTGCTGTCCGGTGCCGAAGGCTTCTCCGGGGACTACGGCCACGTGGGCTTCGGCGAGCAGATGCTCGGCGAGTTTCAGGGTATCGTGGATGCCGTTCCGGCCGATGGTGCAGGAGAGGTTCGGGTAGGCGTAGAACGCGCCGCGGGGCTCGGCGCAGGTGACGCCGGGGATCGCGCGCAGCCGGTCCACGACGAAATCGCGGCGGTTGCGGTACTCGGCGAGCATGGTCTGGACGGATTCCTGCGGCCCGCGCAGCGCTTCGACGGCGGCCTTCTGGGCGATGGACGTCGGGTTCGAGGTGGAGTGGCTCTGCAGCTTGGTCATGGCGCCGACGATGGGCTGCGGCACGAGGCCGAAGCCGACGCGCCATCCGGTCATCGCATAGGTTTTCGAGAGCGAGCCGGCGACCAGCACGGTCTCCTTCGCGCCGGGCAGGGAGGCGATGGAGAACGGCCGGCTATCGTAGAGGAACTGGCAGTAGCACTCGTCGGTCATCAGATAGATGCCGCGCGACGAGGTGAGTTTGAAGATCTTCTCGAACTCCTCGCGGTCGAGCACGGCGCCGCTCGGGTTGGAGGGCGAGTTGATGATGACGAGCCGGGTGCGCGGGTTGAGGTGCGGCTCGATCATGGCGGCGGTGAAGGTGAAGCCGGCCTTCTCGTCGGTATCGACGAAGACGCACTTGCCGCCGGCGTAGTTGACCACGTCCTTGTAGGTAACCCAGTAGGGCACCGGGATGACGACTTCGTCGCCGGGATTGACGAGGGCCTGAATCAGGTTGAAGATGATGTGCTTGCCGCCGACGGTGATGAGGCACTCGGCAGGCTGGTAATCGGTGCCGAAATCGGCGGTATGGCGCTCGCAGACGGCCTTTTTCAACTCGAGGGTGCCGCCGGCGGCGGTGTACTTGGTGAAGTTCTGTTCCAGGGCGCGGACGGCGGCCTGCTTGATGTTGTCCGGGGTGGGGAAGTCCGGTTCGCCGGCGCCGAAATCGACGACGTCCACGCCTTCGGAGCGGAGCTTTTCCGCGTCCTGGGCGACCTTCATGGTGGAAGACACGCTGATCGATGAGATACGATCCGCGATGGGGTAGGCTGCTGCCTGCATGGTTCCTTACGCCTCTTCTTTTATTTTGAAATCGGTTTGCCCAGGCGGGTGTTCATCCGCGCTTCCACCGAGGGCGGCACAAGCCCGGAGATGCTCCCGCCGAGGAAAAACACCTGCTTCACCAGCCGGGAACTGATGAAGGAGTAAGCTTCGTTGGCCATCATGAACACGGTTTCCAGTTCGGGACGGAGCCGGCGATTCATCAGGGCCATCTGCAATTCGTACTCGTAATCGGAGATGGCGCGGATGCCGCGCAGCAGTACGGTAGCCTGGTGCGCGCTCGCGTGATCCACGAGGAGGCCGTCGAAGCAATCGACCTGTACGTTCGGGTATACGCACAGCACCTCGCGGAGCATTTCCATGCGCTCTTCCACGGTAAAGAGCGGTTCCTTTGCATCGTTGCGCAGGATCGAAACAATCAACCGGCCGAAGATGCGGGAGCCGCGCTGGATCAAATCGAGATGACCGTTGGTAATCGGGTCGAAGGATCCCGGGTAGATAGCGATGACGTGGAGCGGCATTCGCGGCAAACGTTCAATCCTGGAACGACGGTCTTTCCATTTTACCGGAAAATCGGGCGGGCGCGAGTTTGGCACGGGGCGGCCGTGCGACTACAATCAGACTGATACCTCTGTGAACCCACGCAAAATCCTGGTTACCGGCGGAGCCGGCTACATCGGCTCCCACACCGTGCGGCAACTGCTGCGCGAAGGGCACGAAGTCACCGTAGTCGACAACCTCTCCAAGGGGCACCGCCACAACGTTCCCGAAGAGTGCCTGTTTGAAATGGAACTGGCGGACACGGACTCGCTGGCGCGGCTGATGCGCAAGCGCCGCTGCGAAGCCGTGATCCACTTCGCGGCGTTCATCGCGGTGGGCGAGTCCATGCGGCTGCCCTCGAAGTATTTCACCAATAACGTGAGCGGCTCGGTTTCGCTGCTCAGCGCGATGGTGGAAACGGGGGTGCGGCACATTGTATTTTCCTCGACGGCGGCGGTCTACGGCGATCCCGCGTCCTCGCCGATTCGGGAGGATTTCCCGATTCAGGCGCTGAATCCGTACGGCGAATCGAAGGTGATGGTGGAGCGCATTCTCGAGTGGTACGACCGCATCCACAACCTGACCAGCGTATGCCTGCGGTACTTCAACGCCAGCGGCGCCGACCCCGAAGGCGGGCTGGGCGAGGAGCACGACCCCGAAACCCACCTGATCCCGCTGATCTTCCGCGCTATCCAGACCGGACAGCCGCTGACGGTGTTCGGCAGCGATTACCCGACGGCGGACGGCACGTGCACCCGCGATTACATCCACGTCAACGACCTGGCGCAGGCGCACATTCTGGCGCTCGAATACCTGATCGACGGCGGCGCGAGTGAGCGCTTCAACGTGGGCACGGGGACCGGCCACACGGTGCTGGAGACGATCCGCGCGGTGGAAGACGTGACGGGAAAGAAGGTGCCGTACGTGGTGGGTCCGCGGAGGGACGGGGATGCGCCGGCGCTGGTGGCGAGTTCGGACAAACTGCGGCACAAACTGGGCTGGTCGCCGAAGTACGCCGGGTTGCGGACCATCGTGGAGCACGCCTGGAAGTTCGCGAGCAGGCCGCCGATTCTATAGAATCGTCTCGTGGCGGTCCCGCAGGATCTGCGCCTCGCGGTCCGGCTCTTAGGCCGGTCTCCCGGTACGACCGCCCTGGCGGTGCTATCGATCGCGCTGAGCGCCGGGGCGGCATCGGTCGTGTTCGCCGCGGTGAAGGCGGTGCTGATCGATCCGCTGCCCTACACGCGCGCGCGGGAACTGGTGCAACTGCGCAGCGAGTTTCCGGGAGCGCAGGAACAGAGCCACGGCGACTGGGTGCTGTGGAACGATACGCGCGAAGTGGCTCGCAGGACTCGCACGCTCGGTGCCGTCGGGGTCTACGGCAATGCGATCTTCGATCTGGCCGGCGGCGCGGCGGCCACGCCGGAGGCGCTCTACGGCGTCCGCATGAACGCGGACCTGTTCGCCGTACTGGGGGTTGCGCCGATGATCGGGCGCAATGTGGCCTCCGGCGAAGACCTGTCCGGGCGTCCCGATGAGATGATCCTGAGCTACGGACTGTGGGCGCGCCGTTTCCACTCGGACCCGAAGGTGGTGGGGCGCGCGGTGACGGTCAACGGCCACGATTGCCTGGTGATCGGGGTGATGCCTCCGGAGTTCAATTTTCCGCTGCGGAGGGAAGCGGCCCACACTCCGTCCCCGTACGTGGAGTTCTGGGCAGCGCCGCTCAACGCGAAGAACCCGGCGGCCGGCATGGGCGCGGTGGCCCGGCTGCGGCCGGGTGTTTCGTTGAGCGAGGCGCGGCGGGACCTGACGTCGATCAGCGGCGCGCTCGTCCGCGAGTTCCCGAAGCTCAACCGCGACCGGGTCCTGCGGATGAACGCGCTGCGCGACCGGGCCATCGGTACGGCGGCGAACGGACTCCTGCTGCTGATGGCGGCGGCGGTCCTGTTCCTGCTGACCGGCTGCGCGAACGTGGCCAATCTGCTGCTGGCACGCGGGATCTCCCGGCAGCGCGAGTTCGCGGTGAGGCTGGCGATGGGCGCGCCACGGGGGCGGATCGTGCGGCAACTGCTGACCGAGAGTCTTCTGCTGGCCGCGATGGGCGGGCTGGCGGCCTGTGCGCTGACGGCGGCGGCGTGGCGGATTCTGCCGGCGGTGGCGCCGGTGAGCATTCCGCGGCTGGCGGCAGCGCGCGCCGATACCGCGGTCTTCGTGTTTTGCCTCGCGCTGGCCGTGGTCAACGGCGTTCTTTTCGGAATCGCGCCGGCGCTTCGTCTGAGCGGGACGGGGGCGCTCGCGGCCGGCGGCTTCGCGGCGCGCGGTTCCGCCGGAGACCGGCGCGACCGGGTACGGTCCACGCTGGTGGCGGCCGAGGTCGCCGCGGCAGTCGTGCTGGTGGTGGCCGGCGGACAATTGCTGGGCGGCTTCGTGAAACTGGTCGATACCGATCCCGGGTTTCAGCCGGACCGCGTTCTGGCTTCGGTGGTGCTGCCCGCTCCCGAGCGCTACCCCGATGCCGCGCGGCGCGGGTTGTTCTACCGGCGAATGCTGGACGCGGCACGCGCGCTGCCCGGAGTGGAGAGCGCCGGCACGGTGGACGCGCTGCCCTTCAGCGGGGAGAATCACGGCGGATTCATCAGCGGCGCGGATGGAACCCGGATGGACGCGGAGATCGATATCGCGGGCGGCGAGTACATGCAGTCCATGGGGATGCGGCTGCTCGAGGGCCGCTGGTTCCGCGGCGAGGAGATGAACGAATCGAGCGACAGCGCGATCGTCAACGAACTGGTGGCCAAGCGCCTCTATCCGGGCGGCGCCATCGGACAGCGGATATGCGCCTGGTGCACGCCGGAGAATCCGGCGAACTGGAAGCGGATCACCGGCGTGGTCGCCAACGCGAGTCATTCCGGGCTGGACGAACCGGAGATCGGGAACGTTTATCTGGCCGCCGGCGCGATGCAGCATGCGCAGTTCCTGGTGATCCGCACGCGGCGTCCGGCGGGCGAAATGGGGCAGGCGCTGCGGCGCGCGATCGCGGCGATCGATCCGAACCAGCCGGTATTCCTCAGCGCTTCGATGGCCGCGCTGGTCGCGGATTCGGTGGCCGGGAGACGATTCATCCTGATTCTGCTGGCAGCCACCGCGTGCCTCGCCCTGGCCATGTCGGTGGCGGGCATTTACGGCGTGGTCTCATATACGACGTCGCGCCGGACGCGCGAGATCGGGATCCGGATGGCGGTGGGAGCCACGCCGGGCGACGTGTTCGGCCTGATCTTCCGGCAGGGATTCGCGGCGGTGGCGGCGGGGCTGGCCGTGGGATCGTGCGTCGCGATGGCGTTATCGCGGGTGCTGGGGAGTTCGCTCGCCGGCTTCGAAACCGGTCCGCGCGGCTACATGGCGATGGCGTTCGTGCTGACCGCGCTCGCCGCCGGGGCGGCCTGCTGGATTCCTTCGCGCCGCGCCACCCGCACGGACCCGGCGGAATCGCTTCGCCAGGAGTAGCGGGACGCGGACTACAGGCCGAAGCAGAGAATATTCGGCCCGGCGGCCACCGCGACGTACTGCTTTCCGCGGTAGGCGAACGTCATCGGGGAAGCCTTCATCCGCACGTTGGTCGGGAACTCCCAGAGAGTCTTGCCGTCGCGCTGATCGACGGCGGCGAAACCTCCGTTGGGGCGGCCGTAAAACAGCAGGCCGCCCGCCGTGGCGAGCACGCCGCTCCAGGTCTTGGCGCGCGCCGCGCCGGGTTGCGCGACCTCCCAGGCGATTTCGCCGGTTTCGATGTGGACCGCGCGCAGAAAGCGCTGTCCGGTCTGATCGGGGTAGCCCGTGGGCTGTCCGGTGCACTCTTCGAGCGCGAGGAAGTAGTAGAGCCCGGTCAGCGGCGAGTAGGCGGTGGAATCCCAGTTGGCCGCGTCGCTCGGGCAGCCGCGCGCGTCCTTCACCACCGGACGCCCATCCTCCGCGATGCGGCCGGCCCAATCGTTGCGGCGCAGAAAGGATTTCGCCAGCAGCACCTTCCCCGATGCGCGGTCCAGCACGTAGAAAAAGCCGTTGCGATCGGCGTGCAGCAGCAGGCGGGCGGGCGTGCCGCGATACACGGTATCGACAAGCACGTTGGGCTCGGTGGCGTCGCGGTCCTTCACGTCGTGGGGCGTGAACTGGTAGTGCCAGCGCAGGGCGCCGGTGCGCGCGTCCAAGGCGAGGACGCAGTTGGTGTAGAGGTTGTCTCCGGGGCGATCGCGGTCGTTGCCGTCCGGCCACGGATTGCCGGTGGCCCAGTAGAGGGTTTCGCTCGCGGAATCGTAGGAGCCGGTGATCCAGGTGGAGCCGCCGCCTGAGACCGGCTCCGTGCCCTGCCAGGTCTCGATGCCGGGTTCGCCCTTACGCGGCACCGTCCAGTGGCGCCAGACGAGCGCGCCGGTATCGGCGCGGAACGCGGCGACGAATCCGCGGATGCCCTGGTCGGCGCCGGCGACTCCGGCGATGACGGTGTCGTGGACGACGAGCGGCGCGACGGTTCCGCCGTAATGCTGGTTTTCGCCGGGCATCTCCGGCGCCATCGGAGTGTCCCAGAGCAGAGTGCCGCGCACGCGGTCGAGCGCCACGAGGTGCGCGTTATCGGTGACGAAGAAAACCTTGCCGTCGAGCAAGGCCACTCCGCGATTGGTTCCCAGGCGCGCGTCGCCCTGCATCCCGGGGCTGGGCGGACGCGAGTATTGCCAGAGCGGGCTGCCGGAGAGCGCGTCGAGCGCGAACACCTGGTTGGGTCCGGTGACATACAGCACGCCATCGGCGGCGAGCGGGGTGGTCTCCAGCCCGAAAGCGGAGATCGGGAAGACCCACCTCAGCTTCAGCGCGGCCACGTTGGCGGTGTCGATCTGCTTCAGCGGGCTGTAGCGGTTGCCGGAATCGTCGCCGTTGTAGGTGCGCCAGTCGCCGGGTTGCGGGGGACCCCAGACTGTTTGGCGATCCGGCGCGGGCGCGGTGGGCGGCGGGAGAATCGTTTCGTTGTTGATGCGGCGCAGGTAGCGCGCCAGGGTGAGCAGGTCGGCGGCGGGCAGATCGGAGAAGGACGGCATGCCCGCGCCGGGATCTCCGCGCTCCAGGTAGGCGCGCAACTGCTCGACGGATTGGGCGGCAACGCGGGGGTTGGCCGCCAGTCCCGGCGCCTTGGCGCTGCCGCGCGCGTCCTCGCCGTGGCATCCGGCGCAATGGGAGGCGAACGGTTGTTGCGCGGAGAGGTGCGGCGAAAACAGGAGCAGTAGGGCGAGGGCAGTCATGCGGGCTGAACGGTGCTGAAGGGAACAATATCACCCCTGGAGGGGCGGCGCAATTACCCGCTGCGCGGTATTGGAGAAGCCGGGCGCCGGGCGCCGCGGGATCGCCTGTGAGAAGGGGGAAGCGCCCTATTCTTCGTCGTGCTGTGCGGCCAGGCGCGTCACCACGGACAGGTCTTCGAGCGTGGTCACATCGCCGCCCACCGAACCCGAGGTTACGATTTCGCGCAGGAGGCGGCGCATGATCTTGCCGCTGCGCGTCTTGGGCAGCGCGTCGGTGAAGCGGATCTGCTCCGGCTTGGCGAAGCTGCCGATTTCGTGCGCCACCCACTTGCGCAACTCCTCGGCCAGCTCGTGGTGGTTTGTGAAACCCTTCTTCAGGGTGACGAAACAGGCCACCGCCTGCCCGGTGATCTCGTGCGGCTTGCCGACCACCGCCGCTTCGGCCACGGCGGGATGGCGCACGAGCGCGCTCTCCACTTCCATGGTGCTCAAGCGGTGCCCGCTGACGTTCATGACGTCGTCGATGCGGCCCAGGATCCAGTAGTAGCCGTCGTCGTCGCGGCGCGCGGCGTCGCCGGCCAGGTACACGCCGGGCAGCCGCTCCCAGTATTGCGTGCGATAGCGGTCGGGTTCGCGCCACAGGGTGCGCGCCATGCTCGGCCAGGGACGGCGGATGATGAGGAAGCCCTCGCGGTTGGCGTCCACCGGATTGCCTTGCAGGTCCACGATGTCGGCGATGACGCCGGGCATCGGCAGCGTCGCCGAACCCGGTTTGGCCGCGACCGCGCCGGGCATCGACGTGATCATGATGGAGCCGGTCTCGGTCTGCCACCACGTGTCGACGATCGGGCAGCGGTTCTTGCCGATCACTTTGTGATACCACTCCCACGCCGCCGGATTGATCGGCTCGCCGACGCTGCCGAGCAACCGCAGGCTGCTCATGTCGTGCCCGTTCGGCCACTGGTCGCCCTGCTTGATGAACGCGCGGATGGCGGTGGGCGAGGTGTAGAAGATGTTCACGCGGTACTTGGCGACCAGGCGCCAGAAGCGGTCGGGTTGCGGGAAGTCCGGGGCGCCTTCGTACATCATGCTGGTGGCGCCCGCGGCCAGCGGGCCGTAGACGATGTAGCTGTGGCCGGTGACCCAGCCGATGTCGGCGGTGCACCAGTA
>JBBIQR010000094.1:0-15445 GCA_037442245.1 Candidatus Solibacter sp. | reverse complement strand
CCGGCTCCAGCACCAGCACCGCCTTCGATGCCTTGGCGTACCGCTCCGTCACCGAGCGCGACGCCCCGCTGCCCACTTCTTCATCCGGATTCAGCAGCAGCACCACCTTCGACGCCACCGGCGCATCCAGTTCGCGCAAACCCTCCACCGCCGTCAGGAAGAATGCGATCCCCGCCTTCATGTCCAGCACGCCCGGTCCCCACAGCCGCCCGTCCGCTTTGCGGAACGGCATCGTCCGCAGCGTCCCCACCGGCCACACCGTGTCCGCGTGCCCAAGCGCCAGAATCTGCCCGCTCTTCTTCCGTCCCGGCAGCTTCATTTCGCAGGCCAGGATGCGGCCGAATTTTCCTCCCGGCAGCCGCCGGATCTTCGCGCGGCCCGCCGCGCTATCCGCCACCAACTCGACGAAGCGATTCACCGCCGCCGCGTCGCCGCTCGGCGATTCGCATTCCACGAACCGGCGGATCATGGCGGTCAACGCCGCCTCGCGCCCCCGCGCGAAGGAAAGCAGAGAGTCCACGTTAGCGTCCGTTACTTTTTCTTTTCGAGGTTCCAGAGGCCGCGCGAAAGGGCCCGGCCGCAGAAGGGACAGTAGTTCACCCCGGCGAACTGATGCCGCTCTTCGCCGAAAACCAGAAAGTACTCGGTGTCGATCTCGGTGATGATCGTGCCGTTGTTCAGTTGATACGGCTGCGCGTGCCGCGCCAGGTCGCGGTCCAGCAGCCGGTCGAACTGCGCGCAGCAGGTCATTGGATCGTGCTCGCTCCCTCGATCCCCATCGAACTGTCCGCCACGTTGCGGTTGATGTGCCGGTCCATGTTGATCACGTACGTCTCCGGCGCGTCGATCAGAATCTGCGAGTGCGTCGCGCAGATGATGCGGAACTTCTTCTGGTCCACCAGCTCCATCAGCATCTTCAGAATGCGCCGCTGATTCGAAGCGCTCAACGCCATCTCCGGCTCGTCCAGCAGCAGCGTCGTCCCCTCGGGCAGCTTGGGAAACGTCTCCTTGAACATGGAGAGCATCACCTGCCCGTGACTCGCCATCTGCAAAAATTCGACCATCTCCGGCTGGTCTTTGAACAACTCGAGCTGCATCCGCGGATTGTGCTGCTCGGCGTCGAACAGGTACACCTTGCCCGCTTGGGCGTCGTCCGCTTCCAGCCGGTAAATGTAGCCCTCCATCTGCTCGCCGCGCAGTGCGTACAGGATCGAGTGCAGCAGCGTCGATTTTCCGCAGCCGTTCTCGCCCGTCAGCAGCACCAGCGGGTGCGAAAGATCCACAATCACCGGCATGTGGTAATTCAGGTTCGTGAAAACCGGGTGCGCCAGAATCTTCAGGTACATGAAACTCCAGCATACCAATGCCGGGCTGGTATCCTGAGTGATTGGAGCTATTGCGTTGAACCGTATTGTTCTTGCCTTTCGCTGTTTCTTTAATCTCCTCTTCGGCGGCGAGCTTTCCCAATCCACTCTCGGCGCCATGAACCTCGCCCGCCGCGGCGCAGCCCCGGCGGCGAAGCCCGCTCCCGCCCCTCCCGCCGTCCGTACCAGCGACGGCGCCCTGCAACTGCTCGGCATCCTGCAGCGCGATTCGCGCCTCGTCGATTTCCTCATGGAGGACATCGCCGGATACTCCGACGACCAGGTGGGCGCCGCCGTGCGCGAACTTCACGACCAGTGCCGCGACGCCCTGGCCCGCTACCTGAAACTCGAACCCGTCATCGACGGCGTCGAGGGTACCTATGCCAAAGCGCCGGGCAAGGACCCCGCGCTCGTCAAATTCATCGGCAACGTTCCCGCGCAGCCTCCCGCCGGCGGCACGCTCCGCCACAAAGGGTGGCGCGCTTCCCAGGTGGATCTGCCCGCGCTCGCCGCCAAACAGGACGCCGCCATCATCGCTCCCGCGGAAATTGAAATTGAGTAAGCCGACTTCCGAAGCCCGCTACGTCATCGGTATCGACCTCGGTACCACCAACTCCGCGCTCGCCTTCGCGGAGCGCCGCGCCGATGCCGACCCGTTCGCCCCGGCTAACGTACAACTGCTCCCCATCCCGCAGTTGACCAACCCCGGAGAAGTCCGCGGCGAAAGCCTGCTGCCTTCGTTCCTGTACCTGCCCGGCGCCGGCGACTTTCCCGCAGGCACCATCGCGCTGCCCTGGGACGGCGGGCGCGAGTGGGTCGTGGGCAGGCTCGCGCAAAAGCGCGGGGTCGAAAATGCCGGACGCCTCGTGAGCAGCGCCAAGAGCTGGCTCTCCCACTCGGGCGTGGACCGCACCAGCGCGCTGCTTCCCTTCCGCGCGCCGGATGGCGTCGAAAAGATCTCGCCCGTCGAAGCCAGCCGCCGCTACCTCGAGCACCTCCGCGAAGCCTGGGACGCCGCCCTGCCCGACGCGCCCTTCTCCGCGCAGCGCGTGCTCGTCACCGTGCCCGCGTCCTTCGACGCCGTGGCGCGCGAACTGACCCTCGAAGCCGCCCGGCAGGCGGGCTACCGCGATATCACCCTGCTCGAAGAACCGCAGGCGGCGTTCTACGCCTGGGTCGAGCGCCACCCCGGCTGGCGCGAGCGCGTGCAATTGGGCGACCTCATCCTGGTCGTCGATATCGGCGGCGGCACCACCGACTTCACCTTGATCGCGGTGACCGAACAGGGCGGCGAACTCTCGCTCAACCGCGTCGCCGTCGGCGACCACATTCTGCTCGGCGGCGATAACATCGATCTCGCGCTCGCCGGCGTGGTCGCGCAGCGCCTCGCCGCCAAGGGCACCCGCATCGACGCGCGCCAGCATCAGCAACTCTGGGCCAATTGCCGCGTCGCGAAGGAGCACCTGCTCGAACCGGGCTCGACCGCCGCCGGACACCCGGTCACCATCCTGGGCAAAGGCTCGGGCCTGGTCGGCGGGACCATCAAAGCCACACTCGAGCGCGCCGATATCGAGCGCGTCCTCACCGAAGGTTTTCTCCCCGAGGTTGCGAGCGGCGAGATGCCGGCCGGGCAGCGTCGCGTCGGTGTGCAGGAACTCGGCCTGCCTTATGCCGCCGATCCCGCTATCACCCGCCACCTCGCGCGCTTCCTGCGGCAGCAGGCGGCGGGCGCCGAGCACGGCACGGTGCGCCGCGGACCGAGCGGACTCGCCGCCCCGACCCACATCCTCTTTAATGGCGGCGTGCTGCAAGCGCCGCTGGTGCGCGCCCGCATCCTGGCCACGCTCGACGCCTGGCTCGCGGCCGAAGGACTTCCGCCGGTCAAGCCGCTCGAAGGCGAGGACCTGATGCACGCCGTCTCGCGCGGCGCCGCCTACTACGGGCTGGCGCGCGATGGCCGCGGTGTGCGCATCCGCGGCGGCGTCCCGCGCACGTACTACATCGGAGTGGAGAGCGCGATGCCGTCCATCCCCGGCTTCCCCGCGCCGCTCAAAGCGCTGACGGTCGTGCCGTTCGGCATGGAGGAAGGCACCGAAGTCCGGATCCCGGGACGCGAATTCGGCCTGGTGGTCGGGCAGCCCGCCGAGTTCCGCTTCTTCACCAGCGCGGACCGGAAGAACGACCGGCCCGGCGACCTGATCGAGGACTTCGGCGGCGAACTCGCGGAACTCTCCCCGATGGAGGTCGCCTTCGAAGCCGGCGAGACCAGCGAAGTGGTGCCGGTGAGCTTCGAGGGCGTCGTCACCGAAACCGGAGTGCTCCAACTCTGGGCCGCCGCCCGCGATGGCCGCCGGTGGAAGCTCGAATTCAACGTGCGGGAAAAGGTGGCCTGACGTCATGAAGATCGGAATCGACCTGGGCACCACCAACTCCGCCCTGGCCTATATCGACGAGCGCGAAGCGGACGACCGCGAGTTTCCGCCGCTGCACATTTTCGAAACTCCGCAACTGGTGGCGCCGGGACGGGTGGAGCCGCGCCGCACCCTGCCCTCGTTCCTCTACCTGGAAGAGGGGCAGCCCACCGGCGTCTACGCGCGGGAACAGGGCGCGCTGGTGCCCACCCGCCTGGTGCACTCGGCTAAATCCTGGCTCTCGAATCCCGACGTGGACCGCACCGCGAAGATCCTGCCGTGGGATTCGCAGGAGACCGGACGCGTGCTCTCCCCGGTCGAAGTCTCTTCGCGTTTCATCGCCAAGTTCCGCGAGGAGTGGGACCGCGCCAAGGGCGCGCCGCTCGCCGCGCAGGACATCGTGCTCACCGTGCCGGCGTCGTTCGACGAAGAGGCGCGCGAGCTCACCGTGATGGCGGCGCGCGATGCCGGACTCGAAAAGCTGACCCTGCTCGAAGAGCCGGCGGCGGCGTTCTATTCCTGGATCGCGCACAACCTCGCCGCGTCGCGCAAGAAGCTCTTCGACGGGCAGACCGTGCTGGTCTGCGACGTGGGCGGCGGCACCAGCGATTTTTCGCTCATCAAGGTTTCCCGCGACGGCGACCTGGTCCACTTCACCCGCACCGCCGTGGGACGCCACCTGCTGCTCGGCGGCGATAACCTGGATCTCACGCTGGCGTGGCTGGTCGAGACCAAGCTCGGGGTGCCGCTCAGCATCCGGCAGCGCAGCGGATTGCGGCGCCAGTGTTCGGCGGCGAAGGAGCGGCTGCTCAACGATCCCAACCTGCCGGGCGTGGAGATCACGGTATTGGGCGCGGGCTCTTCGCTCATCGGCAAATCGCTGCGCACCGAAATCCGGCGCGAGGAGGCGCTGGAACTCGCGCTCGAAGGCTTCCTGCCGTTCACCGAACGCGGCGAGAAGCCGAAGGAGGAGAAGCGCAGCCTGTTCCGCGAACTCGGTCTGCCTTATGTCACCGACCCGGCGGTCACGCGCCACCTCAATGAATTCCTCGAACCGACCGGCGAAGTGCCGGACGCGATCCTCTTTAACGGCGGCTTCTTTATCCCGGAAATTCTCCGCGACCGCGTCGCCGATGTGGTGGGCCAGTGGTACGGCAAGCGTCCCGAGATCTTCGAGAACGTGGACCTGGACCTGGCGGTAGCGCGCGGCGCGGCGTACTACAGCTACGTGCGTTCGACGGGCAGCGGAGTGCTGGTGCGCGGCGGGCTGCCGCGTACCTACTACATCGGGATCGGGGAGGCGCGCGAGGGGCGATTCCCGGCGGTGTGCCTGGTGCCGCGCGGCGCCGAGGAAGGCGCGGCGGTGGAGATCGATAACGACGCGCTGCAACTGGTGGCCAACCGTCCGGTGTCGTTCCGCTTGTACAGCTCGCTGACCCGCTCGGGCGAAGGGCTGGGGGAGGTTGTGGAATTGGGCGCCGCGGACGAGGGACTCCACACGCACGCGCCTCTGCACGCCGTGATCCGCTTCGGCAAGAAAGCCGAGGAGCGGTTGATCCCGGTGAAACTGGGCGCGCGTCTGACGGAGATCGGCACGCTGGAAAGCTGGTGCGAATCGAAAATCAGCGACAACCGCTGGCGGCTGGAGTTCGCGCTGCGCAAGAGCGCGGAGGCGCAACCGGCGGAACGTAAGGCGGCGGCGGTGGTGAGCGAAGAAGCGCTCAAAGCGTCGCTCGAACTGATCGCGCAGACGTTTTCGGTGTCGGGAAAGGCGCCGGTGGCGCCCGAGGAATTGCCCGCGAAGCTCGAGCAGACCATGGGGCTGGGCAAGAACAGTTGGCCGCTGGCGGCGATCCGGCAGATGGCGGACGCGTTCCTGGCCGCGGCGGACGGACGCAAGAAAAGCCCGGCGTTCGAGATGCGCTGGCTGAACCTGGCGGGCTTCTGCCTGCGCCCCGGCTTCGGGTATCCGGGCGACGATTTCCGCATCGAGCAGACGCGCCGCATCTACGCCTCCGGGCTGACCTACGGCAACCAGGTGCAGTGCGAGATCGACTGGTGGATCTTCTGGGGGCGGGTCGCCGGCGGGCTGAACCGCAATCAACAGACCGACGTGTACCAGAGGATTTCCGGCTTCCTGCTGCCGCGGGGCAAGCAGAAACCGCCGCGGGTGAACTCGTCGCTGTTCCGCGAGATGTGGCGCACGGCAGCCAGCCTGGAACTGCTGCCCCTCGGGGTGAAGACAGAGCTGGGCGACGCGCTGGTGAAGCGCATCAAGGCGGGCGATTTCAAGGAGAGCGAGTTGTGGTGCCTCTCGCGGCTGGGGGCGCGCAAATTGTTCTACGGTCCGATCAACCTGGTAGTGCCGCCGGCGGTAGTGGCGCGGTGGGTGGGGGCGGGGACCGGCATCGCGCAGGCGGGCGACGCGCTGGCGTCGATGGCGCGG
This sequence comes from Candidatus Solibacter sp., assembly GCA_037442245.1. GTDB lineage: Bacteria > Acidobacteriota > Terriglobia > Bryobacterales > Bryobacteraceae > Solibacter. The sequence goes on along the minus strand of JBBIQR010000094.1, from coordinate 9,224 downwards.
CGCACGGGCGACGCCACGCGCGACCTGCCGGAGGCGACGCGCGAGAGCGTGCGGGCGAAGCTGGCGGCAACGGCGCAATCCGAACGGCTGCTGGCGGTGCTGGACGGCGAGGAAGAGGACGCGGGAACGCTGGGGCGGATCTTCGGCGAGGAACTGCCCAGCGGACTGGTCCTGACCGAAAGCGGCGCACAGCCGGAGTGAGCGGCGCAGCGGGGACTATCATCTTTAAGAAAGCGTCCGCCCACGTTTCATGGGCTCGGGGCCTCCATGTCCCCGCAGTGAAGTACGTTGAGGCCTGATGGCGCTAAACTGGAAACGAGGGATGAAGGCCATGGTTCTCAGCGCCAACGAGGAATCGCTGATAAAAGTTGTGCGGATGCTGCCGCCGGGAGAGGCCGGGAAAGTGCTGATTTGGGCGCAGCAACTTGCGAACCTCGCGGGTGGGCGGCCTGTTGATTGGTCGGATTCCTGGTCGGACGACGATCTTCGGGATGCTACAATCGCATCTCTCGAACGGTTTGAGAAGCAGGAGCGGGAAGGGCATTGAAGCCAGGTGATGTCGTAATCGGCGCCTTTCCAGGTGCAGATACGACGAAGATCCGACCGGCCGTGGTGCTCTCGACCGAACTATACCATCGCCACCGGCCTGATGTGATCGTTGGCCTGATCACAACCCAGCAGCCGATAGAATTGCTCCCCACGGATTGCGAACTACGCGACTGGCGTCAGGCGGGACTTCGCCAGCCATCCTTCTTCAGGTTGTTCGCAGTGACGTTGCTGCAGCGTGAAGTGCGCCTGATTGGGCGGCTTTCTGAGTCCGATTGGACCTCGGTTCGTACGTGCTTCAAAGCGGGTTTTGGAAGCGACTGAACTGGCGCGCACTCGCCTTCATTGTGCCACTTTGACGCGTAGTGTCCGACCGTGAGAGATGCCCGGGAAGAAGCTATGGCAGGGTGTGGATAGGGGGCTCGGGCGCTGTAGGTTAGATGGCGCGGAGGGCGTGGATGCGAGTCCTTGGGGGAGGACGGGAGACAGGCTACCGGCATCGCGCAGGCGGGCGACGCGCTGGCGGCGATGACGCAATCCGAACGGCTGCTGGCGGTGCTGGACGGCGAGGAAGAGGACGCGGGGACGCTGGGGCGGATCTTCGGCGAGGAACTGCGACCAAGGCGGCTCCACACCGTTCGACCGGGCGTAGGCGATGGACTGGCCGAGGTGCTCGTGAGCATACCGTTTTCCATGACGATTCAGTTGAAGACGTCGCCGGCGGCACGCACGCCCTCGGCCGGTTTCCAGTCGTACGTGCCTGCCATCGCGCTGGCGAGTCCGGTGAACTTGCCCGCAAGTGTTGCGGCGTCCCTGTTCGTTTTCATCGAGATTTCTCGATAAACAATCCTGCGCCGATCTTGGCCGCTTCCGATCCGGCTACAGGATGCAGGTAGTTGCGCCTGGTCTCATCCATTTCCACCATCACCGCGCGGTCGATGATCCTGGTGCCGGAGAGATCGAGAAAGGACGGGTCGATGTCCGCGAATTCGATCCGCGCCCCGGTACCAGTCCCGGCGAGCCTGGTGTTGTGCGCGAAGAGGCTGTCGGCAACCTGGTAGTGTGTCCGCTCCCGCGGCGATTGAGCCGGCAACTGCGCTCGACCGCCTCCAGCATCGGACTGAGCCGAGGCCCCGGCCTGGTAAATCCAGACGTATCTGGCGCTGTCCGCGATGTTGTTCCGATAATCAAGGTCGCCGGCGACCCCGGCGGTCCAAACGGTGCTGCCGTACATACCGTGGAAGAAGCAGTTCCGCATGGCATGGCCGGTGCTGCCCGGCGTCCAATAGACGACCGCATCCTTCATGAATCCGCGGAACAGGCAGTGGTGGACGACGAGGCCGTTTCCCTGGGCAATGATGCCGACGTGGTTGGGGGCCACGATTTCATCGCCGGCGAAGAGGCATTGAGCGACTTCGAGATCTTCGAGTTTCCGGTCGAGGCGGGCGATGGAGTACAGGCGGCGTTTCATGCCGGGTTTGGGCGTCTCGACCACGGGCAGGCCGAGGATTTTCAATCCCCGAATCGAGACGTGGCTGGTCTCTACGAGCATCCCGTTGGCCGCGCCGCCGAGCGGATCGGGGCGGCCGTTCCAGGTAGGCGGGAGGGGCATGGCGTGAATCAGGGCCGGCATGCGGCCGATGTTCCAGTCCGGGTCGTCCGGCAGAACTTCGGCTCGGATGGTGAGCCGGGCCGCCCGGGTGAAGGAACGCTGCGCGGGTTTCAGGAGCGTGGTTTCGTGGATGACGTGGATGCCCTCGGTGAGAACGATCGTCATCGCACCGCTACCCGTGCTCCGGTTGACGCGGCGGGCCGCCTCGGCCAGGGTGCGCAGCGGTGAAGCCCTGGCTCCGGAGTCTGCGTCGGCGCCAGTCGCGGGGTTGACCCAGAGTTCGGTGAGAGGGGAAACCTGAGCGGAAAGAGCGCTCGCCGAAGTTGCCTGCAGTGCCGCCTTTACGGCTTGTCGTCTGGTCATGATGATGGGTCCTGCGCTTCTTTGGACGACGGCGGGGAACTCAGTGTGAACGGCGGGCGTTATGCTGGTACGACCATGCTGGAAGATGAAGCCCGCTGGGCACTCGACGGAGATCGCGATGCTCTGGATAACCTCGCGCGAGCGCTGCAGGGCGACATCTACGGCCTCGCGCTGCGCATGTTGTGCAATCGCGAAGACGCCGAGGATGCAACGCAGGAAATCCTCGTCCGCGTGGTCACCCGGCTTTCTCAGTTCGATTTCCGCAGCAAGCTGAAGACGTGGGCTTACCGGGTCGCGGTGAACTATGTTCTCGATGTGAAGAAGAGTCCGGTGGAGCGGATGCACCTGAGCTTTGAGCGGTTTGCCGAAGGTCTGACCAGTGGACTGGATCTGGAGGCGCCGGCTGAGACGGAACGGCTGCTGCTGATCGAGGAAGTCAAGATCGGCTGCACGTTCGGAATGCTCCAGTGCCTCGACCGGCCGCACCGCCTGGCTTACGTGCTCGGCGAAATCATGGAACTGCCCGGGCCCGAGGCGGCGATGGTCCTGGACGTCCCGGCGGATCTCTTCCGCAAGCGGCTGCAGCACGCCCGATCCGCGATCGTTTCGTTCACACGAAACTATTGTGGATTGGTATCCGACAGCGCTCCGTGCCGGTGCAACAAACAGCTTCCCGCGGCGTTACGGGACGGAAAAGTTCACCAGGGAGAGTGCTCGTATGCCGGAAGAGCCTCGTCGTTCGATGAGGCGCGAGCGATGGTTCGAAAGGTGGACGAGGCGCGATGGGCGCTGGAAGTTCATCGCAGCAGCCAGCCCCGGCCGTCGCCGGTGGACTTCGCCCGGCGGCTGGTCGAGACGCTCGAGTTAGAGCGGGAGATCTGAGGGCGACTTGCCGGCGGCGCGGCGCCGGTATATACTGAACCACATGGTTCAGTATCCAGAGACTGTCCTCGATGCTTCGTTCGCGGCGCTGTCGGATGCCACCCGGCGCGGCGTTCTGGAACAACTTGGACGCGCGGACGCTTCGATCACGGACCTTGCCGGGAAGTTTCGCATGACCCTGACGGGCATGAAGAAGCACGTCGGCGTGTTGGAGCAAGCGGGGCTGGTCACCACGGAGAAGGCCGGGCGGGTGCGGACCTGCAAGCTCGGCCTGCGCGGACTGGAGGAGGAGGCGGCATGGATCGAAAGGCACCGCCAGCTCTGGGCCGCCCGCTTCGACGAGCTGGACAAGCTTGTCGAGGAATTGAAACGAAAGGAAAAAGCCGATGGACGAAAGAAAAGGCAGTGAAATCAAGCCGGCAAACGGCACGACTGTGGAACGGAAGTCCGAGCGCGAGCTGGTCGTGACCCGGACCTTTCAGGGTCCGGCGCGTATCCTCTTCGATGCGTGGACCAGGCCCGAACTGATCCAGCGGTGGTGGGTGCCGAAGTCGTGTGGAGTGTCCTTCGTTTCCTGCGAGGCCGATGTTCGTACGGGTGGGACGTACCGTTTCGTGTTCCGTCACGCTTCCTCGGAGCAGCCGATGGCATTCTTTGGCAGGTACGTCGAAGTGATTCCGCCCTCGCGCCTGGTCTGGACGAAAGACGAAGGGGATGAAGGCGGGGCCGTCACCACGGTGACCTTCGAAGAAAGAGGCGGCGAGACGCTTGTCGTAATGCACGACCTCTATCCTTCAAAAGAAGCTCTCGACGATGCCATCGCTTCCGGGAGTACGGGTGGGACAGGCGAGCAGTTCGAGCAACTGGACCAGGTTCTCGCCGCTCTGGGAGCGGGCGCGGGACGGTCGTGAAGGCATCGCTGCCGGCGACGGGCGCTCTTCTCCGCCAGAACAGAAACTGGGCGTTCTTCCGCCGGCCGCCGAGCGGGCGCTGGAGGTTAGATGGCGCGGAGCGCGGCGATCAGGCGGGCGCCGGCATGAAATACACCGGGCACGCCGGTTGCCGGCTGCCACAATGGCGAACGATACCTTCGCGCACCAATTCGTCGAACCGCGCCCGCAATCTTGCCAGGGCCTTCTCGACGGCCTGCACCTTTCTGCGTAAGCCCTCGTCCTTTAGCTGCTGCCGTGAGGGAATGCGGGCAAAGACATGCCCGTCGCGCGCTTTCCAGATGCCGGCGCCTAGCGCCTGTATCGTATCGGTGATTGCTTGCTTGAAGTCGCCCAAATTGCTCTCTGCGTGGATCGGCGTGTAGAAGGCGGGACGATCGAAGAGCTTCGCCATCAGGGCAAGCGCATCATCGTCGCTCAACGGGAACCGGCCTGGGACGCGTCGTGATATGCGACCACGAGACGCTCAAACTGCAGCCCATCAAAGTGTTCAAAATGCACCGGCTGAACGTGCTTGGAAGGTGGAGGCATAGATCACGTGACCCCGGAGCGTTTGAACCTCTGCCGCGCCCCATGCCGGATGTGGAGTACGTCAACCCGCTTGCTCTTCTCCATGACGCGGCAGATCACACGATAGACGTGGGGCTTACGGCCATAGAGCAGATGCCGGAGCTTGGGGGTTTCCGGCGTTTCCGGACGGCGATTCGGCAGTTCTTCGAGGCTCAGAATCGCCTCATTGAGGCCCCTGTACCACTTGATCGCAGCGCCAGAGTGTTCCGCATGGATCGCACCGAAGATGAGCGTAGCGTGGCGCTCCGCACGGAATGCGACGTTAACGAGGTAGGCCATGCCGCTCTTCAAAATCCACGAAGAACTCCCGCGCGGGCCGGACTCTGCCCTCCTTCATGTCCTTCAGGCCCTGGCGGATGCCCTCGCCCGCGTCGGCCTGGGCGGCGATATCCAGCAGCCGCTGATAGGCTTCGGCATCCTGTACGATGGCTGCAGCCTTCCCCTTGACGGTAAGCACCACCGGACGCTTGCTCTTCTTGATCTGCTTCAGAAACTCGCGCGAGCGGCGGCGAAACGTGGTCAGTGACTGAATGTCCTTCGTGATGTCGAGCATAGACCCGCTCCCATTACAGCACCTTTTTAAGTGCTGCCAGCATACCGTGCCGCGCAGCCCCGCCGTACGTACACGAACACAAACGCCCGCAGGTCCCAGTTCCATCCATCCACCACACGCGATGTCACTAACGGCACCATCAACGCGCGGACCTGAAACCATGGGTACCAGATCATTCCATACCGCGCCCGGTAGCGGCGCGGGGGTGAGTTCCAGGCGGCGGGTGCGCTCCCGGCCGTTGTTAGAATACGGAACGAATGCGTGTCGTTGTTGTAGTACTGGCGTGGGCGGTCTGTCTGGCCGGAGGGGCCATGACCTCGTGCGGCGGCCGATTATCGAATCGGATGGCGGACGGGAAACGTTGGACGGCGCGCAATCTGGACGTTCCCGTCGAAGGCTCCTATTGCTACGAAGGGAACTGCCGTCAGTACGGGCGGTTATACACGTGGGAGGCGGCGGGCCGGGCCTGCCAGGCGATAGGGCAGGGATGGCATCTGCCGGGCGACGGGGATTGGCGGCACCTGGCGGAACTGTACGGCGGCGGCGAGGCCGCGTACGGCGCGCTGTTGACGGGAGGCGCTTCCGGGTTCGGCGCATTGCCCGGCGGCGGGCGCGATTTGGATGGCCGGTTCGCGCGACTGGAGGCGCACGGGTTTTACTGGACGGCGACGGAGGATGGTCCTACCAGCGCCGTGTTCTACAACTTTGCGAAGGGCAAGCGGAGGCTGTTCCGGCAGAGCGGGGGCGAGAAGACGAGGGCGTTTTCGGTCCGGTGCGTGGCGGATTGAGGCTTCGAACGAAATCGGATGACGGCCGTCTGACGTCTCGCTCTTGCGGTTGGCATTTTCAGAACGGCAAACCGGCCGGTGCGCCGCGGATGCGGCTATCTCGCTTCCAGGTCCACGAGTTTTCTCAGATCCCGATCCAGCGCCGCGCCGTCGAACGGAATCACCAGGACCTTGCTGCCGTGATTGTCGTTGCCTTTCTCCTGATCCTTAGGCACGTCGAGCACGGCGAAGGTGAAGTAGGCGACGTGGCCGTTTTCGATCAGCACGGACGGGCGCTCCATCTTGTCCCAGTGGTTTACGGTTCCATCCTGGTAGCGGACGAAGTCCGTAGCCGGGTCGTAGGCAATGCCCCGGTTTTTCCAATTGCCGACGCCGTCGGGCGAGGTGAGGTGGAATGCCTTCCGTTCGCTCCAGCAGTTCACCACGATGTGGTACATGCCGCCGCTGTACCAGATCACGGGATCTTCCAGATTGCGGGCCGGCAGGCCGGGCATGCCGAGGTAAATGCTGGGGCCCTGCAACCGGTAGGGACCAAGGATGCCATCGGAGCTGATCATGATCGCGCCGGAGCGCGCGACGATTTCGAATTTGCCGTCGGGCCGCAGCATGACGCTGACGTTGGACATGCGGGCGTCGCGCGCATTGAAACCGTTGGCATCGACCTGGATCGAACCGAGCTGCTCCCAGGGGCCGTCGAGAGACTTCGACACGAAAACGTCGCCGGGCCTGGTTTCGCTCACCACCACGGCATAACGATTGTCCGGGAGCGCGAGAGCGGTGACGTTGTGACCTTTGCCGCCCTGGTTCTCAGGCCAGGTCATGCCCAGATCTTTGTACGGCCCGATGGGGTTGGCGCTGACCGCATGGACGGCGTGGGAACCGGACCAACCACTGTGGCCGCGCGCCTGGTCCCAACGGCTGGCGAACAGGTGGTACTGGCCATCGGGGGCTTTGAGGATCTGGCCGTCCCAGTAGCACCACTGCTTGATGTCCGGGTCTTCGAGGCCATTTTCCGGATCGCGGGGGAGGACGTTGGCGGCGCCCCACACGTCATTCCTCAGGCGTCCACGGACGGGCATGGGCAGGAAGTAGTCGATGAAGGCCTTGCCGCCGGCGGGCGTGATCCGGTAAAAGGCCGAGGCGTGGGGCGCAACCTGGAAGGTCTGCCCGATTTCTTTGGCGCCGAGATCGTGCTTCGCCCAGAGGTCCCGAACGGTGCAGGCCGCCGGCAGCCCCAGATCGGACCAGTTGACTTTAATGTCTTCGCTCTGCTCGTCACCGATGTTGAAGATCGCGAGATATTTCGCGGCCGAACCAGGCAATTCCGCGATCCAGGCGACCTGGTTGCCGCGGGTAAACAACTCGTGGCTGGAGACGGCCTTCTGATTGACGCCGAGCACCTCGTCATTGGTGATGAGGTCGAGGGTCCAGGGATCATTGTCGGGAAGATGGCCGCCGAACATGAGCGGTGAGCGGGCGATCGACCAGAGGGTGATGAGGGTCCGCTGCTCCTCGTGGGTCAGCAGCGACATGCGCGGGTCGCCGCGTTCGGCGCGGATGCCGATGTGGCCGAGGGGAAGCATGTCGCCATCGGGCCAGTTGCCGGGCTTGACATAGGGGTTCCATTTCGTGAAGTTGGGAAACTGGCGCTTGAGGTCCGCCCAACGATCCCAGAAGTCGCCCGAGATGCGCCACATTTGGGCGTACCGGGCGATGAGCGCCACTTTGTTCGGGTCGCGGGTTCCGGGGGAGAGACTGAGCACGATGGGACGGCCGGTCTTGCGCAGCGCCTTGCTGAGCGCCTCGATCTCGCTGGAGTGGTCGCCGCCCTCGCCGAATCCGAACATGTCGTCGGCCTTGATGAAGTCCAGGCCCCACTCGGCGTAGAGTTTGGCGATGGAGTCGTAGTAATCCTGCGCGCCAGGTTTGGCGAGGTCGATGCCGTACATATCCGAGTTCCAGCGGCAGATGGAGTTCCGGGCGGCGATTTCGGAGGCCTTGTGCGCGCTGCCGGCGATCGGAAGGTCGCGCTCGACGGCGCGGCGCGGGATGCCGCGCATGATGTGCATGCCGAATTTCAGGCCCTTCGCATGCACATAGTCGGCGAGCGGTTTGAAGCCTTGGCCGCCGGCGGCTGACGGAAAGCGATTCGGCGCGGGGATCAGGCGCCCATAATCATCCATCACGAGTTCGGTATCGGGACGGTAACCGTGACTCTTGGGATTCGGCTCCGACCATTGGATATCGACGACGATGTATTGCCATCCATGGGCGGCGAGGTATTTGGCCATGTAGTCGGCATTGGCTTTGACCTCGGCTTCGGTGACGCCGGTGCCAAATGAGTCCCAACTGTTCCATCCCATCGGCGGGGACGGCGCGAGTGTGTTCTGCCCGAGCACCGGCGCACCAAGCAGAAGAACCGCTACGACGGAGCGGCATGCGGCCGCAAGGGTCATGAATCGATCTCCATAGGATCATTGTGGACCATCCGTGCCGGCGCGCGTGAGAGATGGCGGTGTTACATGGCGCGGAGGGCGTCGATGGGGTCGATGCGAGTGGCGCGGCGGGCGGGGAGCCAGGCGGCGAGGAGAGCGGCGGCGGCGAACATTATCGGGCCTCCGATACAGGTCAGGGGATCGACGGGGCTGACGCGGTAGAGGAGGCCGGCGATCAGGCGGGTGAGGGCGAGAGATGCCGCGAGGCCGAGGGCGATGCCGGCGGCGGCGGGCGCGAGTCCCTGGCGGAGGACGAGCCCGAGGATCCCGGAGCGGTCCGCGCCGAGGGCCATGCGGATGCCGATTTCGCGCGTGCGCTCAGCCACGGAGTAGCCGATTACACCGTAGATGCCGATCAGGGAGAGCAGGAGCGCGATGGCGGCGAGCGCGCCCAGCAGCCAGGCGGTCAGGCGGGGCTGGGCGGCGCCGGCTTCGAGGAGTTCCCGCATGGTTTGAATGTGAGTG
>JBBIQR010000093.1:0-15467 GCA_037442245.1 Candidatus Solibacter sp. | reverse complement strand
ATGTGGCAGGCCATGTCGCCCAGGGCGCCGCAGCCGAAATCGAAGAAGCCGCGCCAGTTGAAGGGCTGATAGAAGTGGCCGTACTGGTTGTGCTCGTAGGCCGCACCGCCGCTGGTGAAATCGCGCGGCGCGGCCATGCCGAGCCACATGTCCCAATCGAGCGTCGAGGGCACGGCGTCGGCGGGAGGAATTTCGGTGACGCCCTGCGGCCACCACGGGCGGTCGGTCCAGGCGTGGACTTCCTTGACGTCGCCGATGGCGCCGGACCAGATCATCTCGGCGCACTGGCGGGTGCCTTCGTTGGAGTAACCCTGGTTGCCCATCTGGGTGGCGACCTTGAAGCGGTTGGCGGCCTCCTGAAGCTGGCGGGCTTCCCAGATGGTGCGGCAGAGCGGCTTCTGGGTGTAGACGTGTTTGCCGCGGGCCATGCAGTGCATGGCGGCGGTGGCGTGCATATGGTCGGGGATGGCGATGATGACGGCGTCGATGCCGTCGCCTTCCTTGTCGAGCATCTTGCGGAAATCTTTGTACTTGGGCAGCTTCTCGTACCGGTTCATCACGGCTTTGGCGCGCACGTCGTCCACGTCGCAGAGGGCGACGATGTTCTCGGTGGGCGCGCAGCCGGCGATGTCGCTGGCGGCTTTGCCGCCGGCGCCGATGGAAGCGATATTGAGTTTTTCGTTGGGCGATTTGTAGCCCAGTGCTTTGAGAGAAGGCGTGCTGCCGAAACCGGCGGACGGGACCGCGCCGGCCAGCAGCGAACCGAAGAAAAAGTGCCTTCTGGTGAAATCGAATGCCATGAGAACTCCCGCCGGTATCGTATCAGACTGCGAACCGTAGCGCAGGCCTCCTGGCCTGCCTTCGGAACCAGCGCGCCGCAAACCACTGCCCGCCCTACTCCATCTACTTCCGGAACAGCGAGCGGGCAAGCGAAGCAAGCCGGGAGGGGGCGGGTTCCGGCACGGGACGTTGCGGCGGGGCGGGAACCGGCGCCGGTACCTCGTGGAGCTGATATCGCCGCGCCAGCAGGGACAACACCCGGACCTCGGTGTAAATCTGCACCATGGACGGACGCCGCGCGGGCAACTCGGTGACACACTTGAGCGCCAGGAGTTGCGCCGAGGGGAGCACCGATTCCGGGCCGTGGCGCGGAGAATCGTCCGGCGGGGGCGCGAGGTTGCAGCGCGCCGGGATGCCGCTCCCGGTCAGCATCTCCCAGAGCACGTTGCCCCAGCCCTCGATATCGCTCTGCGCCTTGTAGAGCACCACATACGGCCGGGATGGAGCCAGAGATGCGCCGCCGGGACCGAGCAGGATGCCGGCGGTACAGACCTCGCCGTGGGCCGCGCCGCGCTGGTGCATTTCGCGCAACTCTCCGGCGATTTGCGTGGCGTAGGCGAGGATCCGGGAAAGCGGCAGACGCTCGCGGCCGAGGGTTTCGGCCAGCGTAGGCTGCGAGGCCAGGACGGCGACCGGTTCCGGGTCTGGGAGGAGTGCGGCCATGGCGTTGGCGCCGGTCGCGGATTAGTTTACCGCAAACGTGGAGCGGTCCTGCTGCTGCTCGGACTGATCCAGCACGGCGGTCTGGAGCGATTCGAGGGCTTCGACCACGCGTTCGACCAGGTCATCGGTCTGCGACATGGCGGTGCGGGCGCTCTCGATGGCGGCCGCGTTCAGCTTCATATTCTGCTCGATATCGACGAGGTCGGCGGCCACGCTGCGCTCGAAGTGCGCGGTGTGGTTGCGCAGGTCCTCGAGGGTCTTTTCCACGCGGTTGATGTGGTCGGCGGCGCTGTCGAGTCCCTGGCCGACGCGCGCCATGATGTGATCGCTGATTTCGGCTTCGGAAGGACGGGAGCGGAGCGTGTCCTGCAATGCCGCCACGTCCGTGCCGATACTCATGAGCTGATCCTTGAGCGTGCCGACGGCGTCGGTGGCGGAGCGCTGGATTTCCGTCATGGTCTGCTCGTGGGAGATGACGCGGGCGGCGATGCGGGTTTCGATATCGGCGGATTCGGCGCGCAGCGCGTCGGTGTTGGCCCTTAGCGCCTCGATCGCGGCCTGCTGCATCTCCGCGACGCGCTGTTCGTGGGAGGCAAGACGCGCGGTCAGGCGGGATTCGACCAGGTGGATTTCGGAGCGGATGGCGCTGGACACGGTTTCCGTCTTGGAAGGGACGGCGGCGGCTTCGGCGCGGCGCGCCGCGACGCTCAGAAGTTTGAGTTCGAGGAGAAGCTTCTGCATGCGCGGAGTGCGCGAATCGGGATTCTTGGCCAGGCAGGGGCCGATGATGCGGTCGGCGGCCGGACTGCCGGAACTTGGGGTGGGGGCGGCGTTGATGTTCGCCGCCAGCGTGGTGCGCGCCTCGCCTTCAAACGCCGGGCGGCCGGTGAGCATCTCGAAGAGGATGGCGCCGAAGGAGAAAATATCGCTTCTGGGGTCGGCGGCGCGTCCCTGCAGGAGTTCGGGGGCGGTATAGGAGTTGACGGCTCCGGACTGATCGGCGGACGCGGGGAGGATGTCCGCCCCGGCGCCGGTGAGCAGAATGTGCGCGGGGGTCAGTGCGCCGTGTGCCTGGCCGCTATCGTGCAGTTTCCTCAGGGCATCGCCCATTTGCATGGCATAGCGCAGGGCTTCGCTGGCCGGCATGCGGCCTTGGGCGATGCGCTGGGCGAGAGTCTTCTGTTCGGCTTGCGGGGTTTCGATTTCGGGCATGGCAAATCTCCGGGCTACCTCTGCATGTTAACCAAAGCGGCGCAGCGAAGTACAAGTTATCTTTTTAAATGATAGGTACCGGCGGAAAGTACCGTGTGTACTTCGCTGCTAACCAGCGATAGCAGGCCTCTGTTATCCCGCGGTCTTGCGGAAGAAATCGAGGGACTGGATCGCACAGTGAGGCCACCGGAACCGGTTGGCGCGGATGCGTCCGGCCGCGGCGAGGCGGGCGCGAAGGTCCGGCGAGGCGAGCAGGCGCTCGAGGGCGGCGGAAAGTTCGGCGAGGCTGCGCGGGTCGATCAGGAGTGCCGCATCGCCGGCGATTTCCGGTAGCGAAGAGACGTTGGAGGTGAGGACCGGGACTCCCGCCGCCATCGCCTGCGCCACCGGGAAGCCGAAGCCCTCGTACAAAGACGGGTAGGCGAACAGCGTCGCGGCCGCGGTGAGCGGCGCAAGATCGGCTTCCGGGACGTAGCCCAGATAGCGCACCGAGCGCAGCCGCTCGACCGTCCCGGCGGAGTGCCAGCCGACCGGCCCGGCGACGACCATGTCGAAGCCGCGGCGCAGGTCCGCGGGAAGGGCTGCGAAGGCGTCGAGCAGCAGATCGAGGTTCTTGCGCGGCTCGATGGTGCCGATGAAGAGGACAAACGGGCGGGTGAGGCCGTAGCGCCGCCGCGCGGCTTCGGCGGACTCGGGCGTGCAATCGAAAAACGCATCGGCGACCCCAGAGTGGATCACCGTGATCTTTTCCGGCGGCAGCCCGAGGACGCGCACCGCGTCGGCGCGGGTGGACTCGCTGACCGCGATCAGGCCATCGGCGCGGCGCAGCAGTTCGGCAAAGGAGCGCTCCGCCCGGAGGTTCGCGGCGGGGTGCAGCTCCGGCATCAGGAACGTGGTCAGGTCGTGGATGGTGGCGGTGAGCCGGACGCGCGACGGGGGACGGTGCACCAGCACGCTGGCGTGGAAGAGGTCGGCGCGGCGGGCGCAGAAGTCGAGCACCGGGAGCGGCGTGTAATTAGAGAGCGCCAGCGCGGCGAGTCCCGCCACGGTGCGGCCGCGTCCCGCGATGCTGGCATCGTGGCGCAGGGCGGGCAGATTCGGGAGCGCGGGGAACGTATCGATGGTGTCGCCCGCGGGCGCGGCGCGGCGCAGGTGGTCGAGCCAGTAATAGAGATAGTTCTTGACTCCCGCGCTGCGCACCAGCAGCGGGGTCGAGTCGATCACGGCCCGCATGAACTAACAGGATGGCACGGTTGGACGCCCGCCGCGCGCCGTCACCTGGTCCAGTGCGGCGCGGCGTGCGGCTTGGGCACGTAGTCCGGGAACGGTTCGGTGTCGGGCGCGACGCGGACCCCGGTAGTGAACTTGAGCGGATATTTTCCGCCGGCGGGATTGGCGTAGGTCATCTCGACGAAGTACGCGGTCCAGCCTTTGGCGGGCGGAGGGACGTGGGCGAGCCAGATGCCGCCCCCGCGGTCTTCGAGCGCCGTGTCCTTGTAGGCGGGGCCGAGCGTTTCCAGGCGGAAATCGCGGTGGTCGGGATTCACTGCCTGCCAAAGTTTCACGGCTACGGGCTTATCCTTGCTCGCGACCCGGATGTCGCCGTTGGGTTCGAACGTCCACGTGAATTGCGGGCGCGGTAAACCTTTCACGATGGTTTCGTAGAAGGCGAGCAGGCTCTGGCGGGCGTCGGTATTGCGCAGGCTGTGATCGGTATTGGGGATGTAGCGCAGGTATTTCTCGCCCCTGAGCCCATCGAAGTAGAAGCGCGAGGAATCCGGCAGGAAGTACTGATCGCCGGCTGCCTGCACGATGTACTTCGGCATGGTGAGCCGGTCGCGGTAGCTGTAGGGGTCCTCGATCTGCATGAGCCGCGCGTACTCGGGCGTATTCATCCAGTCCATGACGCCGGCGTCGTCGTAATCCTTGATGGCGGGTGACCAGTAGCCGTAGACCTTCCAGTGGTGGACGAAGGCCTTCTCGAGGTTGAGGGTGTCGATGGAGGCGGGAGCGATGGCGGCGACCCGCGGATCGACGGCGGCGGTGACCCATGTCGTCCAGCCGCGCTTGGAGCCGCCGCTGACCAGGAACTTCTCCACCCGGACGCCGCCGCGTTCCGGCGCGGCCATAAACGCGGTGATGGTGTCCATCGCGCGCACCGCCGCTTTGGTCATCGGCAGGCGGAGCGGCCAGGTTTCATCGCCGGTGAGCAGGTACTTCATCCACGTGTAGGAGATGATCTCGTCCTCCTTGCGCTCGCGATTCTCATCCGTGAAGCGGAGCGGCTCGTTGGGAATGCCGTGGAGTTCGGCGGCGACCGTGTGGGTGGCAAGCGCGGTTTCGATGTACGAGGCGTCGGCCTTATCGGGCGCGGCCGAGGTGATGCTGCCGCCGGTGAGGAAGAGGTATCCGATTGCGCCCTCCACGCGGTCCGGCTTGACGATAGTGAGCCAGTGTTTCCACACCGTGGGGGAGACGTCGGCGGCTGTGCGCCAGGTCTGGGACGTAAGATCGATGACGTAGATGGTGTAGCCCTTGCCGGGGATGGTTTTGACGAGTTCGAAGCGGTACGTGGGATCGGGTTTGCGGACGTAGCGGTCGAGCGCGGTTTCCGCGGCGCGCAACGGCAGCGCGGCGGTGAAGAGGAGCAGGGAGCAGATCAGGCGGCGGTGGAGCGGTGAGGTGCGCGGCATCATTCGCTACTGTAACCGGAAATCGCGGCGATTGTGGTGCGCCGGGGCGAATCTGCTATCATTGAAATTTATGGCACTGGTTCTCGTCGCACGGCACCATCATCACCACCATGCCCACGCGCGACGGGTCCTGTCCTGAACACTCCGCAATCGAAACTGGAAAGGACGCCCGCCGCGAGGGATTACCCGAGCCTGGCGGGCTTTTTGTTGCTGAAGCGATGAATCTCGATTTTGCGAAATCCGACGGACTGGTCACGGCGGTGATCCAGGACCACGAGAGCGGCCGCGTTCTCATGGTGGGCTACATGAACGAGGAAGCCTTTCAAAAAACGGTGGAGACCGGCTTCGCCACCTTCTACAGCCGGTCGCGCAGGAAGCTGTGGCTGAAGGGCGAGAGCTCCGGACACCGGCTGGTGGTGAAGGAGATCTCTACCGACTGCGACCTGGACGCCGTACTGGTCAAGGTGGAAGCGTTGGGGCCCGGCGTGTGCCACGAAGGCTACCAGAGCTGCTTCTTCCGCCGGCTCGAGGACGGAGTATGGAAGGTGCGCGACGCGCGCACGTACGACCCCAAAGCGGTCTACGGAGGAAAACAGTGAAACTGAAACTGGGGATTCCGAAAGGCAGCCTGGAGAACGCGACGATCGACCTCTTCCGGCGCGCCGGCTTTCAGATCACCACCAGCAGCCGCTCGTATTTTCCGGGAATCGACGATCCGGAGATCGAGTGCATGCTGATTCGCGCGCAGGAGATGGCGCGGTACGTGGAGGACGGCATCCTGGACGCGGGGCTGACCGGACGCGACTGGATCGAGGAGAACGAAGCTTCGATCGTGCCGGTGGCGGACCTGATCTACGCCAAGCAGAGCTTCGGCAAGGTGCGGTGGGTGCTGGCGGTGCCGGAGGCGTCGAGCTTCCGCACCGTACACGACCTGGAGGGCAAAATCATCGCGACCGAACTGGTGGCGACGACGACGCGGTACCTGGCGCGCCACGGGGTGAGCGCGAAGGTCGAGTTCAGTTGGGGCGCCACCGAGGTGAAGCCGCCGGTGCTGGCCGACGCCATCGTGGAAGTGACCGAGACGGGCAGCAGCCTGCGCGCCAACAAGCTGAAGATCATCGATACGGTGCTCGAATCGAACACGCAACTGATCGCCAATCACGGGGCGTGGGCGGACGCGGAGAAGCGCCGCAAGCTGGAAGACATCCGCATGCTGCTCGAAGGCGCGATCAACGCGCTGGGCAAGGTGGGGCTGATGCTGAACGTTCACAAGAGCCAGTTGGACGCGGTGCTGGGCGTGCTGCCCGCGCTGAAGCGTCCCACGATTTCGCACCTGAGCGACGAAGAGTGGCTGGCGGTGAACACGATACTCGATGAGTCCACCGTGAGGGACATCATTCCCCGGCTGAAGCAGGCGGGCGGCCAGGGCATTGTGGAATATCCGCTGAACAAGATTGTGCTGTGATCCGGATCCTCGCAAGTAAAGACGTGGGCCGCCTGCTGGCGCGCAAGGCGGCGCGGTTGAGCGAAGCCGAGGCCACCGTGCGTCCGATGCTGGACGCGGTGCGGCGGCGCGGCGACGCTGCCCTGATGGAGTACGCGCGGCAGTTCGACGGTCTGGCGCGCCGCGGCGTGCGGGTGCCGGAGAAGGAACTCGCCGCGGCGCGCGTGAGCGCGGAGTTCCGCGCCGCCGTCGAGACCGCGGCGGCCAACATCCGCGCCTATGCCGCCCGGCAGATGCCGAGGGAGTGGAGCGCGCAGGCGCGTCCCGGCATCCGGCTGGGGCAGATCGTGCGGCCGCTCGATACCGTGGCCGCGTACATTCCGGCGGGCCGCTATCCGCTGCCTTCCACCGTGATGATGACGGTGATTCCGGCGCAGGTGGCGGGCGTGCCCAACGTGTGCGTGGCTTCGCCGCGCGCCGTGCCGGAGGTGTACGCGACGGCGCACCTGCTCGGCGTCAAACACGTCTTCCAGATGGGCGGGGCGCAGGCGATCGCGGCGTTCGCCTTCGGCACCCGGACGGTGCCGCGCGCGGACCGCATCGTCGGGCCGGGCAATATCTATGTGGCCGCGGCGAAAAAACTCCTCGCCGGCGAAGTGGGGATCGATTTCATCGCCGGGCCGACCGAGATCCTGATGATCGCTTCCGGCGGCGACGCGCGGCACATCGCGGCCGATATGCTGGCGCAGGCGGAGCACGATCTGGACGCGTCCGCGGTGCTGCTGACGCCTTCGAAGCGGTTGGCGGGCGCGGTGGCCAAGGAACTCGAGCGGCAGCTTGCGGTGCTGCCGACCGCGCCGGTGGCGGCCAGGTCGATCGCGAAGAATTCGGCGATCGTGGTGGTGGATTCGCTCGAGGAAGCGGTGGAGATTTCCAACCGGTTCGCACCGGAGCACCTGAGCATTCCGGACGCGTCCCTGTTGGAGCGCGTGCGGCACGCCGGAAGCGTGTTCGTAGGACCGTTCAGTCCCGAGGCGGCGGGCGATTACGCCTCGGGACCGAACCATGTTCTCCCGACCAGCGGCGCGGCGCGGCAGCGGGGCGGGCTTTCCGTGATGGATTACGTGAAGCTGATTTCGGTGCAGGAGCTTTCCGCGGCGGCGCTCGAGAAACTGGCCCCGGCGATTACCACGCTGGCGCGTGCCGAAGGGCTCGAGGCGCACGCGCGCAGCGTCGAGGCGCGAATCGCCCCGCAAACGCGGAGGCGCGCATGACGAAACTGCCGAAGGGAGCCATCCGCCCGCGTCCGGCGGTGGTGGCGATGGCGCCCTATCATCCGCCGACGGCCGGGCGGGCGGACAAGCTGCGGCTGGACTTCAACGAGAACACCGTGGGCTGTTCGCCGAAGGTGATCGAGACGCTCGCCCGGCAGGTGAATGCGGCCGATCTCGCGGTGTACCCCGAGTACGGCGCGGCGCGCGAGGCCGTGGCCCGCTACTTTCACGTGACGCCGGAGCACTTCGTCTTCACCAACGGCACCGACGAAGCGATCCAGGTGTTCATCAACACCTACGTCGACGACGGGCAGGAAGTGATCGTACTGCGTCCGGCGTACGCCATGTACCGTTTCTACGCGGAGGTGGCGGGAGCGACGGTCGTGGACATCGCGTATCCGCAGCCCGAGATGGAGTTTCCGCTGCAGGCGGTGCTGGACGCCATCGGACCCGCGACGCGCGCGATCCTGATCTCGAATCCGAACAATCCCACGGGGACCGGGATTTCGCTGCACGCGATCGAGCGCATCCTGGCGCGGGCGAAGAAAGCCGCGGTGCTGATCGACGAAGCGTATTACGAATTCAGTGGAGTCACCGCGCTGGGCGAAATCGATCGCGTGCCCAATCTGTTCGTGTCGCGCACGTTCTCGAAAGTGTTCGGGATGGCCGGGCTGCGGCTGGGCTGCCTCTTCAGCCATCCGGCGAACATCGAGTACCTGCATAAGGCGCAATCGCCGTACAGCGTGAACTCGCTGGCGGTGCTGGCGGCGCAGGCGGCGGTGATGGACACCGGCTACATCGAAAACTACGTGGCCGAAGTGCTGGCGGCGCGCGAATTGCTCTGCCTGGGGTTGGAGAAGCTGGGGATCACCTACATTCCGAGCGCGGCGAATTTCGTGCTGGGGCGCTTCGGCGGCCGCGCGATCGAAGTGCGCGACCGGCTGCGCGAGCAGGCGATCCTGGTGCGCGACCGCAGCTACGAGGCGGCCGGGTGCGTGCGCATCACGGTGGGAACCCGCGAACAGACGCGCCGGCTGCTGGCGGCGCTCGAGGAGATCTGGAAGGGATGACGAAGCCGCTGCTGGTATTCGATATGGACGGCGTCCTGGTGGACGTGACCGAGAGCTATCGCGAGACCATCGCGCGCACGGTCGCGCATTTCACCGGAACCCGTCCCACCAATGAGCAGATTCAGGAGCTGAAGAACCGGGGCGGGTTCAACGACGACTGGATTCTCTCCCACCACATGGTGAAGGCCGCCGGCTGCGACGCGGAGTTCGCCCCAGTGAAAGCGCACTTTCAAGCGCTGTTCATGGGCGCGGACGGGAACCCGGGGCTGATCCTGCGGGAGCAGTGGGTGGCGCGTCCCGGACTGTTCGAGCGGCTGGGAGAGCAATACCGCTTCGCCGTGTTCACCGGCCGTCCGAAGGAAGAGGCGCGGCTCACCCTGAACCGCTTCGCGCCGGAGTTGACGTTCGAGCCGGTGATCGGCATGTACGACGTGGCGAACCACAAGCCGGCGCCGGACGGGCTCCTCGCCGCCGGGGAGGCGGCGTTCTACATCGGCGACTCGGTGGACGACGCGCGCAGCGCGCGCGCGGCGAAGGTGCCGTTCATCGGGATCGCGGCGCCCTCGAATCCGCGCTACATCGACCTGATCTTCCTGTTTCACGAAATCGGCGCGTACGCCATCATCGACGACATCAACTATCTGGAAGAGGTCCTGCCCTCATGAGAAGCGCGAGGATCGAGCGCCATACGAAGGAGACGCGCATTCGCGGCGCGTTGAAGATCGAAGGCAAGGGACGCTACGACGTGCGCACCGGAATCCGCTTCTTCGATCACATGCTGGAGCTGTTCACCAAACACGGCGGCTTCGACCTGACCCTGCACGCCGACGGCGACCTGGACGTGGATCAGCATCACACCGTGGAAGATACCGGCATCGTGCTGGGGCAACTGTTCGCGCAGGCGCTGGGGGACCGCAAGGGCATCAACCGCGCCGGATACTTCGTGCTGCCCATGGACGAGACGCTGGCGGTGACGGCGGTGGACTTGGGCGGGCGCCCGGCGCTGGTGTACCGGGACCTGGTGAAAGTCCGGCTGGTGGGCGATTTGCAGACCGAACTGGTGGAAGATTTCTTCGGCGGCTTCGTGAATCACGCCGGCGCGAACCTGCATGCCAGGGTGATGTACGGCCGCTCGAATCACCACAAGATCGAAGCCATCTTCAAGTGCTTCGCGCGCGCCATGAAGTACGCGTGCTCGAAGGACGCGCGGCTGAAGGACCAGTTACCCTCGACCAAGGGATTGTTATGATCGCGATCTTCGATTACGGCGCCGGCAATCTGCGCAGCGTGCAGAACACGCTCGATGAAATCGGCTGCCGGTACACGCTGGTGCGCGACGCCGCCGGCTTGCGCGCGGCGGAGCGGATCGTGCTGCCCGGCGTGGGACACTTCGGCCAGATGATGCGCGCGCTGGACTCGCTGGGCGTGCGGGAGACCCTGGTGGAGCGCCTCCGCGCGGGCGTGCCGTTCCTGGGCATCTGCCTGGGTATGCAGGCGCTGTTCGAGAGCAGCGAGGAAGCGCCCGAGGAGCGCGGGCTGGGGATTTTTCCGGGCGCGGTGGTCCGGTTCGCCGCGGATGCGCGGGTGCCCCACATGGGATGGAACGAACTGGCGCCGCGCGCGGAGTCGAAGCTGGTGCGCGACCTGCCGGCGCGCGCGTTCGTCTACTTCGCGCACTCGTACTACGTGCCGGAGAACGCGATGGCGAGCGCCACGTGCACCTACGGCGCGCGGTTCACGGCGGCGCTGGAGGCGGGAAACATCTCCGGCGTGCAGTTCCATCCGGAGAAATCGGGCGCCGTGGGGCTGGCGATCGTGCGCAATTTCCTGGAGGGAGCATGTTAGCCAAGCGGATCATTCCGTGTCTCGATGTGACCGGCGGACGCGTGGTCAAGGGCGTGAATTTCGTCAACCTGCGGGACGCCGGCGATCCGGTGGAACTGGCGGAGCGCTACAACCGCGACGGCGCCGATGAACTGGTGTTCCTGGACATCACCGCCTCCAGCGACGCGCGCGAGATCATGGCCGGTGTCGTGGCGCGGACCGCGCGCAAGGTGTTCATCCCGCTGGCGGTCGGCGGCGGCATCCGCAGCATCGCGGACGCGCGCCGCATTCTGCTTTCGGGCGCCGATAAGGTGAGCGTGAACACCGCGGCGGTGCGGCGTCCCGAACTGATCACGGAGCTTTCGCGCGAGTTCGGCGCGCAGGCGGTGGTGCTGGCGATCGACGCGCGGCGGCACGCGCCCGGCGAATGGCACGTCTACACCCGCGGCGGGCGCGACGACGAAGGCATGGACGCGGTCGAGTGGGCGGCGCGCGGGGAAGCGCTCGGCGCCGGCGAGATTCTGCTGACCTCGATGGATACCGACGGCGTGCAGGACGGCTTCGATTGCGCGCTGACGAGCGCGATTTCCCGGGCCACCCGCATCCCGGTGATCGCCAGCGGCGGCGCGGGGAAACCGGAGCATTTCGTGCGCGTGCTCACCGAAGGCTGCGCCGACGCCGCGCTGGCGGCGAGCATCTTTCACTACGGGACCTACACGGTGAATCAACTCAAGGAAGAACTGGCCAAACGGGGCATCCCGGTGCGGGTGGCGGCATGATCGTGCCCTGCATCGACCTGATGGAAGGCAAAGTCGTCCAACTGGTTCAGGGGCGCGAGAAGGCGCTCGAAGTGGAAAGCCCCGACGAGATGATCGCGAAGTTTGCGGCGTTTCCCGAAATTCAGGTGATCGACCTGGACGCCGCGCTGGGACGCGGATCGAACGATGGACTGGTCCGCCACATCGCCGCGCGGGCGGCTACCCGCGTGGGCGGCGGCGTGCGCGATGTCGAGCGGGCGCGGGCGCTCGTGGAGCAGGGCGCACGCAAGGTGATCGTGGGCACGAGCGCGTTCACCAGGACGGGGGTCAACGACGCGCTGCTGGCGTCGCTCGTCGAAGCCGTGGGGCGCGAGCGGATCGTGATCGCGCTCGATTCCAAGGGCGGGCGGATCGTCATCAAGGGCTGGCAGGAGGCGACGGGTTTCGCCGCGGAGGAAATGCTGCGCTCGCTCGAACCCTACTGCTCCGGCTTCCTTTGCACCTACGTGGACAAAGAGGGCATGATGCAGGGGACCGACCTCGCCTGGTTCCGGCGCCTGCGGGCGGCGACCGCGCACGAAATCACCGCGGCCGGCGGAATCACCACGATGGACGACGTGCGCGCGCTGCTCGCGATGAATGTCCGGGCGGCGCTGGGGATGGCGATCTACACCGGGCGGCTGTCGCTCGCGGAACTGGCCGCGCTCCTGTAAACCGCGATCAGGGATTTCGTCCAGCCGAGGAAGCGCTCGCGGTGGATGTGCGCGCCCGGGAACATCGCGGCGAACTGTGCGGCATCCAGCAGCCGCACATCGTTCAGGTAGTGGTCGAGGTAGAAGGCGCGCCGGTCGGGCGCGGGATGCGTCAGCCACGCCCACACGGTGCAGCGCGGCACGATGCGCCGCTGCCACGCTCGCGGCAGCCAGTGAATGAGCGGAGTGAGCAGGTGCTGCTCGACGGGAAATCGCCGGTTGGGGGTCTGCACCCAATAGGCGCGCCCGGCGCGCGCGATTTCGGCGGCGAAGCGAAGCTGGCTCGCGGCATCGCCGACGTGCTCGATCACGGAGTTGCTGAAGACGATGTCGAAGGCGCCGCCGGGGAAGGGAAGGGCGCGCCCGTCGCCGGCGACCCACGTGTCCGCGCGCGCCATTTCCTCTTTGGTGCGCGGCATGTTCAGCAGGGTGACGCGCGGGCGGACGTCCAGCAGGTCCCAGGTCTCCGGCGCGCCGCCCACGTCGAGCACGCGGGTCGCGGAGGTGACGCCGAATTCGCGCGCGAAGCGTCGCATGCGGCGTCGGCGGAAGTAGAGCGAGATGGCGCTGGCCGCGGCCGTAGGTTACTCCACGCGGGCGAAGTTACGCGCGTCGCGGCTCCAGGCGGGCGCGTGAAGCAGGGCGTCGGGGACGCCTTCGGGCGACTCGACCACGCTCCACATGCGGCGGTGCTTCTCATTCATGAAGCCCTCGTCCACCGTGCGGTTGAGCAGCGCGATGCAGGGGTCGTAGAAGCCGTTGACGTTGACCAGCACCACGGGTCCGAAGTACAACCCGAGGCGCTTCCAGGTGATCGCCTCGAAGAGTTCTTCGAGCGTGCCGCAGCCTCCCGGCAGCGCGACCACCGCGTCGGAGAGTTCCAGCATCAGGCGCTTGCGCTCGTGCATATCGTCCACCAGCCGCAGTTCGGTGAGGGCCCGGTTGCCCCATTCGAGTTCGTCCATGAAGCGCGGGAGCACGCCGGTGACCTTGCCTCCGGCGGCGAGCGCGGCGGCGGCCATGCGTCCCATCGAGCCCAGCGAACTGCCGCCGTAGACCACCGCCAGCCCGGCTTGGGCGAGGGCGCGGCCGAGGCGCGCGGCGGCATCCAGGTAGACCTCCGCGGTGCGGTCGCTCGAAGCGCAGTAGACGCAAACCGTTTGGATCATGACGAGACTTTCAGGATAGCGTGAGCCGTTCAGCGGTCGGCGACGGGTCCGGCCGGCGCGCGCGAGTAGACCCGCACGTAGTCCACCATCATCTGTTGCGGAAACTGCGAGGTCGAGTCCGGATAGCCGGGCCAGTTGCCGCCCACCGCGACGTTGAGCAGCAGGAAGTAGGGGTGATCGAAGACCCAGGCGGCGCCCTTGGGAAGGTCGGCCGGCGTGGCGCGCCGGTAGGTCACGCCGTCCACCGAAAACTCCACCAGGCCGGGCAGCCAATCGACGGCGAAGATGTGGAACTGGTCGGCGAAGCGGCCGGCGGGGAGCGTGTACTGCCCGCCGACGCCGTAGGCGCCGGAGACGCCGGCGCCGCCGGGGCCGTGGATGGTGCCGTGAATGATGTTCGGCTCGCGGCCGATGTTTTCCATGATGTCCACCTCGCCGCAGTGCGGCCAGCGGACGGTGTCGATGTCGTTGCCGAGCATCCAGAAGGCCGGCCAGATGCCTTGTCCGAAGGGAATCCGGATGCGGGCTTCGATGCGCCCGTAACCGAAGGCGGCGAGGCCCTGCGTCTTGAGGCGCGCCGAGGTGTAGGTGCCGTCCGGCTGCGCGACGGACTGGATGATAAGGTTGCCCTGGCCGTCCTGGTAGGCGTTGGCGATGTCGCTGGTATAGTTTTCGAGCTCGCTGTTGCCCCAGCCGGTCTTGCCGGTGTCGAAGGTCCACTTTGCGGGATCGGGCGCCGTGCCGGCCGGCGCGTCGAATTCGTCGTGCCACACCAGGCGCCACGGGCGCGCGGGCGCGGCCTCCTGGGAGTACAGCGCGGTCACGGCGGCAAGCAGCAGCAGGATGCGGAACATCAGTACCTATTATCGGCCGGATTCGGCGCAGGCGCGCGGGCTACACTAGGCGATGTATGCACATCCTGATTGTTCAGGCGCAGGTGAAGCCGGAATTCGTCGGCGCGTTTATTGCCGCCACCCGCATCAACGCGCAAGAGAGCTTGAAAGAGCCCGGCGTGGCGCGCTTCGATTTTCTGCAGCAGAAGGACGACCCGGCGCGCTTCGTGATTTATGAGGTGTACCGCGACGCCGAGGCTCCGGCGGCGCATAAGCAGACCGCGCACTATAACGACTGGGCGGCGAAGGCGGAGCCGATGCTGGCCGCGCCCCGCACCCGGGCGTTCTACGCGAACGTCGAGCCGGGCGACGGCGGCTTCTAGATTCGGCGGCACGATTGAGCCGCCGATGAACGCGGATGGACGCCGATGGAACCAGGAATTGCCGGTTGGCCGGCTTCCGGCCGCGAGCGCTACCGCTTCCAGCGAATCTCGCCGTTGACGATAGTGGCCATCGGCCCGCCGCGGAAGCTTCGCCCGTGGAACGGCGTGTTGCGGCTCCGCGAGGCG
The DNA here is from genome assembly GCA_037442245.1 of Candidatus Solibacter sp. Taxonomy (GTDB): domain Bacteria; phylum Acidobacteriota; class Terriglobia; order Bryobacterales; family Bryobacteraceae; genus Solibacter. The sequence continues at coordinate 366 of JBBIQR010000093.1, read as the reverse complement.
GACTGGTTCACGTCGTAGGTCCATTCCACTTCGGTGCTGAACACCGTGATGTCGCCGGGCGCGCCGGGGGCGAGCGTGCCGCGTCCCAGCCGCATCACCGACTCGGGTCCGGTGGTGAACAGCTCGACCATGCGCGCCAGTGTGATGCGTCCGGGCGCCACCAGGTACTCGATGGCGAGGGCGATCGCGGTCTCGAGTCCGATGATGCCGAACGGGCAGCGCTCGAACTCCTGCATCTTCTCCGAGCCGGGGTGCGGCGCGTGGTCGGTGGCGATGGCGGTGATGGTGCCGCGTGACAACGCGTAGAGAAGGCCCTCGCGGTGCGGACTGCTGCGCAGCGGCGGCTTCATCTTATAGCTGCTGTCG